>CAZGDG010000035.1:0-27633 GCA_964524415.1 uncultured Flavobacteriaceae bacterium
TCTTCAACCTTATTATCTTTATCTTTTTTACTCATTTTTGAGTTCTTTTTATTTATCACGATTTACAAGTGGCAAAAGTACTGCCATTATTATAAAAATGTCAAAATGTCATTAACATTTTTTTATAAGTGCTATGCCTTACTAATAGTTACCTTTGTGACTCAAACCAAAACAAAAAACATTGATATGAAAACATCACTCTTAAAAACAATGGCCTTAGTTGCCGTTATTTCTTTAACTAGCTGCAAGGACAAGGCTAAGGAAGCTGAAACGAAGGCTGCTGAAGAAGCAGCAGTTGCAGAAGCTACGGCTATCTCCTATACCGCATTAAACGATCAGTCCATGATAGAATGGAAAGGCTTTAAACCAACCGGAACTCATAACGGCACCATTAGTGTTGCGCAAGGTGACGTTAGTGTCTCTGATGGTACTATTGAAAGCGGAACTTTTGTTATTGATATGGGAAGTATAGAAGTACTGGATATTCCTAAGGATAATGAAAAAAATGCCGATTTAAGAGGACATTTAATCAGTGCCGATTTTTTTGATGTGGAAACTTATCCCAACGCAACTTTTGAGGTAACTGGTCTGTCTACCGTTGATGGCAAAACAATGCTTTCTGGTAATTTAACCATGAAGGACGCTACAAATAACATTAGTTTCCCTGTAACAACCTCCATGGATGGTGATATGATGACACTTACAAGTGAGACATTTACTATAGATAGATCCAAGTGGAATGTACGCTATGGTTCTAAATCATTTTTTGACGACTTAGGAGATAAATTTATCAATGATGATATTGAACTTAAAGTAACCTTAGTTGCTAAAAAGGCCTAAGGCTTATATTTTATTCAAAAAGCAAAAGCACTGGTAACCAACCAGTGCTTTTTTTTTGAGGATATCCACTAAAGGTCTAAATGCTCTAGCGCTATACTTTTACAGTTTGTTAAAATTAATAAGCAATACATCTAATGATTTTTAATAATTTTATGGAATGAGATGAGACGGACTTTAATTTAAATTTTAAGCGGACTAACATTATAAATCAGTGTCATTTTAAATTCAAAGCGCCTCTCAATTAGTGTTTCTCCCTAACATGTACCACATAAAATGGCCTTTAGCATTAAACAAAAAAAATATTGGATAACAGGAACCGTTTTAATCCTCATACTCATTACCCTGTTATTATTGCCGACTCTCATTAAAAATTATACCACAAAAAACAGTAAAGAATTTTTTGGCAGGCAAATAAATGTAGAAGAACTAAATTATAATTACTTTACAAGTATGGCCAAAATTATAGACTTCAGGATGTTGGAGTCCAATGATAGCGACACCTTTATTAGTTTTGACACTTTGATTGTCAATTTAGAGCCGTTCCGTTTACTTTTTGGCGAAAAAAATGTTGAGCAATTTTACGTTAAGGGTCTCGACGTGAATATTAAGATGAAAGACTCGAGCTTTAATTTTGATGATTTAATCGCGTTTTATTCAAAATCTGCTGACACTTTAAACGAAACGGAAGAAGACGCTTTTAAATACGACTTATCCAAACTAGAGTTGAAAGAGGCCAATTTCTATTTTGATGACCAAAATGTGGGCAAAGAAACCCATATTGAAAATTTCTCTTTCTTCATCCCACAAATTGTCTGGAATCAGGGCGAAAAAAGCAAAGCCGATTTAGCATTTAATTTTAAAAACGGAGGCTATTTTAAGAGCGATTTAAACATAAATCCGGTCAATGGCGATTTTGACGCCACCATTGAAGTGAATAGATTAAACCTTAATTCTTTTTATGAGTACGTTGCTCAATATGCCGAAATCAATGACTTTAATGGCAGCTTAAATTCTATCATAAGAATTGTTGGAAATACTGAAGCTCCGGAAAAATCCCTGCTGTCTGGTGAAGTAGAGGTCAGTGAATTCAACATGACGGACAAAAATGATAAGGCGTTCATAAAAACAGACCTAGCCAAAATAGGATTAAATGAAATTGACAGTTATAACAGTGCTTATAAAATTGGCACTATAGAGCTGCAAAGGCCCTATCTTTATTTTGAAATGGATTCCATTACCAATAATTTCTTCAAAATCTTTAAGTTAGAAGAAGATAGCATAGAATCCCAAACCAATGAGTCAAATAACGCTACAGCAACAATCTATTACGAAATTGAAAAGCTTAAGGTTAATTCTGGTCTTATGGACTACAGCGATAACCTAACAGGACAACGTTTTGACTACCATCTTAATGATATTGCCATTGATACCGATAAGATTGTAAGCACAGCGGACTGGATAACCATTTATTCAGATATGTTGCTGAACAACAGGGGAACCCTCAAATCTAAATTAGGGATAAATCCAAAAGCCTACGATAATTTAAATCTGGATATAGTCATTGAGAACTTTTTGCTTTCCGATATAAATATATATGCCAACTATTATACAGGCCACAACGTTCTCAAAGGCGATTTTTATTACTATTCAAAATCCAAGCTTACCAATGGCGCTATCAATAGCGAGAATCAATTGTTGGTTAAGAATGTTTCAGTAGAAAACCAAAAAGGAGGTCTCTATACGTTGCCTCTTAAATTCGCATTGTTTTTATTAAAGGATAAAAATGGTGATGTTAATCTAACGGTTCCCGTAAGAGGAGACCTTAACGACCCTGAGATCAATATTGGCAAACTAGTTTGGACAACCATTAAGAATAAAATTACTGGGGCAGCATCTGACCCGATTGGTGCCTTAGCAGGCCTTGTAAACGTCAAACCCGAAGACTACAAAGAGCTAGAATTTAGTTATACCGATACCATTCCTAACGAAGAGCAGTATACAAAATTGGACAAGCTCCTTGAAATGGAAACGGCCAAAGAGGGTCTAAAAATAAAGCTAGAGCATTTTATAGATATAGAACTGCAGTCAAAAGCATTGGCTGTGGAAGCCTTAGGGCAAAAATTTTATACCGATAAACAAAAAGACTATAGAAAAGATGAAAAGGCCTTTACAAGGTACATTAGAAGAGAAACTAAAAATGATACGATTAGCGTAGAAGATGCCGCCCTTATGCTTGTTCCCGAAGCCGAACTGAATGCATTGGCATTGAAATATCAAGCTGCGTTGCGACGAAATACAAGTGCGTATCTCAAAAGCAAAAAGCCAAATACCAATATAGAAGTGGTTGCAGCACCTGCCGCTGAGCCTGATCAAACAGGATCACAAAATAGATTAAAGATAACATTTGATATGCTCAGTGTTATAGCCGATGACCCTGAAACGGAAGCTACAGCTGAGAACCCTACGTCGAGCGAATAGCTTATCCATTAAATTAGCTCGGTTGTAACCCTAGGTTATTGAAATAAATGCTAGACAAAACAAAAAGCACCCAAAATTATTTGGGTGCTTTTCTTTTTCATAGCAATTTAGAAATAAATTGCTATTGCTATTAATCAATAACCATCAACCACAATTTGATTAATAGCGCTGTAGTAATACGCATAAAACTATCAATACACTAAAACTTATTTAGGCATTACTACAGTATCAATTACATGAATCACTCCATTACTTCCTTCTACATCAGTCGCTGTGATTTCACTGTAATTGCCGTTTTGATCTTTTAACCAAATTTTGTTGTCTTTTTGCATTACGGTTAATACTTGTCCGTTTAATGCTTTTACCTCAACGGTACCATTGCCTTTCTTCAAGGCTGCAACAACATCGCTTGCCATTAATTTAGATGGTACAACGTGATAGGTTAAAACATTTGCCAATGCTTTTTTATTTTCTGGTTGAAGTAAACTATTTAGGGCATTTTTATCAACTTTGGCAAAAGCCTCATTAGTTGGAGCAAATACCGTGAAAGGTCCCTCTCCTTGGAGAGCGCCTACTAGGTCAGCTGCTTTTAACGCAGTTACCAATGTAGAAAAATTGTCATTGCTAACAGCAACATCTACAATTGTCTTTTGTGCATTTACTTTTTGACCGAATGTAAGCGCTGCAAACGTGGTTAAAACTAGAATAAATTTTTTCATGATTTTTTAATTTTTGGTTAAACTATGTGCACTTATTTTTTTTTGAAGTGCTTTCATTTATATTTACACATGCTCACCACCTTTGGATGAGTGTTTAACCTTTTTTGGGAAATCTTTAACACTAATGCAAGACGATTCAACGCTTATATCTCGATTACAACAACGCGATGAGCAGGCCTTGTCAGCACTTTACGATAAATACTCTGGTGCTATATACGGTGTTATTCTAAAAATGACCAAAGATGAAATCAGAGCAAAAGACCTTCTGCAAGAGACCTTTATTACGGTTTGGGAAAAATCTTATCAATACGACCCTAAGAAAGGAAGGTTCTACACATGGGTTTACAGAATTGCCAAAAACAAGGTGTTAAATTTTCTAAGAAAACCAGTAAAACTCATCCAAACGGATGATTTTAGTGTATATAAACAAAAGGAAGCACCTATTACATTTGAAGCTGAACATTTAGAATTAAAAGGAGCTTTGACAACATTAAAGGAACACCATAAGACAGCCATAGAAATGGTTTACTTTAAAGGATTAACCCATAGAGAGGCCCATGAAGAAATGGGAGTACCTTTAGGAACATTTAAGTCTTATGTTAGGCAGGCATTAAAAGAGCTAAGAGCTTCTTATGCCAAAATGATGCTAGTAATAGTGTTCCTTATCATATTCGGCATATGAAAATGATGGACAAGAAAAAAATAATAGAAGATGGCATCTTGGAGCAATATATCCTTGGGGAATTGCATCCAAGCGATGAGCGCTATATTGAACAATTATTGGCTTCCGACCCTGAACTAAAACAGCATTTCGATACACTTGAAGCAGATTTTGAAACCTTAGGACTAGAAAACGCCGTAGTTCCGCCTCCAACGGTAAAAAATGAATTACTGTCCAGGGCCACAGCTTTAAAATCAGAGGGCGTAAAACAACCAACAGCATCAAAAGCTAGTCGTTTTAAATTTTATTTTGCCGTAGCGGCCAGTTTTTCGGCCTTGTTCTTGGCCACATCCATTTGGTTGTATTCCCAACTGAACAGGCTCGAAAACGATGTTAAAATGGTTGAAACTGAAAAACAAGACCTTAAAACAGAACTCAACCAGCTTAGCGAAAGCTATGACACAACGGCTAAACTTTATGCTACACTCTCACATCCAGATACCAAACAATATGTACTAGAGGGGAATACTTTAATGCCTCAAGGAAAGGTCATTAGTTTTGTAAACCATGATTTAAAATCGGTTGTGATAAACACTGAAAGACTTCCTGAATTGGACGAGGCGCATAATTACCAAATGTGGGCAGATGTAGAGGGTGAAATGATTGATATGGGTGTCATTGACACTTCGCAATCCCTTGTGGCCATGAATTACATTGATGCATCCGAATCGCTAAACATTACCATAGAACCTCTTGGCGGAAGCGAACACCCAACCGTAGAACGGTTAGTTACCAATGTCTATCTTTAAGGTTTAGTGTATTCCTGCCAATTACTCCAATAACAAATCTTCCAGGGCTGGTTTTAAATTTGCAAACTTGAATTGAAATCCTTCGTCTTCGATTTTTTTCGAGCAAACGCGCTGACTTTCGAATAATAGTATATGCATTTCACCCAAAACCAATTTCATGGCAAATTTTGGAATATTGGGTAATATTAAAGGTTTTTCAAGTACCTCAGCCACTGATTTTGTAAGGTCCTTATTGGTCACAGGGTTTGGTGCTACACCGTTAAAAATTCCTTCAAGATTATTTTCGAGAGTGTACAAAAACAGACTTGCCAAATCCCTTAGATGAATCCAACTTTGCCATTGGTCTCCGCTACCAAAAGCAGCTCCTGCGCCAAGTTTTACAGGCTTAACAATTTCTGGAAGTGCACCTCCATCATTAGCCAAAACCAAACCTATCCTAATTTTAGTAAGCTTACAACCTAAGTCTTTAAAACCATCAACGGCAGACTCCCAAGCTACCACAACATCGCCCAAGAAAGATTTTGAGATTTCCTGGGATTCCTCATCGTAATATTTAGTAAGGTTAGAAGGGTAAATACCTATAGCACTGGCCGACACAACATGTTCAATTTTATAATCGTTAAAACGTATAGTATGTTGCAGCAGTTCGGCAGATTTGGTCCGACTTTCCAGGATTTCCTTTTTGTAGCTCGGTGTCCACCGTTTGGAAATAGACGCACCTACAAGGTTGATAATCGCATCAACACCTTCAAGACAGGTTTTATCAATTTCGCCTTTGGCTGGATTCCAATAAAACCCTTTATAATTATTATCCTGGGACAATTTGGATTTTGAGGTTGTGAGGTAATTTACATCTATGCCGAGATCGTGGCATTGCTTTACAATCTCTTGTCCTATTAAACCAGTGGCTCCTGTTATTAAAACCCTATTATATTTCATAAGGCAAAGATACTGAAGGCAAGAGGCTGGTTTGGAGACTTTAAATTGGATTTAACGTTTACTGAAAGGAAAACAACTAAAGCCTTAAAATAATTAACAGTAATCTCAATGCGATTAATGAGATTACTCAGATTGGAACAGGACTAATTGCTTGTAGATAGTTTGCGCGCTCGCAACATTTCTCGTTTTCCAGGAGGTCCAGGTAAACGCTCTACCTTAAAACCAACAGCTTCCATGGCACGTCTTACACTTCCTTTTGCCGAATAGGTAACTAGTATACCATTTTCATGAAGTGCCTCGTACATTTTAGAAAAAATACGTTCTGTCCACAATTCTGGTTGCACACGCGCTCCGAAAGCATCGAAATAAATGATATGAAATTGATTGGAAATGGCAATATCCTGAAACTTCATTTGACGTTTTATTAATGTGAAATCAGAACTTAGATGCTGTTGGTCTTCCCATTCACAAGCGTGTAAGGATTTAAACACCTCGGCATGCGCAGAGGATATTAATTCAGGATAATTCAATTGGTTTATTTCGTCCCATTGCACAGGAAAGGCCTCAATCCCAGAGTATGCAATAGGAATTTGAAGACTTTCAGCTTTTAGGAACGTCAAAAAGGCATTTAATCCGGTGCCAAAACCAATTTCAAGAATATTAATTGCAGATTCTGAAGCAGTTTGCCTAATCCCTGAATCAAAAAAAAGCAAACCGTGTTTTATAAAAACATGATTTGCTTCTTGTATGGCACCATGGACGGAATGGTATTGCTCGTTCCATTCTTCAATTTGAATGGTTTTAGAACCGTCTTTGGTTGTGATTATCTTTCGTTTCAAAAAAACTTATTGAATCAGAAGTTTTTTAATACGTGGTATTGGGCCTGTACATTCGGTCTTATGACAGGACAGACAATTATTGATTGCCGCATTGTAACGCAATTTTAAATCTTCACTCGAGAGAGAGTCCGTGACTTGCTTCTGCGATTCGATAAAAACATCAACAACATTTTGCCAAGCCTCGCTCCTATGCTTGCCCTTTGTCATTTCTGCCGTATGCATAGTCATTAAGTCCAAAGGCATTTGGGTTGGGATTTCGCCATTTTCAATCTGCGATTTTATGCCTTCGTTGTAAGCATACAAAGCATTCATGAAATTGGCCATCTCAGAAGGTTGATACATAATGTACTCCTTTGGCCCTGAAACAACCTCTTCTTGGTCTGTCTTGTTGTCTTTACAAGCTGAGGTCAATAGGACAACCAAAAGAAGAATCCTTGCGAATTTATTGTTTAAGAAGAACGCCATCGGCTTCAAATCTGTATTCTAATTTTGGCTCAGTAATGGCAGCTATCTCCTCTTCAGATTTTCCAGCATCTTCGGCATAATGTCTTAATTCATCAACAGATGTTTGTGTGACGAAAGCTTTTCCATTAATGACTACTTCACCTTCGGCATTTAAAGGCATAAAAAATCCATAATCTTTAAACTTCACCATAACTTGATGCTCTTCATCTAAATCAAGGGTCATCCAGCATCCTTTCACCGAACAAACTTCCTTAATCTGACCACGCATTTTTGTCATTACGGTATCGCCTTCTTTAAGGTTGTTGTATTTTTCAAGCATACCTTTTGCGTCCAAGGCATCAGCATCATTTATTTCGTCACCAAATGAGGCATAAGCGATGTCTTGTTTTACCTCTGTCTTTGTTTCTTCTGCTTCTTTGTTATTGTCTTTACAAGCAAAAGTGAGTGTAATCACAAATAGAATTAGAACTAATTTCTTCATTTTTATAGAGTTTAATATCGATTTAATTGTGAATGCAAACTTACGGAATATTAAGATAATATTACCTTTTTTTAACGCTTATGATTTCTTACTTTTGCACGGCATTTAAATCTTGAATTGATGAGTCAACCTAGCCTTAACGAAATCGTTGTAGTAAAATCCGAATCGTCTAAAATAAATGATGTAGATTTTGATAATCTCATCTTTGGTCGTGTTTTCACAGACCATATGTTTGTATGCGATTTTGAGGACGGCAAGTGGCAAACGCCACAGATTATGCCTTATCAGCCTATGACTATTGAGCCCTCGGCTAGGGTATTTCATTATGGGCAGGCTGTTTTTGAAGGCATGAAAGCCTACAAAGATGACGATGGTAAAATCTTTTTGTTTAGACCTGACCAAAACTTTAAACGTATTAATAAATCGGCAGCGCGCTTGGCGATTCCAGAATTTCCAGAAGAATATTTCTTCAAAGGTTTGGAAACCTTATTGAAATTAGATAGCGATTGGATAAAACCTGGCGTGGGCAATTCCATGTACATTAGGCCCTTTGTTATTGCCACGGAACCTGCGATTTCGGCATCTCCAGCCAATACTTATCGCTTTATGATAATCCTTTCTCCCGCTAAAGCTTACTACAATGAACCTGTACGTGTTCTATTTGCTGAAAAGTACAGTAGATCGGCAGATGGTGGTGTAGGGTTTGCCAAAGCTGCAGGAAACTACGCAGCTCAATTTTACCCAACAAGTTTGGCACTGAAGAAAGGATTTCAACAGATTATATGGACGGATGCCAATACGCACGAATATCTCGAGGAAGCAGGTACCATGAATATTTTCTTTAGGGTTAATGACAAGCTGATAACTGCGCCTAATAACGATAGAATTTTAGATGGTGTTACCCGAAAAAGTGTCATTACACTGGCCAAAGATTTAGGCATTGAATGCGAAGTGAGACGCGTTAGCGTTAAGGAAATAAAGGAAGCTGCAAAAGACGGTAGCCTCAAAGAAATTTTTGGAGCAGGTACTGCGGCAGTTATTAGTCCGGTTTCTGCCTTTGAGCATGCCGATGAGGTTTTTGAGCTTGAACAACTGGATAATTCTTACGCCTCTCTATTCAAGGAGAAATTGATGAACATACAGCATAACATTGCTGATGACCCTTATGGGTGGCGCTACGAAGTCAAATAAAATTGAAAATCCGCTCAGAGCGGATTTTTTTTACGATTTAAGTATGGCCTCAATATTCGGTTTAAAGTAATTTGGACCTTTGAGCACTTTTCCGTCTTCACGATAAATGGGTTCTCCATCTTCTCCAAGTTTACTCATATTGCTGCGCTGAATCTCTTCGAACACCTCTTCTATTTTGTGTTGTAAGCCGTGTTCAATAATGGTTCCGCAAAGTATATAAAGCATATCTCCCAGGGCATCGGCAACTTCGACCAGATCACCATCGTTGGCAGCCTCAAGGTATTCTTCGTTTTCCTCGCGCATTAATTTATAGCGTAGCATATTTTTTTCTAGGCCTAGATTGGCCTTGGGTGTTTCTCGATGTCCTATCTTAAAAGCGGTATGGAAGGCCTTAACCGCATTGATTTTATCTTGCATTGTTGGGATTATTTTAACAAGGATTATACGTAAATTTGCATAAAAATACAGCAATGTTTACAACTGGTCAATTGATTTTTGCGTTATTATTCTTTATCTCCTTTGTGGTTGTATTAGCCTTTCAATATCGTAAAGACCGTAAACTCCATCGCCGTTACTACAAAGGCACCGTTTGGATTTTAATTGCTTTTATCGGTTTTATTGCCATGCTGGCTACTGTGAAGTTTTTGTTTATGTAAAAAATAGGTGGTGAATTTTGACTTAATTATTTTAATAGGACTTTTGTTTTATTTATTAATAAAACACACAATTCAATAATTAATTCTTAATAGATATATACATTGTTTCGATTGTAGGATTTTTTTTATATTTAGACTTACAATAAATATTTAATTACATGAAAAACATTAGCCTATTTATTCTTAGTTTATTTTTTTTACAAGTCAACGCACAATTAACAGATTTTGTTACAGGTTTGTCTAACCCTGTTGGCCTTGCCAAAACTGGCAACACTATTTACACAGGAAGTGTTGGAACCTCTATATTCCATAGTATTGATATTTCGACAAATCCACCAGCAGTTCAAAATTTAATCACTAATTTATCATTCCCAACTAAATTTGTAGTTGTCGGAACCGATCTCTATTTAACATATGGCGTCTCAAACGTTGGGAAGATTGATTTAAACAATCCAACTCCAACCATTACGCCTATACTAACAAATCTTAATTTTGCATTTGGGTTGGCAGTTAAAGATAGTTTTTTGTATATAAGTGATCGTGAATTTAATAATGGGAAAATTCTTAGGTTCGATTATACCGCTACTGATCCAGCTTCGACAGTTGAAACCTTAGTAACTGGATTGAGCAGTTTTGTAAATGATATTGCCTTTAATGGAGATGAACTTTTTTTTGCCCATGGAGGTATAAACAAAATTCGAAAAATTAATGTTACTATTCCAAATCCTCCGGTAATTGATGTTGTTGACGCTCCTTCTCCTTTGGATGTTGCTTTTTACAATAATTATCTCTATTACAGTAATAGTTATCTAGCAAGAATTGATATAACGGACCCTTCTGCCACAGCTGAAGTTTGGTTCGACAACGTAACAGCAATTTGGGATATTCTATTTGATGGTGATGTTATGTATTTAGCTCAACAGCTAGATGGAAAAATCTCGCAAACTAATATCAATTCATTTGACCCTTTGAGTTCTGATTATGCCGCTTTACAGGAATTTTATCTTGCAACGAATGGCTTAAGTTGGACCAATAATACCAATTGGTTAAATTCCTCCGTACCATTATCAGATTGGTACGGTGTTTCTACTTCCATTGTAGATGGTGAGGAACGTGTGACTTCGGTTAATTTACCGTCAAATCAACTTATTGGAATAATACCATCAAATATTGGAAATTTTGACTTCTTAAACAGCTTAGACCTTGATGCCAATACACTTTCCGGAAATATTCCAAGTTCAATTGGTAACTTGACAAATCTAACAGAGTTAAGCCTTACAAGTAATAATTTAAGTGGCAATCTTCCCGATTCGCTTAATAATTTAACAAATCTCTCTTCTGTAAATCTTAGCGGGAATAGTTTAAGTGGCTCCATTCCATTTAATAGTCCAACTATTAATCTAAATATTTCCGATAATCTTTTTGATTTTTCTGATATCGAACCTTATTTCTCAAGTGGAAATTACAATAGTATCACCTATTCACCTCAGCGCACAACTGATTTACCAGAAGATATTACCGATGCTCCGGGCAGTAATATTACACTAAGCATTAACGATACTGATATCAATAGAAATACTCAAGCTTCATCATTAAATAACCAATACCAGTGGTACCAGGATAATTTACCCATTCCTGAAGCTACCAGTGCCAACTATGAAATCTTGAATGCGCAGGAGACTGATAGCGGTATTTATTTTTGTAGAATTACAAATCCTATACTTCCTGGTTTAGTGATAGACAGAGCGCCAATAACATTGTTCATTGACAGTGCCTTAAACATAACCGATTCTCAAGAGTCAAAATTCACTTT
Source organism: uncultured Flavobacteriaceae bacterium (assembly GCA_964524415.1). Taxonomy (GTDB): domain Bacteria; phylum Bacteroidota; class Bacteroidia; order Flavobacteriales; family Flavobacteriaceae; genus Winogradskyella. The sequence continues at coordinate 11,892 of CAZGDG010000035.1, forward strand.
ATATCCCAATCCTGTTAAAAATTGGTTGACTATAACTTCAAATAGCCTAGAAAATGCCACTATAGAGATTTATGATTTAAATGGACGACTTATGTTAGAAAGAAAATCCACAAGTAACATAACAAGCCTGAATATTGAAAACTTGAAATCGGGCGTTTATATCTTAACCATTAAAAGTAATGGTATAAACTCTCAAAAGCGATTTATAAAACAATAATTTAGTACTTGCACATCAGTAAAAATCCCCAACATTGGGGATTTTTATTGTTTCGCTTAAACCAACTTATTATGAGATTATATTTAACCGCCTTATTCTTTGTATTTAACATAGTATTTATTTCAGCGCAAAGCTACATCGGTCATACTGTCGATAACTACGCTGGTGTCCACGGTGTCATTTACAATCCAGCCAATATTGTTGAATCCAATTTAAGAGCTGATATCAATTTAATATCGGGAAGTGTTTTTATAGACAATGACTACATTGGAATAGGCTTTAATGAGCTCTTTAATTCTGATGAAAACCTAGAAGATAGTCTAGAACGTTTTCCAAGTTCAGCTAATAATTTTGACATTAATATTGATGTACTAGGGCCATCCTTCATGTTCAATCTAAATAAGAAAAGTAGCATAGGACTATCCACTCGTGTTAGGGTGATGACTAACCTAAACGAAATAGATGGAACCCTCTTTGAAACCATAGAAGATGGTTTTGATGACAATAGTGACTTTAATTTTAACCAACAGAATTTTACAGGAACAGCACACGCTTGGGCAGAAATTGGCCTAACCTATGGGCGCATTTTACTTGGCAAACAAAACCATTTGCTCACTGGTGCGGTAACCCTTAAGTATCTTCAAGGTGCTGGAAGTGCCTTTACAAGTGCTAGAAACCTAGAAGGTACTTATGCTGATGCTACTGAAACATTAACCACAGATGGTGAGTTGGTATACGGTACCTCAAATGATTTTGATAATGACAATATTGAGTTCAGTGACTTAACCGGAGGGTTTGGCTTTGATATCGGTTTTGTATATGAATGGCACCCTAACAGAGAGGGTGAGGACATCAGATATTTCCAAGACCCCTACAAATTAAAAATTGGTATTTCCGTAACAGACATTGGTTCATTAAAATATGATGAAGCCGATGTTACTTTATATGATATGACGGCAACCGTAAATACAGCAACCTTTGAGGATGATGTTCAGGAGTTCTTGGATAACAATTACAATGCGACCGCTCAAAATCAAAATGTCACAATGCAATTACCAACAGCTTTACATTTGTTGGTAGACTATAGAGTAGCTAAAAAATGGCTCATTAGTGCACAAGCTGATTTGTCCATGGTAGCTGCCGATGAGCAATTTAACAATGCCATTACCAATATGGTAACAGTAATGCCAAGGTTTGAAAGTAAATGGTTAAGTGTCTATGCTCCTCTAAGCCTCAGACAATATGGTGGTTTTACTGCTGGAGCTGGTTTACGTTTTGGTCCATTAAGTGTTGGGTCTGGTTCTATATTAAGTAAACTCTTATCGGATTCTACCCGATCGGCTGATGTGTTTTTTGGGCTTAAGATTCCACTTTATAGAAAATAGATTTTGCCAAAAATTCATGTCAAAGCCAGATAAAAAAATAAAAAAAGCAACCAAACCGGTTGCTTTTTTTATTTCTCTGTTCTCGATATTTAGTTTACGTCTGGTAAATTGTTGTATTTACTACTGTATTCTAACATTTGTTCTAGGAACCCTGCGGGCTGTGTCACCTTTATCGCAGTAATTTCTCCGTTATCATCCATTTCTGGCACTAAAACAGGATTTACAAATCCACTGTAAGGTGCAGAAGTAAATTGTTTATTTCGCTCCAATACCTCAGCATGAATGTCTTGGTCAACTTTAACGCCATAACCTTCTACTAAGGCCTCAACAGCCTCGTAATCGCCTTCAGATTTAATACGTTGTGTTTCTCTTAATAATTGGCCAAACAAGTCGTGTAATTTATCGTAATCGTTGATATTGAAATAGGTCTTACCATCTCGTGTTACCTTTTCAATAACGTTATCTTCCTTGCCTTTCTCAAAAACCCAAGCACTCACCCATTGCCTGTTTCGCATATGGGCTTCTTCTACATCGTCGCCCAAATTCAATCGGATTAATTGGGTCATAAGACCATTTCTGATGTAACCATCGTAAGCTGCTTTTCCAACGGATTTCCAATCGTCAACCAATCCCAATTCCTGAAGTTTAGAATCGTATAAATAGTATAACCCAACTAGATCCGCCCTTCCTTCCTCCAAGGTTGATGCATAATTCTTTAAGGTTTCTTTGGTTTCACCTACTCCAGGGTTAAGTTGACCAGAAGCGTGGCCAATAACTTCATGAAGTGCCGTGTGCAACTTATCTGCCAATTGACCGTATTCTTTTTCTAATTGGTACTCTTCTTCATCATGAACAAATTCCTTTAAGCGTCCAGAACTGCCTGCATTATTGTAGGCATTAATAATATTTCCAAGAGATACGGACTTACTACCGACTTCTTTTCGAATCCAGTTAGAGTTTGGCAAATTTACTCCTATTGGTGTACTTGGTGAGGCATCACCAGCCTCTCCTGCTACGGTTACTACTTTGTAAGTCACTCCGACAACATTCTCCTTTTTATGCTCGTCCATTAAAGGTGAATTATCTTCAAACCATTGTGCGTTATCTGATAATACCTTCATTTTTTGGGACATATCAAAATCATTGATTTGAACGATATTCTCGTAAGAACCTCGATAACCTAAGGGATCGTTATAAACTTCAATAAAACTATTGATATAATCTACATTACCTTCAGTAGCTTTAGTCCAAGCCACATTATAATCATCCCAAGTTTGCAAGTCTCCTGTCTTATAATAATCGATCAAAAGTCCTATTGCGTCTCCTTGCGCCTGGTTTTCTGCGACACCTTGTGCCTTTTCTAACCAAGTGACGATCTTGTCTATGGCTGGACCATATAATCCGCCAGATTTATATATACGCTCTTTTAAAACTCCATTTTCCTTGACGAGTTGGGAGTTTAAACCAAAAGCCAATGGTCTATCTGGATCTGGAGATGTTTTATTCTTGTAAAAATTGATAACATCGTCATTGGTAACATTGGGTCCATAAAAATTAACGGCTGAGAGCGCGACATTGTCTACCCCTTTAGCCTGGTTTACTTTCTTACTGTCCTTATCGTTAAAAATAACATCGAAAGCTTCTTGTTCTAACTCTGTATTGGTGGCCTCAAAAAGTTCTGTAAGATAAGCCTTGGAAAAATCTGGCTTGAGCTTGTCGTTGGAATAATGGTGGTGAATACCATTGCTAAACCAAACACGCTTTAAATACACCTCGAAGGCTTTCCAGTCTTCTGTGTTTTTGTCTCCGGAAAAGTTCACATAAACATTTTCTAAGGCACGTCTTATTTTAAGATTATGTCTGTAGTTTTGGTCCCACATAATATCGCGTCCCTCGAGACCTGCTTCAACAAGATAATAGACCAATTTTTGTTCCTTGAGGCTAAGGTTATCCCAACCTGGGATTTGATACCTAAGTATCTTTACATCCGCAAACTGCTCGACATTATAATCAAATTCAGTTTCGGTTATTGATGGCTCTTGCACATCAACTTCAGCCTTCTCGTTGTCTTGGCATGCCGAAAAAAGCAAGACAAAAATCAAGAAGTACATAAGGCTTTTTAATTTCATTCGTATTGTTGATTTTATGTTATACACAAATGTAATACTAATATCACATTTCATAAAATTGCTATCTTTGATTAAAGACTAAATCAATTCACTTCATGAAATTCCTTAAATATTTTCTATTGCTCCTATTGGTGGCCATTATTGGGTTCTCAATTTATGTCGCAGTGCAGCCCAATGAATACAGCTTTAGCAGAAGCCGAATCATTGATGCTCCCAAAAGCTTACTCTATGATAAGGTTAACGATTATAAGAATTGGCCAGAGTTTTCCCCTTGGTTGGAGCAAGAACCCAGTGCCTCCATAACCTATGGTTCTAAAAGCATTGGAGAAGGTGGAACTTACTCATGGGAAGGTGAAATTCTTGGAAAAGGTAGCATGACAACCCTTGAAACTGTTAAAAATAAAAGCATATCACAGAACATAGAATTTATTGAACCTGTTGAAGCCTCATCTCTTATTGGTTGGGATTTTGAAACGGCTGAAAATGGAACAAAAGTAACTTGGTCCATGGAAGGCAAACAAGATTTTATAACCAAGCTTTTTACGGTATTTATGGGCTCTATAGAAGAGCAAACAGGCCCTGATTACGAACGTGGACTTTTTAAATTAGACAGCGTTGTTAAGGCTGACATGAAAGTGTATTCCATCACCGTTAATGGAGTAACCCAGCACAGTGGCGGATTTTACCTCTATAAAACCGCCTCAGGAAAACTATCTGAGTTTCAGCCTAAAATGAATACCATGTTAGGTGAAGTTGGCAGCTATGCGCTAACCCATAATATCAGTAGAGCTGGTGCACCTTTTATACTTTACCATAAATGGGATGAAGCCAATGATGCGGTCATATTTTCAACCTGTTATCCAACAAACTCTAGAATAGTCACCGATAATCCTGATATTCTTACAGGGCAACTAGAATCCTTTAAATCGGTTAAAACCACTTTAAAAGGCGACTACACCAACCTTAAGGAAGCATGGAACGAGACTATGAGCTACATTGAAACTGCAGGATTAACCGTGAAACCAGACGGTCCTATGCTCGAAACCTATATCACAGACCCTATGCTAAAACCTAATCCTGCAGATTGGATTACGGAAATTTATGTGGCCGTAGAATAAATGAAACAAGTCCTTTTAGTCTTTATTGGTGGTGGCATAGGAAGCGTGCTTCGTTTTCTAGTTGGAAAATGGCTAAATAGCTCAACAGACGGCATCCCTTATGGTACTTTTGCAGCAAATATTGCAGGTAGTTTATTAATTGGTATCATCTTAGGTTTAGCCGCTAAAAACGAAAGTCTTTCCCCTTCCCAAACCTTGTTTTTAGCCACAGGATTTTGCGGCGGATTTACAACCTTTTCCACGTTTGCCTATGAAAACCACGTGTTTTTAAAAGCTGGAGATTTCACAAGTTTTGCTATTTACACCATTGCAAGCTTTATAATAGGGTTTCTTGCGGTATTTCTAGGTATGCATCTTATAAAGTAACTGAAGTTCATTGCACAAAAATCCCTCTTAACATTTATTTTTTAAACATTTTAAGACCAGCTTCCACTTTGAGGTCTATGTAATTGTCCCTAGGAACTATAGGGCAGGAGTACTTATCGTTATAAACACAGTAAGGATTATAGGCTCTATTGAAGTCTATTTCCATACTATCGCCTTTAGGTATTCTTAAATCAATATAGCGTCCGCCACCATAAGTCGTTTCTCCATTGGTTTCATCTAAAAAAGGTAGAAATAAATAATCCTCAAGGCCTTCCGTATTCATATTCTCCTCGCCTTGATAAACCTTTAATTTGAAGGGTTTTCCTTTTAGCTGAAATGACAAAATACCATAGACGCGCTCCTTAGATAATCTGTCTGTTGTAGTCTTCATTTTAAACCATTCGGACTCAGGAGTTCGTTCTAATTTGGCTTTAACTACAAAATCTTCATCAAATGGAAAGAAATCCAGACCCTTGAATGTTTTTAAATCCTTGGCTTTTAATGGCGATTTGGATGCATCCTTAAAATCAGCATTCATTTTAACTTGAAACGGTGTTTCACCAATAGTTGCAGGTTGCTTACCAGAGCAGCTAAAACTCAACGTGAGTAAAAGTATGATAAAGTACCTCATGTCCCCCTTTTTCTTAAATTCAAAAATACAATTTCTAAATCGTTCAGAAAATAACTTGTTCAATACCTAATAGCTGAAACGGAAATAACTTGTTACAATACCTCCATGTGGTGAAATAATGTTAATTAGGCTATAAACAACAAAGCACTTAGTATTTTTGACCTAATCATTAAAAAAAGAACTTTAAAGCGATGGCGCATTTAGCTTCAAAAGAAACCGATCTTCTAGAATATGATGTCGTAATCATTGGTGCAGGACCAATTGGTATTGCTTGTGCTTTAGAGTGTAAAAAACACAATTTGAATTATGTGGTACTGGAAAAGGGAACACTTACCAACTCCCTATATCATTATCCCTTGAACATGACATTTTTTTCTACCTCGGAAAAGTTAGAAATAGATGACATTCCTTTTATAAGCAACAATCCCAAACCAACCAGAAATGAAGCTTTAGAATACTACAGGCGTGTTGTAACCTCCAATGAGCTTAACATTAATTTGTATGAAGAAGTGAAATCTCTGAAAGCAGTTGACCAACACTTTATCATACATAGCACTAAACAAAATTACAAAGCTCATAAGGTTATTATTGCCACAGGATTTTATGATATACCCAATTATTTGAACATTCCTGGTGAAGACTTACCCAAAGTGTTTCATTACTACAAAGAAGCACACCCTTTTGTTTTGCAAGATGTCGTAGTTGTAGGAGCCAGTAATTCTGCTGTTGATGCAGCTCTGGATATTTACAGGAAAGGCGGACGTGTGAGCATGGTGGTAAGGGATGCTCAAATAGGCGAACGTGTCAAATATTGGGTTAGGCCAGATATCATTAATCGGATTGAAGAAGGAAGTATTAAGGCTTTTTTTAATTCTGAACTCACAGAAATAACTGAAAATAATGTAAACATTACAACACCTGAGGGCGATGTAACGCTAAAAAATGACTTTGTCATTGCCTTAACGGGATATAAACCAAATTTCAGGTTTTTGGAAGATGTGGGTATTGAATTTAGTAATGACGACAAACATATTCCACACTACAATCCAGATACCATGGAGTCCAATGTTAAGGGTCTTTACCTTGCTGGTGTTATCTGCGGTGGCATGGAAACCCATAAATGGTTTATCGAAAATTCTAGGATACATGCAAAGCAAATTGCCAGGCATATTTCAAGACAGGAGAACTAGAAAGAACCTTTTCACTTGTTTTGCCAATACCTTAGCGCATTAATCTACGTGCTACTTTATAGGTTTTATGGCGCTGTTTTTTACCACATGCGATAGTACAATCTGCGTTTTGGTTTCGCCGTAGGTAATCAACCTGTCTATAAAAGACTCAAGATGTTTTTGGTTTTTGAGCACAACTTCCATTACAATATTTTCATTACCAGTGATCCGATAACAATTTACAACCTCATCAAAGGACTTCACTTTTTCCAAAAATGGCTTGAGCATTCCCATAAATGCCCTTAAAGTAATAATAGCCTTTAGTTGATAACCCGCTTCCAAAGGAGAAACCAACGTTGCATAGCCCTGAATGATTTCCGTGTCTTCCATTTTTTTAATGCGTTCTGCTACAGCTGGGGAACTCACACCAACGCGCCTACCGATTTCGGCATTGCTCATCCTAGCGTTGGCTTGTAAACAGTTGAGAATTTGCCAATTTAAAGCGTCAATTTTCATCTTAAATTAAATTGTTTTAATTAACATATAAATTAAAGTAAAAATAAACATTTACCTTAATTATTAAATTAATTCCTGAATTTTCATCCGTAATTTCGTATTCCTTGCTATTAAAAGATGAATTATAACCTACCATCCCATTTGTCGGAATTGCCTATCTATAAAAAGGCCTTGGACATTATTATGCTCAGCCGAAGCATCTCTACCTACATCAATCATGACTTGTCTTACCTTAAGCCTGATGGCTCGGAAGATAATGACATATACTTCTCGGGAGATATCGTACAGCAATCGGTAAATCTTGCGCCTGAAATTATAAGTGCAGAGCGCGAATCAACTCCTGAAAAGAGAAGAAAGCACGTTGAGCGCTTAGACCGACTTGTAAATTTACTTCACAGAACTTGCAAGCGCCTAGAAAAAGCGAACAGTAATGGACGGGATTACCTCCCACTTTTAAAAGGCGAACTAAAAACCTTTAGGAAACTACAGCGCACTTGGATGATGACGCTTTAAGTTTGATTCAATACTTCTTGTTCTACCAAGGAATATAGGACTTAAAAGGATTGGCCATTAGCACTTGTTAACACTTTTTAAATCTTGTTAACCTCAATTAAGATTAAAAAATACAATCTTGCCAAGCAAAACTTAAGTCTTGTGCATTATGAAAAGGTTAATCACTCTTATAGCACTTTTAGCCTTTAAAAGTCATTTTGGTCAGAAGCCAAATCATTATACCTTAAATTTTGAGATTTCGCCTTATAATCTGATGTTTACAGAGGTTATAATCCAAAACAAAACTTATAAGGCACTTATAGACTTTGGTGATTTTGCCCAGGTCCAACTGTCCAGCGCTCTCATCAAAGAATTAAAGTTGCCAACGCAGCCATCGGACATAATGATGGCAGATGTTAATGGGAATACCTATTATTTACAGACAGGTATGCTCAATGAAATAATTGTTGGTGACACGGCTCATAAAGACATCACCTTTTATTCCGCAGACAACGAAATTGATGCGGTGAGCCAGCAAGTAGGAACAGAATTTCAAGTGGTATTGGGTTTTGGGTTTTTTAAATCGGAAAACTTTGTATTAGATTTCACCGCAAAAAAAATCGAAGTTGGCATTACGCCTAAAAAACTTCTGGTCCACAGTGTACCCGTAACTACGGCATATGGTTATTTAATTGGGCAGTTTGAAACTGCAAATGCTTCAAACTTAGCTCTGCTTTTTGATACAGGAACTCCAATCTCCCAAATTGATACCTCTGCTGTTGACCCAGCATTTAAAGACACAACGGTAAGCTTTCAAGGACATCAATTTCCGAGCAAACAAGTACCTATCTCTACTGGTAAAACCGATATGGTCTTACATATGGAAGTGGCAGACCTTTCACAACTCAAACCCCTAGCTGTATCAGGAATTTATGGCTTGAAAGATATGAAAGGAAAATGCTTTTTTTATAACGCTCTAGCCAGCACCTTAAGTATCGTACAAGTAGATTAAAAGCAATAGTTGGCATAACCTAAGATGACACTTAGCCTATCTCAGCAATGGTTTATGAACCGGAAGAATTTCTTAGCCCAAATACAATACGTCCAATACTTCCCAATCTACATATTGCGACGGTATTGGCCACCAACTTCAAACAAGGCCTTTGTAATCTGACCAAGTGAGCATACTTTACACACTTCCATTAAAGCTTCAAAAATATTCTGATTGTTAATGGCCTTGTGCTGAAGGTCTTTTAGAATTTCATCTGTATCATTCGCCTTATGAAGATTTTCCAGCGTTTTAATCTGAAACTCCTTTTCCTCCGTCGTTGCTCGAATAACCTCGGCAGGCTGTACAGTTGGAGACCCTTTGCTGCTTAAAAAAGTATTTACACCAATAATTGGAAATTCTCCGTTATGCTTCAACGTTTCGTAATACAAACTCTCCTCCTGAATTTTAGACCGTTGGTACATGGTTTCCATAGCACCAAGGACACCACCACGCTCGGTAATTCTATCAAACTCCAGTAAAACAGCCTCCTCAACTAAATCGGTTAATTCTTCAATAATAAAAGACCCTTGGATTGGATTTTCATTTTTAGCCAATCCTAGCTCTTTATTAATGATCAGTTGTATAGCCATGGCACGTCTTACAGATTCTTCAGTAGGTGTTGTAATGGCCTCATCATAAGCATTGGTATGCAATGAGTTACAATTATCATAGATAGCATAAAGGGCCTGAAGCGTTGTTCTTATATCATTAAAGTCTATTTCCTGCGCATGTAAACTGCGACCAGACGTTTGAATATGATATTTAAGCATCTGCGCCCTCGGATTAGCACCATATTTCTGCTTTAAAGCCTTTGCCCAAATACGGCGCGCCACTCTACCAATCACAGCATACTCTGGGTCTATACCATTGGAGAAGAAGAAGGACAGGTTTGGACCAAATTTATTAATGTCCATTCCCCGACTTAAATAATATTCTACATAAGTAAAGCCATTGGATAACGTTAGTGCGAGTTGCGTAATAGGGTTGGCTCCCGCTTCGGCAATGTGATAACCCGAAATAGATACCGAATAGAAATTGCGAACGTTATGCTCTATAAAATACGCTTGCACATCACCCATTAAGCGTAGGGCAAATTCAGTTGAAAAAATACATGTGTTTTGGGCTTGGTCCTCTTTTAAGATATCTGCCTGAACGGTTCCCCTGACTTGTGCAATGGTCTTTTCCTTAATCTCTTGATACACGGCTTCTGGCAATACCTGGTCTCCAGTAACACCCAATAACATTAACCCAAGACCATTGTTACCTTCTGGTAGTTCACCTCGATAGGTAGGACGCTCAACACCTTTCTCCTTATAGATTTTTGCAATCTTGGCCTCAACCTCTTTTTCAAGATCATTTTCCTTAATGTACAACTCACATTGCTGGTCTATGGCAGCATTCATAAAAAAGCCAAGCAACATTGGTGCAGGACCGTTAATAGTCATACTTACGGAAGTCATTGGATCTGCCAAATTAAACCCTGAGTATAATTTCTTGGCATCATCCAAGCAGCAGATGGACACACCTGCGTTTCCTATTTTACCATAAATATCTGGCCTGTAATCCGGATCATTTCCGTAAAGCGTTACACTATCAAACGCAGTTGATAAACGCTTTGCTGGCATTCCAAGACTTACGTAATGAAACCTTCGGTTGGTGCGTTCTGGCCCTCCCTCTCCGGCAAACATTCGGGTTGGATCTTCACCTGTTCGTTTAAATGGATAAAGCCCTGAGGTATACGGAAATTCTCCTGGTACATTCTCTTGTAAACTCCACCTTAGAATATCGCCCCAAGCCTTGTATTTTGGCAGTGCCACTTTTGGTATTTGGGTATGGCTTAAGGATTCTGTGTGCGTCTCTATCTTAATTTCCTTATCCCTAACTTTAAAGGAATAAATCGGTGCCTTATAACGATTAACTTTCTCGTCCCAGCCTAAAATAACTTCCCAATTATAAGGGTCAAGGTCCATTTTAACGCGGTCGAATTCTGCAATTAGCAGTTTTATAAAATCTTTTTTGTCATTATGAACTTGTTTCAGAATCTCATCTTGATCTAAGCCCTGTTTTCCTAATAACGATTGTTCGACGTCCTCAGAGGAAACATCTCCCACAGAACATATGGTCTTAAAAATAGCATATAGCTTCTGGGCCACGTCAACTTGCTCATCAGCCTTTTTGTCGTAAGCTCTGTTATTCTCGGAAATTTCGGATAAATAACGCGTCCGATTAGGTGGAATCACATAAATCTTTTCGCTCATTTCTTTCGAAATTTCGAAAGTAGATTTAAGATCCGTATCTGTTTTTTCAACCAGTTTATCCATTATGGCCTTGTAAAGCGTGTTCATTCCTGGATCATTGAACTGCGATGCAATAGTTCCGAATACTGGAAGTTCATCTTGAGGGATATCCCAAAGATTATTGTTGCGCATATACTGTTTCTTGACATCGCGCAATGCATCTAAGGCACCTCGCTTATCAAATTTGTTTATAGCTACTAAATCGGCAAAGTCGAGCATATCGATTTTTTCCAATTGCGTTGCTGCTCCAAACTCAGGTGTCATCACATAAAGCGCCACATCACTGTGCTCCATGATTTCCGTATCGGACTGACCGATACCTGAAGTCTCCAGTATGATTAAATCGAACTCAGCCGCTTTCAGTACCTCGATGGCTTCACTGACATATTTAGATAGTGCCAAATTAGATTGCCTTGTGGCTAGACTGCGCATGTAAACGCGCGGACTATTAATCGCATTCATTCGAATACGATCGCCCAACAAGGCGCCACCTGTTTTACGTTTGGAAGGGTCTACTGATATGAGCCCTATGGTTTTCTCTGGAAAGTCGATTAAAAACCGACGAACGAGCTCGTCTACTAATGAGGATTTACCAGCACCACCAGTCCCAGTAATACCGAGAACAGGAGTTTTTGATGTCTCATTTTTCTTGCTAATTTCTTTTAGTGCATCCTTAGCTACTTCTGGAAAATTCTCTGCTGATGAAATGACCCTTGCGATATCTTTCGGATTTTTTTTATTCAGCACTTTAGCTTCACCATTGAGAACATCTCCAATCGCAAAATCGGATTTCTGAACCAAATCGTTAATCATTCCCTGAAGGCCCATCTCACGACCGTCGTCTGGAGAATAGATTCTCGTGATGCCATAATCCATGAGCTCCTTAATCTCTTCTGGCAGGATGACACCTCCGCCTCCTCCAAAAATCTTTATATGACCTGCACCCTTTTCCTTCAACAAATCATACATATACTTGAAATACTCATTATGTCCACCTTGGTAGGAGGTCATAGCTATGGCGTTGGCATCTTCTTGAATAGCTGTATTTACAACTTCTTCAACACTTCTGTCATGCCCTAAGTGTATAACTTCCACACCTGTAGATTGAATGATACGGCGCATAATGTTGATAGCGGCATCATGACCATCAAATAATGAGGCGGCAGTAACAATACGTACTTTATGTTTTGGCTTGTAGGGTGCAACTTGTTCCATTAGTAAAATTATAGACTTTTAGAGATGCGAATTTACGGATTATTGAAAAAAATATCTGCTTTATTAAGAATAATATAAAGACTTTAATATAGCTAAAACCTCTAAATCTATGTTTCGTTTCAATCAAAAAAAATGTCAATTTCATTTTAGAATAGACTTATATTTGGTGAATAAATAAATTATCATGCTTCAAAAGACCTCTGTTTTCTCCTTAGTGTTAATTCTGTTATTCTCTTGCGCAGAATTACAGCAAGTTGTGGACCAACTGCCGCAGTCCAATCCGGTTTTAAGTAATACCGAAATAGCTTCTGGCTTAAGACAGGCTCTAGATATGGGTATAGATAAACAAGTGACCAAACTGTCTCAAAAAGATGGTTTTTTTAAAAATGACCTCGTTAAAATTGTATTGCCAGAAGAGCTCCAAAACGTAGATCGAGCCCTCCGCAACATTGGACTTGGCAGTTTAGCCGACGAAGGCTTAAAAGTGCTTAACAGAGCTGCTGAAGATGCAGTGAAAGAAGCAACACCTATCTTTGTAAATGCTGTTAAGGACATTACTTTTGAAGATGCCAGAGAGATTCTTTTAGGAGAAGATAATGCGGCTACAACATATTTAACCTCTAAAACCCAAAATGAGTTATACAATAAATTTAAGCCTATTATCAATACCTCTTTTACCAAAGTTGGTGCAGATCAAATATGGAGTAACCTCATTACAAAATACAACAATATTCCCTTAACCAATAATGTGAATCCTGATCTTACGGATTATGTGACCAATGAAGCCTTAAATGGTGTTTATAAAATGATTGCCATAGAGGAAAAAGAAATTAGAACTAAAGTATCTTCTCGCACAACAGATTTATTAAAAAAGGTGTTTGTACTACAAGATTAAGGCGTTCTTATATGCAGAGCAGTAAGCCAATCTATTTTGTAAAGAACTTGCTGAGAAATCAGAGCTAAATCTTCTTGTACTATTAACGCAGATTGTAATTAATATAAGTCTTTAAGTGGCATTATTAAATTAGAATTAATTAATTGCTAATGTTAGCATAACATTCATTCTGAATAAAATAGGCATCTTTGTACTGCAAAAGAATAGTTAGATAAGTCTTTAAAGAGATTACAGAAGTTAGTTAGATTGGTAAAGTCGGTACGATGTATCGACTTTTCTATTTTTAAAGATGTAAAGACTTAAAGTATTCAAAGGCATATTGCATTCGGCTGCCATACCAGGAGAATGGTTCGCCATCAACAATTTTGACCTCTTTGGTTGGAAACTTCTGTTTTATAAATTCAACATCCTCAGTTTTGAATGGAAAGGGCTCACTAGAGAGAAATATGCAGTCTGCATTTTTTAGCAGGTCATCCTCAAGTTGAATTTCGGGATAGCGGTCGTATGCAGCAAAAACATTTTCAAATCCGGCTTCATAAAGCATGCTATTGATAAATGTTTTTGACCCTACTACCATATAAGGATTTTTCCATATAAAATAAGCCACCTTTTTGGTTGTCCCTTCCTTTCTAAGCCAGTTCTTAAACTTTTCATCTTCATTTAAGATGCTATCTAATAACCTCTTAGCCTCATATTCGACAGAAAAAATATCAGCATATAACGCTATTAATTCTAGCGCATCCATCATGGTGTAAATATCACTGACATGTACGGGAGCAATTTTTTCCAATTGATTAATCATGTCCTTGGTGTTTTCTTCCTTATTACAGAGAATAATATCTGGTTTCAAGGCTTGGATACGTTCCATTTTAACGGACTTTGTACCGCCAACAACTGTTTTTTTACGCCTAAGATCTGAGGGATGCACGCAAAATTTTGTGATACCAACTAAACTATCTTCCAGCCCAAGGTCTACGATTAATTCTGTGATTGATGGCACTAAGGAGACTATGCGCTTTGGAACGCCTTTAAGTTCAACCTTACGTTGCATTTGGTCCCTAACAATCATTAGACTGGAATTTACAATATATTCTAACACTTCACTAAAGCGCCATGGTTGGCTTTAGTTAGACAAAATGGCCTGCATTTGCTTTTGAAGGGCTTCCGCCTTTTGGGCGGCTGCTTGGGCAAAATCCTCCTCTTGGGACGCATAAATAATTCCTCTGGAAGAATTTATAAGTAAGCCTACATCTTTAGTGATGCCATATTTACAGACGTCTTGCAAATTGCCACCTTGTGCTCCTACTCCAGGAACAAGCAAAAAGCTATCTGGAATAATTTGCCGAATTTCCTTGAGATACTCGGCCTTGGTCGCACCAATAACGTACATTAAATTTTGAGAATTTTTCCAGGTCTTTGACGTGGCAAGCACATGCTTATAAAGTTCCTTATTCTCAATCTGTTTAGTTTGAAAGTCGTAGGCACCTTCATTTGACGTCAATGCCAGGAGAATCGTGTGTTTATTCTCAAACTCCAAAAAAGGCTCTACGGAATCCTTGCCCATGTAAGGTGCAACCGTAACACTATCGAAGCGTAAATCCTCAAAAAAGGCCTTGGCATACATAGCACTTGTATTTCCTATATCGCCACGTTTGGCGTCTGCAATGGTGTATTGCTCTGGGTAATGCTCATTGAGATAATCAATTGTTTTCCTTAAGGCTTCCCAGCCCTTGATACCATAAGCCTCGTAAAAGGCTGTGTTGGGCTTGTAGGCCACACAAAGATGTTGGGTAGCATCAATGATAGCTTTATTAAAAGCGAAAATAGGGTCGTCTTCCTTCAACAGGTGTTTTGGGATTTTATTCAAATCCACATCTAGGCCTATACAGAGGAAGGACTGTTTTTTTTGGATTTCTGAAACAAGCTGCGCGGTTGTCATTATAATGATTAAGGCGAATTAAATTATATCATCACTAGCTTTTAATAGCTCGGTGTTCTCCGCTAACATCAATTCGTCAATAATTTTTTGAATGTCACCGTTAATGATATTTGACAAATCGTAAAGGGTAAGACCAATTCTATGATCAGTAACACGCCCTTGTGGGTAGTTATAGGTTCTGATCTTAGCGCTTCTGTCACCGGAACTTACCATGCTTTTTCGTTTTTCGGAATCTGCTTGCCGTTGTTTTTCCAATTCAAGATCGTATAATCTAGAACGTAAGACTTTAATAGCTTTTTCCAAATTTTTGTGGGATGATTTT
>CAZGDG010000036.1:0-16835 GCA_964524415.1 uncultured Flavobacteriaceae bacterium
CTCGTCACCTATGGTTACAATTTCTGCTGTCAAAAGTTGAAAGGTTTAGCTTTTAAAGGCAAAGGTAACGCTATTAAGAAGTATATTTATTATTTTTAAGTAACCTTTGATATAATTAGTTACGTCCATCATGATAAAAAAAAATATTTTAAAGTCGATTATCCTTTCCACTGTATGCCTAAGTTTATTTCAGCAATGTGATAAAAAGAAAAATACCGCTCCTCAGGAAGAAAACTATATCCCTGCTAAAGTCGTTCCTCAATTTACACTTACCAAAGACCAAACCCATAATAAATTCAGCAGTTCTATTCCGCCAATACTTACCGTTAAATCAGGTGCCATAATCGAAGCCTTTACGGAAGATGCCAGTGATGAGCAGTTTAATTTAAATTCTACTGTCGATGACCTAAAAAATTTGGATTTTGAGCCAATTCATCCATTAACTGGACCTGTGTATGTAGAAGACGCAATGCCTGGCGATGTGCTAAAAGTAACACTCCATGACATAGAAATTGGAGATTGGGGCTGGAACGCCATATATCCGGGTTTTAGTTTCGTTTCAGACTCCATTAAAGGTGAGTACCTTAGAATATATGACTTAAAGGACAATAAATCTACAGTTAATTTTAAGGATTCCATACAATTAAAGCTGAATCCTTTTCCAGGTGTCATGGGTGTTGCACCATTAACTTCTGAACTTCTAAGCACCATTCCGCCAAGGGCAAATGGAGGCAATATGGACGATCCCAACATGACCGTAGGAACTTCTGTTTACTTTCCCGTTTTTGTGGAAGGCGCTTTATTTTCCATTGGTGATGGTCATGCGGTTCAAGGTCTAGGTGAGGTCTGTGGCACGGCGATTGAAGTTCCGCTTAGGGTTGTTTACGAAATAGAACTGATAAAGGATAAGTCTATTAAAGAACCTCAGTACGAAACTAAAGATTACTATGCGACTACAGGTTTTGGAACAACCTTAGATACCGCAGCAAAAAAAGCAACACTTTATATGGTAGATTACTTAATGAAAGAGCACCAACTCAATGAAACCGAAGCTTACGCCCTATGCTCCTTGGCAGGAGACTTAAAAATAGCTGAAACTGTAGACTTACCGCACATGCTCGTAACAATGCATATGTCTAAAGAGGTTTTGGGAATAAAATAATTACAAATTAAAGTCGGCTTTAATTTCGTTAGTAGCATTTTCTACCGCTGTAAGAACGATTTGCAATTGTGCGTCAATATTTTTGTCGTCCTGCTCAAACTTCCCCCAATCCTGAACTTGAATAAGCTCATCATAAACCCCTAAATCGAATAATTCTATGGTCGGTTTCATTTTATGGGCTGCTTGGTAGGTTTCGTAGTAGTCCTTCTCTGGTACTGCTTTTCTTAATCGTTCCGCATCTTCCGGAACTTCATCTATAAAAGCTGCAGCAAGTGCTGCTACAAAATCTTCATCTTGGTCCGCCATTTCACGAACGCGATCTAATTTATAGTACTGTGGCATCTATTTTATTTTTATGGAAAATAATTCCTCGTTTTCAATGAAACCTGTAAGCTGGTCGTTTGCAACAACCTTGCCCACTCCTGCAGGTGTTCCCGTAAAGATAATATCTCCAATTTTTAAAGTGAAATATTTAGAGACATATTCTATTAATTCATCTATCTTCCAAAGCATTAGTTTGGTATTCCCAGATTGAACTATAGTGTCGTTTCGCTTTAAACTGAAATTGATATCGT
Organism: uncultured Flavobacteriaceae bacterium; assembly: GCA_964524415.1. Classification (GTDB taxonomy): domain Bacteria; phylum Bacteroidota; class Bacteroidia; order Flavobacteriales; family Flavobacteriaceae; genus Winogradskyella. The sequence continues at coordinate 1,738 of CAZGDG010000036.1, forward strand.
TAATATCCTTAAATTGATGTTTTGGTAACCACTTACCTATCACGGCTGCACCATCAAAGGCTTTGGCTTTTTCCCAAGGTAAGCCTTTGGCTTTTAATTGAGACTGAAGGTCACGCGCTGTAAAATCGATGCCAAGCCCTATTTCGTCGTAATATTTGTGGGCAAACTTTCTGTCTATATATTTTCCAACCTTTTTGATTTTCACTAATATTTCAACCTCGTGGTGTACATCATTAGAAAACTCTGGAATAAAAAATGGTTGTTTTTTGAGTAAAATGGATGTATCTGGTTTCAGAAAAACCACTGGGTCCGAAGGACGCTCATTCTCCAACTCTTTGATGTGGTCTACATAATTTCTGCCTATACAAATAAGTTTCATTACTCTTTATATTATTATGAAATATCCAGCTAATCCAGCTTATTATTAAACTGTCTCAATTTTACTGCCGTAAGTACTTTTTTGGTGTAAAGTGGAAAATCTGCGTTAAGCAACCACCCAAAATAACCTGGCTCTTGTTCTAAAACATCTACCACACGCTTACCTTTGTGCTTGCCAAATGAAAAACACTCCTCGCCCTCTTTGTTGTAAGTTAAAAAACCAGCAAAATCTGCAAATTTTCGCCTCGAGCTAAATTCTGCCAGGAACTTAGTATCATTCTCTAAGCTATCATATTTTGAAATTTGCGCCTTCAATACTTCATAAGTTGCTCTTGTATCAGCCTCTGCACTGTGGGCATCTTCCAAATTTTTATCACAGTAAAATTTATAGGCTGCGCTTAGTGTGCGCTGCTCCATTTTATGGTAAATCGTCTGAACATCAACAGCAACCCTATTTTTCATATCAAAGTCTACCTCAGCACGCAGCATTTCTTCTGCCAACAAGGGTATATCGAATCGGTTGGAATTAAAACCACCCAAATCTGCATCCTTAATAAAACTATGAACTTCTTTTGCTATCTCTTTAAATGTAGGCGCATCTGCGACATCAGCATCTGAAATACCATGAACCTTAGTAACCTCAGGAGGAATGGGAATCGTAGGATTTACCAATTTGGTGTATGTCTCTTCCTTACCGTCTGGGTGTACTTTTAAAATGGAAATTTCCACGATACGGTCCTTAGAGATATTTGTCCCTGTGGTCTCCAAATCGAAAAAACAAATGGGTTTGTTTAAGTTGAGCTGCATGTGCCTTTAATTTGATGCAAATGTAATTAGAAATGCGTAATTGACTAAACGAGATGCCTATCATTTGATATTGCCACTTATTTATTCGAAATTCGTAAAGAACACAGAAACTCCTATGATATGTCCATTGAATCAAGTTCTCCATTAGCCTTTAAATGTGGTGCCGTAATGAAAAATCGGTTTATGCTGGCGCCTATGACTAACCAACAAAGCCACGAAGACGGTACATTATCTCAAGATGAATTTGATTGGTTGACCATGCGAGCCAAAGGTGGTTTTGGACTAACGATGACCTGTGCTTCTCATGTACAAGAGATTGGAAAAGGCTTTTCAGGACAGTTGGGTATTTTTTCCGACGACCATATTAAAGGTCACAAAAAGCTTGCTTCAGCTATAAAATCGTATGGCAGTCTTGCCGTTATTCAACTTCACCATGCTGGTATGCGATCTCCTAAGGACGTTATTGGCAAAAAAGCAGTCTGTCCTTCAGATAGCCCAAAACACAATGCCAGAGAACTCACGCTAGCCGAGGTTTATGATTTACGGAAGGATTTTATTGACGCTGCAATAAGAGCAAAAAAAAGTGGTTACGATGGCGTTGAAGTCCATGGTGCACATGGCTATATAGTAACGCAATTCTTGAGTTCGGACATAAACAAACGCCAAGACGCGTATGGAGGCTCACTCGAAAATCGCTCGCGCTTGTTGTTTGAAATAGTGGAAGGCATTAGAAAAGCTTGTGGCTCTAACTTCTTACTTGGCGTTAGACTGTCTCCAGAACGTTTTGGCATGAAGCTATCTGAAATAAAAACCATAAGCCAACAGTTGGTTGATAGTAATCTAATTGACTTTTTAGATCTATCACTTTGGGATTATAAAAAAACAGCTGAAGAATTCCCTGATAGCAACGGAAGCCTTTTAGAACATATCCTAGAACTAGATTATAAAACCGTAAAACTGACAGTCGCCGGAAATATTATTACAGGACAAGATGTTAGCCAAGTCCTTAAGGCAGGTGTTGATTTTGTTACTATTGGAAGGTCGGCCATACTCCATCATGATTTTCCAAAACGAGTTATTGCGAATCCTGAATTCACACCTGTAGACATTCCTGTTTCTGAAGATTACCTTAAAAAGGAAGGCCTCAGTCCTGTATTTGTAAATTATATGAGGCGTTGGCCAAATTTTGTATCATAAATTTAAACTGAAATAGCTCTAGCCTTTTTCTTGAATTCAATGGGACAACATCCCTTTATCGAAATAATTTGCTTCTTTAAAACAAAAATCCGAATAAAGACATCATACAACGGTAAAATTAAAGCCTTCACTCAATCATAGTTACATTGCCTAGGATGCTAAGTGGCATATAAAATTAAGAGGTTAGGTAATTTAAACTTTAAGGTGCAACCAACATACTTAATTGATTATTGATTTTCAGAGCATCCCAATACTAAATAACACCCCTTAGAAAACTCAGAAAATGGGAAAAAAAGTTGAGTGGATTAATTCGTGGAAAGGCCTCGGAATTGTGTTCGTTGTTATGGGGCACATTTTCATAGGTAATTTAAGCCGTAGCATCTATATATTTCACATGCCGCTGTTCTTTTTCATATCTGGCTATTTGTTTAAACCAAATTTTAATCTTAAAAAATATTTCGTTAAAAAAACGCTTTGCCTTTTGGTACCCTATGTTGTTTTTTTACTGCTGCTGGGATTATTGTTTACTCCCCACAGTAAAATCAGTTTAGATGCTTTTATAGAAACAACAGCTAATTTTATCTTAGGAGGCAGGCAACTGCAGGGCCCATTAGGTGTTTTTTGGTTTATTACTTGCCTATACCTAACCCAGCAAATTATGAATTTCGTTTTGGTAAAGTTTAGAGGTAAATCCTTAGTTTTCATTATGGCTGGTTTTCTTTTTTTAAGTTACGTAAACTCAATTTCTTTCAGTACATTTTGGCTACCTTGGAATGCTAACGTCATTTTTGCTGCTGCACCTATATTTTTTCTTGGATACCTCTACAAAAAATGGCAGCCAAATTTTAATATGACACTTATTTCTACTTTAGGTGTGCTTATAATCATTGCTTCCTTTTGGTTTCCTAATAACACCTATGACATGAAAAGTGCTTCTTACGGTATACCAATTGTAACATTACTGTCAGCTTTGATTCTAATAATTGGTCTTAAATTTTTATCGATACTACTATCGAAGAATCGTTTTTTCAAAATAATATTTTCTGAATTGGGTAAAGCCTCCTTAATCATCATGTATGTTCATCTTCCAATTATCTATGTCATTGATTCATTTTATAAGCTCAACAAATTGACGGTTTTACTCTTAGCTATATACCTTCCCTATCTTATGTATTCAGTTTTTGAAAAATCAAAACTTACACGAGGGCTTTTACTGGGTAAACCAAAGGCCTTATCTAAACTTTTTAATGTATCTATGATTAACGATTTGCCTGAAAAGGCAATCGAAGTGAGAGCGACTGACTGATTAGAATATCCTGTTTCTGAAGATTACCTTAAAAAGGAAGGCCCAAGTCCAACATTTGTAAATTATATGAGGCGTTGGCCCAACTTCGTGGAAGAATAGATTTTTAAATTAATTTAGGCTATATCTGCCTATCCATATCCCAAGCTTCGAGATAATCCTTAACAGCTTTTACAAATTGACCTCCCAAGGCTCCATTAACAACACGATGATCGTAGGAATGTGATAAAAACATTTTATAACGGATACCAATGAAGTCGCCTTCCGGTGTTTCAATCACGGCTGGTACTTTTCTAATGGCTCCTAAGGCTAAAATGCCTACTTGCGGCTGATTAATAATAGGTGTTCCCATAATACTGCCAAAGCTACCAACATTGGTCACAGTGTAGGTGCCGCCTTGAATTTCGTCAGGTTGCAACTGCCCAAGACGTGCTCTATTGGCCAAATCGTTTACTTTTTTGGCCATGCCCAACAAATTAAGTTGGTCAGCATCCTTAATAACCGGAACTATTAAATTACCATCTGGTAATGCGGCCGCCATACCAAGGTTTATATGTTTTTTCTTAATGATACTATCACCTTGTACAGAAATATTCATCAAAGGGTAATCTCGGAGCGCTTTTGCTACAGCCTCCATAAAAATTGGAGTGAAGGTTAGATTTTCACCTTCTCGCTTTTTAAAAGCGTCTTTGTGCTTTTTGCGCCAATTCCAGATATCGGTAACATCGGCCTCTATAAAAGACTGAACATGTGCAGAGGTTTGAACTGAATCCACCATATGTTTAGAGATAAGCTTACCCATTCTGGTCATTTCAATAATTTCGTCATCACCACTTACTAGCGCAGGCTGTGCCTTAGGAGCTTCAGAAACAGTTTTTTCTTTAGGTGCTGATTTTTGCTCGGCGTTATCGGCTTCTTTTGCAGTTACTTCTTTAGCAGGCTGTGCGCTTCTATTTTCTAAATAAGCCTTAATGTCGTTTTTGGTCACCCTACCGTCTGCACCAGTTCCGGGCACCGTATCCAGCTCTGCTTGTGATATTCCTTCTTTTTGGGCAATATTTCTAACGAGTGGCGAATAAAATCGCTCTCCATTTGATACCACAGGCTCTACAAGTGTTTTTGCGGCCGTTACAGTTTTTGCGACCTCAGCAGCGACTTTGGGTTCTTCAGGCGCTGGTTGCTCCTCTTGTTTTGGCGCTTCAGCTTGTGACGACACCTTAGCCTCTGTTTCAATAACGGCAATAGTTTGACCAACCTGCACCACATCATCTACATCGAATAGTTTTTCCACAAGAACACCATCAACTTCACTTGGGACTTCACTATCTACCTTGTCTGTGGCGATTTCTAAAACAGCTTCATCAGCTTCTATAGTCTCACCAACTTCTTTTAACCACGATGTAATGGTTGCCTCAGCAACACTCTCTCCCATCTTAGGTAACTTAAGTTCAAACTTTGCCATATATTTAATTTGAAGGTCTTTATTAGCTAATTGCGTGCAAAATTAATAAAAAAACAGATTTTTTATTGACTTTAATTCAATTTAAAACAGTTATAACATTTTTACTTCACCTCGATCTGTGGCGCTGTCACTACCTAATATAAAGGTAGTAGATTTAGATAAAAATCTATAATACACATTTGAATAAATTGAATTTCTTTCCATATGCTCCAATACGGCTTCTATACCAAAACTCATTACGTCATAAATCACAAGCGTTTCATTGGTAACTTTTCTGGTAAGATCTGTTTCATACGAAATTGGCATCGAGATGTGAGCATCCAAATTTAAAGAAGTAGAAGATGTATACACGACAACCTTCTTATAGAATGCTTGCTGTTTTAATATTGGGCGCTTAAATTTTGAGGCCAAAAATATCCCGAATTTTACATTTAAATCTATAAACCAATTTTGTTTGAAGTGTTTTTGATAAAAGATCTGCATAGAACCGTAAAACCGTTTGGCATAATCCAAATCTTTAAAAGTACTCTCGCCTTTGAAATGAAGGACTGAGGTTTTACCGAAGTAATAGTTTTTAAAACCAGCCTTTAGAACCTTATATGAGAGATCAACGTCTTCGGCATACATGAAATAATCTTCATCAAATCCGTGCACAGTCTCATAAACCTCTCGCTTCATTAGCATAAAAGCTCCTACTAAAATTTCAACTTCACCTATATCTTCAGAATCAAGATTATTGGAATAATATGATGACTCAAAACCAAGTATTTTCTTTAATGCCACCATAGGAAACGGTATATTTCGCTTACTCTCAGGAAGAAATTGACCACGACCATCAATTAACTTACAACCTACAATCCCAAGGTTTTCTATAGTCTCGGCAAAATTCAAGAGCTTGGTAAAGGTATCTTCTGAAACCATGGTATCGGGATTCAGTATACATATATATTCACCCTTGGCTTTTTCTACGCCAATATTATTTCCTTTACTAAAGCCAGGATTGCTCTTATTTTCTATGAGTTTCACCTCAGGAAATTTGGACGATATCATATCACAACTGTCATCTGGAGAATTATTATCAACAACGATAATTTCTGCGTCGATATCCTTAATAGCTTGATGAACACTTTCTAGACATAATTCTAAAAAATAGCGAACATTATAATTAAGTATGACAACAGATAACTTCAAATGAATTTAAGACTTTAGTGAGGCCTCAAAGGGTATACGGTCTTGTATACTTCTGCCCAAAGTAATTTCATCTGTATATTCCAATTCATTGCCTGCAGCAACGCCTCTTGCTATTGTAGACACGGCCACATCATGGTCCTGAATCTGCCTAAAAATGTAAAAGTTGGTTGTATCACCTTCCATCGTGGGACTCATGGCAAAAATAAGCTCCTTTACCAATCCGGATTTCACCTTATTAACTAGCGATTGTATTTTTAAATCTTGCGGACCTATACCATCAATAGGTGAAATTTTACCGCCAAGCACATGGTAGAGCCCTTTAAATGTACTCGTGTTCTCAATGGCCATAACATCCCTAATGTCCTCTACAACGCATATCACCTCGCTGTTTCTATTTGGATTACTGCATATTTCACAGATTTCTTTATCACTGATATTATGACAAGACTTACAAAAATTAATCTCCTCCCTTACCTTGTTTAGAGCAGAGGTCAACTGCAAGGTTTGGGACTCAGGTTGCTTTAACATGTGCAGTACCAATCTCAAGGCAGTGCGCCTACCTATTCCTGGTAATTGTGCCATTTCGTTAACGGCTTCCTCTAATAATTTTGAAGAAAATTGCATAGCTACGAAGGTACTGCTTTTATAACTAAAAAAGCCTAACTCAATCTAAATTAAGTTAGGCATTAGGGATTAAAATCTTTAAACTATTCTATGACAACTTTTTTTGTAATCTCTCCTAAAGAACTGCTGAGTTTAACAAAATAAAGACCTTCTGAAAAGTTAGAGGTTTCAACCTGAAATGTGTTCCTCAGATTTACATTCTTTGCATAATACACCAATTTCCCTAAAGAATTATATATGCGTACGCTAGGGTTTTCATTTCCATTCCAACGAATATTAATAACATCTCGTGCTGGGTTAGGGTACAAAGAAAATTCTTCGAAGGACAGATCTGAGACATTCAATGTGGAATCATACAAATCGGTGCGCCATAAACCACGACCATAAGTCCCTGCATATAGTTTATTGTCTGTTGCATTTATTTCCAATTCGTTAACACGTACATTAGGCAGCCCATTGTTAAATGGAATCCAAGTGTTGCCTAATTCATTATCTGTATAATAGACACCATAATTCATACCTACGTATAAGCCGTCATCTTCATTGCCTTGCCATACCAACGACAACGGCACAAAATTTGGTAAATCCCATGCAATGGAAGTCCAGTTTGAACCAAAGTCATCACTTACATACACTTTACCACTATTTGTTGTAGCAATGGCAACTTGATTAGGGTTAGAAGGATGTACCGCAATCTCATTGATACGACCTCCATTTAAATTTAAAGTGGATTGTGTCCAATTTGTATTATCGAACAAACTAAAATAAAAATTACCATTAATAGCTAGATACTTGATACCATTATTTGAAGGTGCGACCTTGAAGTGATCGATATTAGCACCAAAGTTTTGTGAAATGGAGGTCCAAGTGCTTCCTCCATTGTCCGAGCGGTAGACCTCATCAAATGCAGCATAAATGCGATTGGGAACTGCTGGATCTTGCTCATAAGGCACAATCCAATTCCAATTGAAGTTACCTCCTTTTCCGTCTGGCTGGGTTACATTAATGACATTTAAACCACCATTTAGGGTTTTAACAAAAGATCCAAATTGTGTGGTTCCATATAGGATTTGAGAGTTGTCTTTATCTACAAAACCTTCCATCCCGTCAGCTCCCCACCAATCGGTCCAATTACCATCTGCCCCAAGAACAGATGATCCATTGTCCTGTGAACCTCCCGTGACAATGACTGGATCAGTTTGACTAATTCCAATTTTGTAAAATTGTCTTATACCCATGCCTGTAGTAATGTCTGTATAATAATCTGAATTGACAGCCAAAGGGTTTTCTGTTCTAAAAATACCGCCGTCTGTACCTAAGAACAATTTTGTAGTTGGATTGGCAGCATCGCCTTCTTGCGCAAATAACATAATATCAACATCGGCATGACAATAACCTATATTAAGACTTGCAGCGTTACTTGGAACCCATTGTGAAGTAATATTAAAGCTCGTACCACCATCTGTTGAGCGCCAAGAATTTATACCTGCAATATGCACATCATTAACATCTTCCGGATTAACCACCACATCCATGTCCCTTGGTGCTTGACCAAGGTTATCGGCACCAAGCGTGTCATATCCGAAATAATTTTTCCCTGTATGGTCTAGTTTAACAAAGGAAGACCCTTCATCTGTTGACTTATGAAAGCCTCCGAATACATTACCATCTGCTTCCAAAACATAAACCACTGATGGATCATCATCCGAGACTCCTATCATTTTAACGCCACTGGAAAATTGATTGGAAGCTCCTTCAAAGCCCTCATCAAATACAACCCCAAGGTTATCTGCCTCAACTGAGATGTCGTCCAACGTAATTCCTCTACCGTAATTGGCTAGCCCCTCAAAAGCGATGTAATAGTCTCCCGAAGGATTAGGTAAACTTAGTGTGATATCACTCCAACTGGTTACATTAGTTGTGTAGTGTGCCAACTCCACCCAAGTACCTGTTAATGACGTTTTGTAAAACACTTTTAGTTCGTCTTGGTCTCCAAACCATTCTGCCTGACTATGCGAAAAATTGAGAACAGGATTGGTGGCTCCACTTAAATTAATTTGAGGTGATATCAAACGGGTTGATGGTGCGCTAGAATTGTTGATGTAAAAAAATCCTAGACCATTCCCTGTTCTTGGCGTTACACTTCCGTTTTGGTTAGCTCCAGCTATGGTCCATGACAAATTACCAGAAACAAACTCTTGAGACCAACCGATTATATCCCCTCCAGAAGAAAAGGTAGCGCCACCGTCCGTAGATTTGTAAAAAGTAGTTCCTGAGGCATATACGACAGAAGGGTCGCCAGGTTTAAATTCAAAATCATAACCTGTTGTGGCGCCAGTAGCAATTATAGACCAATTAACACCACCATCTGTTGACTTGTACAGCCCTCCCCCTTGAGCACTAGCATAAATTTTAGAAGTATTAGTCGGATCAATAAGAATTTTATTTACTACGCCTCCAGGTAGACTGGAATGAAGTGACCAAGTTGCACCACCATCCGTGGATTTAAAAATTGCTCCATTTGTTGATCCCCAATAGTAATGAGCACTATTTAAGGGGTCTATAGCTAAAGCATAAACATCAATATTGGCTAAATTATCTGTTAGCACTTGCCATGTTACGCCTCCATCAGTACTCTTCCACACACCTCCAGTTTCACTGCCCGCAATGATGTGATTGAGATTTCCTTCCTCCACGGATAATGAGGTAATTCTACCCACACCTGGGTTATAGCCTGACGTTGCATTCCAGTATGTTGGCCCCATATCTTCCCAAGCACCAACCGTAGTCCTAGAAAAAGTTCCTTCTTGGTTTATTTGGGCGTTATACTCTATGAGCTCATTATAAAAAAACTCTTGGGATTTCAATTTCCCGGTTTCATCCATCATACGCTCTGCAAAGTACAACCACCTTCTATACTGTTTGTAACCAGTACCACGGCCTCGACCTACGGAATCAAAATAGTTTTCGGCAGATTGGTTTATGGCGTCAACCGTATGCGTTCCTTCATTAATGAGTCTCTTGTACTCTTGACCATGCATCGCTAAAGCCGTGATTAACGCTAAACCTAGGGTAATAATTCTTCTCATAATACTTAATTTATTTAGGGCAGTTTTTTCAAATGTACTATTTTTCCGAAAAATAACAGCTTTTAAAGACATGTCGCCTTCTATTATCTTATTGCTCATCGCCAGTTATTTCATCGTATTAATAATAATTTCTTATTTCACGGGAAGAGAAGACTCTAATGCTGCATTCTTTAAGGCCAACAAATCTGCACCATGGTACCTCGTGGCTTTCGGGATGATAGGTGCCTCCTTATCTGGGGTAACCTTTATTTCCGTACCAGGACTCATTGGAGGACAACAGTTTGCATACATGCAAGGGGTTTTAGGTTTTTTTGTTGGTTATTTCTTTATTGCTTTTATTTTATTACCACTTTATTACCGGATGAATGTTACTTCTATTTATGAATATCTAGAAGTCAGATTTGGTAAAACCAGCTATAAAACTGGTGCATTTTTTTTCCTGTTATCGAGAGTTACGGGAGCTTCCTTTAGATTATTCTTGGTCGCCTTAGCGATGCAGTACATTGTTTTTGAAAACTTAGGAGTACCCTTTTGGATTACAGTGGTTATATCCATTCTGCTCATTTGGGTTTACACCTTTAAAGGAGGTATAAAAACAATCATCTTCACTGATACACTGCAAACCCTTACAATGCTCACGGCGGTAGGTCTTGCCATTTATTTGATTAATCAAAAGTTAGATTGGACTTACATTGAATTTTTAAACTCGCCAGATTTTAAAAACAAGGGTAAGATTTTCTTTTTTGACGACCCTAATTCTCAAGTGTACTTCTGGAAATATTTTGTTGGAGGCATTTTCATCACCATAGCAATGACTGGTTTAGACCAAGATATGATGCAGAAAAATCTAACCTGTAGAAACAATAGAGACGCCCAAAAAAATATGATTAGTATGTCTGTGCTCTTGGTTATCGTTAATTTCGCCTTTTTGTCACTTGGAGCACTTCTATTTATTTATGCAGAAAAATTTGGTGTTGCCATTCCTGTTGTAGATGGCTTAACCCGAACGGACCTTTTATTTCCAGAAATTGCCATGAACCAAAATCTGGGTCAGGCCTTGGCCGTAATTTTTATTATCGGATTGATTGCGGCTGCCTATTCCAGTGCAGATAGTGCCTTAACCTCATTAACAACGTCGTTTTCTGTTGACTTTCTCAACTTAAAAAATAGACCTGAACACCAACAGAAACCATTGCGAAAAAAGGTACATGTTTACATGTCCTTGGTACTCGCTTTGGTTGTCATTGCTTTTAATTATTTAGATGGAAATGTTGTTAGCAACCTGTTTAAATTTGCAACTTTTACTTACGGTCCTTTATTAGGCCTATTTAGTTTCGGAATATTAACTAAAAGGCGCATAAAAGATAAGTACGCTTGGGTCGTTGGACTAATTTCCATTGGTTTGACCTATGCGATATCCATCCTGCCCGCGGACGTTATTGGCAACTATCAGTTTCATTGGGAAATATTGCCTTTAAATGGAGCCATCACCTTTGTAGGGCTCCTTCTTATTTCTAAAAAAAGCCGTTAGTACTGATTTATACCCAATAAAACCAAAGTACAAGCTACCTCATAGTTAATATTGTTGGCATCCAGAAGTTCGTAGAATTCAGGATTTTCTGTCCCAGGATTGAATATAACACGGTTGGGTTTTAACCCGATGATGTAATCGTAATAGGCAGGCTGTCGCTGTGGATTTAAATATAACGTAACAGTATCAATGTGCTCGTAGGGCTCAAGGTCTGTGTCAATTGAAACACCATTTACTGTGCCCTGCTTTAATCCAAAAGCCTTTACCTCATGGCCTTTATCCTTTAAACGCCTCATTGCGATGTTAGAATAGCGATTTGGCTTTAACGATGCTCCTAATACAAGGGTTTTTTTCATTTGCATATTCAATTACATAAGATTGCGCACAATGGTCTGCCATTATTGAAATCTATCCAACAATACAACAAATTCGTCAATGAAAAAAATTTCGAGAAACCCAAAGCAACTTAAGCAACTTTTATAAAAAATTATAAAAAAGAATGGACCTCTATTATCTCTTAGGAAGAGTGAAATATAGTACTGATTAGACCTGTTTTGTTAAAGTTTCCCAATTTGTGTTAAAAAATGAAATAAAATGGAAGGCTTTACGTCTATGTAATTGAGATAAGTTTTAAGTAATCGTAATTATAAGATTTACATTTTATAATTTAGTGTTAGTTAAAGTTGGTTAATAGCTGAAAAAGCCCGTACACTTAGGTATGGGCTTTTTTGGTTACTGTATCTAGGATATAAATACCTGCAATACCATAAGCCAGACCTAGAGCAAAACGAATTATTTGATAGGGTTCAGTTCCAAAATACGCTATTACATTATGTAGTGCTGACAAGACAAGTATTACACCTAAGATTTTTAAAAATATATTTTTCACACTAATCTGTTTTTTACCATTTAATGATGGCACTGCCCCAAGTAAAACCACTTCCAAAGGCTGCCAATACAACCAAATCACCTTCCTTAACCTTGCCCTCTTCCCAAGCCTCAGTTAAAGCTATTGGAATAGAAGCCGCCGTTGTATTGCCATAACGCATAATATTGTTGTACACGTTATCATCAGCCAATCCAAATTTCTTTTGAATAAACTGAGAAATTCTAAGATTAGCTTGATGTGGAATTAACATATCGATATCCTCTTTTTTTAGATTATTAGCTTTTAGGCCTTCCATAATAGCCTCACTAAATCGAACCACAGCATGTTTAAATACAAATTGTCCATTCATGTATGGATAATAAGATACATCATTCGGATCATTGTCTTCCATGATGGCATCAACCCAACGTCCCGTACTTGGTCCCTCCAAAGCTAATTCTTTAGCATATTTACCCTCAGAATGTAAGTGTGTAGATAATATACCTTTGGTGTTATCTTCAACCCTACTCAAAACCGCTGCACCAGCACCATCACCAAAAATCACGGTAACGTTTCTTCCACGCGTTGAGCGCTCCAAACCGCCCGAATGGTTTTCACTACCAATGACCAGTACATTTTTATACATTCCTGTTTTAATGAACTGATCGGCCACAGATAGCCCATAGATAAAACCAGAACATTGATTGCGGACATCTAAGGCACCTATGGTGTCCATTTCCAACAACTCTTGTACCCTAACTCCTCCGCCAGGGAAATACATATCGGGACTTAAAGTTGCAAAAACTATAAAATCTATATCATCTTTAGTTAAACCAGCACGTTCAATAGCTATTCTAGCTGCTTTTGCACCCATGATCGATGTTGTATCATCACTTGTCTCTGGTTCTATCCATCGTCGTTCTTGAATTCCTGTGCGCTCTTGGATCCATTCGTCACTGGTTTCCATCCACTGCTTTAGGTCGTTGTTGGTAACAACATTTTCTGGCAGGTATTTACCTAAACCTGTAATTTTTGAATTATACATTAGTTCTTAAATCGTTAGAATTACAAATTTAAGCCATTTAGGGCTAATCTTATTTCAAATCGTTATGCACGCATAATAAACCCTTGTCACGCGTTCACAGGTTTAATTTTAACACCATAGCAACATTTCAAAACACCGTTTTTCTGTATCTTCAGCATTCTAAAATCAATAGTCATATGAAATCCATTTTAAAGTTATTTTTCTGTTTTTTTATTGTAAGCAGTTACGCCCAGCAAAGCCTCACCTACCAAAAACCCTCTAAAGAAATATTGGAACTTGCGGATGTAGACTTAGCTCCAGGTGTACAAATAGACAGCAAGGGAGAACAAATGGTTTTATTGTACCGAGACCAATATAAATCTATTGCAGAACTTTCTGAAACGGAATTACGTTTAGCTGGACTTCGCATAAATCCAGTTACCAATATTGGTAGCCGCACCAATTACATTACCAATTTAAAAGTTAAAAAAACGAGTGATAAAGAAGCAACTCAAGTGAAGGGATTACCCGACAATCCAAGACTTTCCGGGTTCAGCTGGTCACCTGATGAATCAATGATTGCTTGTTTAAACACTACGGCTTCGGGAGTTGAAGCATGGATACTGAACATTGAAAAGGCCACAGCCACAAAAATTACGGAAGCCACAGTTAATGCCAACATGGGCAGTACCATAAATTGGTTTAAGGATAATGAACACCTTTTAGTTAAGATGTTGCCCAAAGATAGAAAACCACTTATTAATACGGCTGAAGCTGTCCCAACAGGACCAACAGTTTCTGTAAGCGATGGTTCTAAAGCTCAAAATAGAACATATCAGGATTTACTTAAAACACCTAATGACGAATTTAACTTTGAACAACTTGCACACTCTGAAATTGTAAAAGTTTCTATTGAAGGAAAGACAGAGCCTTTCTTGGAATCAGCAATGTATCGCGGCATAAGTTTTTCTCCAGATGGCAACTATATTATGATTACCAAAACCAAGCGACCCTTTTCGTATTTGGTTACCTACTCTAGATTTCCATATGAAAGTGTAATTTACGACGCAAATGGTAAGATGATTACCGTTGCCAATGACGTTCCCTTAGACGAGGTTCGACCTAAAGGCTTTATGGCTACTCGAATGGGTAAACGCAACATGTCCTGGCGTGATGACCAGCCAGCTACCTTAGTATGGGCAGAAGCCTTAGATAACGGAGACCCAGCCGTGGATGCAGAGTATAGAGATGCCGTCTATCAATTAAAAGCACCTTTTAAAGGAGAACCTCAACTTATTTTAAAAACACAGCAACGTTTTGCAGGAATCGATTGGGGCAACGACAACTTCGCCGTTGCTTATGATTACTGGTGGAACACCAGAAATACTAAAACCTACACATTTAATCCCTCGAATTCAAGCGAAAAACCAAAAGTTATCTACGATCGAAACTACCAAGATGTGTACAGTGACCCAGGAAATTTTGTAAGCTCCAAAAATAAATATGGCAGATATACCTTGGAGATGGATGGTAACAAACTCTATCTAATGGGAGATGGTTATAGTGACAAAGGACAATTCCCTTTTGTGGATGAATTCAACATCAAAACCAATGAAACAAAACG
>CAZGDG010000036.1:16935-18343 GCA_964524415.1 uncultured Flavobacteriaceae bacterium
ACTTTATATCTTCCTCTTAATTATAAAGAGGGTGAAAAATATCCCATGATACTATGGGCTTATCCTCGCGAGTATAAGGATAAATCAAGCGCTTCACAAAGTACAACAAATCCTAATGAATTTGTTTACCCTTATTGGGGATCACCTATTTATTGGGTTACCAAAGGCTATGTTGTTTTAGATGATGCCGCATTCCCAATAGTTGGTGAAGGTACGGACGAGCCTAATGACACTTTCAGAAAACAATTAGTTGCCAATGCGAAAGCCGCCATTGATGCTGTAGATGCATTAGGATACATAGACCGCAATAAGGTAGCTGTTGGTGGTCATAGTTACGGTGCTTTTATGACGGCAAATCTTTTGTCCCATTCAGATTTATTTGCCGCAGGGATTGCAAGAAGTGGTGCCTATAATAGAACCCTTACCCCTTTTGGTTTTCAAAGTGAAGAGCGAAGCTACTGGGAGGCTCCAGAAATATATTACAACATGTCACCTTTTATGCATGCGGACAAAATGAAAACACCATTGCTTTTAATTCATGGCGTTGCTGACAACAACTCTGGAACCTATCCGTTGCAATCTGAACGCTATTTCAATGCCCTTAAAGGATTGGGCGCTCCAGTAAGATTAGTGATGCTACCTAAGGAAAGTCATGGCTACAGGGCCAAAGAATCTATAATGCATATGCTTTGGGAGCAAGATCAATGGCTAGAAAAGCATGTTAAGAACAGAAAGATGAAAGAAGAAAAGATTGAAAATACTGAAACCATCAAAAATTAAGTCAACGATTTTATATCGAAAGCCATTCCTAACAGAGTGGCTTTTTTTATGTCATATTGTCACTATACAGGCAATGGTATTTTATTTGATTAGGAATAAGCGACACTATTAAATTTTAAAGTAAAACGTACCTCCAGATTAAAGAGGATGACTAAAACTAAAATATTATGACTAAAGGAAACATTAACGTATCGGTCGAAAACATCTTCCCACTAATTAAGAAGTTCTTGTACAGTGACCACGAAATTTTTCTTAGAGAATTAATCAGTAATGCCACTGATGCAACCTTAAAACTTAAGCACCTTACCAGTATTGGCGAAGCCAAAGTAGATTATGGCGACCCTAAGATTGAAGTAAAAATTGATAAGGATAACAAAAAATTACATGTCATTGACCAAGGTATTGGTATGACAGCCGAAGAGGTTAAAAAGTATATCAATGAAGTTGCCTTCTCTGGTGCTGAAGAATTTTTACATAAATATGAAGATTCTGCAAAAGATGCAGGAATCATTGGCCACTTTGGTCTCGGGTTTTATTCGGCATTTATGGTTGCCGACAAGGTCGAAATCGTAACCAAATCTTACAAAGATGAGCCTGCAGCCCATTGGACCTGTGATGGATCGCCAGA
>CAZGDG010000036.1:18443-24356 GCA_964524415.1 uncultured Flavobacteriaceae bacterium
AATCCGGCTTGGACCAAACAACCTGCCGATTTGGAAGATCAAGATTACAAGGATTTCTACCGCGAGCTCTACCCAATGCAATTCGAGGAGCCGTTATTCAATATTCACCTTAATGTAGATTATCCTTTCAACCTTACGGGAATTTTGTATTTCCCTAAGATGACCAATGATCTAAATATTCAAAAGGATAGAATTCAGCTATATCAAAATCAGGTATTCATTACTGACAATGTCGAAGGTATTGTACCTGAGTTCTTAACCATGTTGAGAGGTGTGATTGATTCTCCAGACATTCCACTTAACGTATCGCGCAGTTATCTTCAGGCTGATGGAAACGTTAAAAAGATTTCATCTTATATTACTCGAAAAGTCGCAGATAAATTAAAATCCATATTCAACAACAATCGAGAAGAATACGAAAAGAAATGGGACGACATTAAGATTGTGATTGAATATGGTATGCTGTCTGAAGAGAAATTCTTTGAAAAGGCAGACGCCTTTGCGCTTTACCCAACCGTTGATGGCAAATACTACACGTTTGAAGAATTGACCAATGCTATTAAAGCCAAGCAAACCGATAAGGATGACAAAATGGTAATTCTTTACGCGGCAGATAAAGAAGCGCAGCACAGTTACATTGAGGCGTCTAAAGCCAAAGGTTATGAAGTATTGTTGCTAGATTCCCCAATAGTTAGTCATTTAATGCAAAAGCTAGAGACGAGTAAAGAAAATATCTCATTTGCTCGTGTTGACGCTGATCATATTGACAACCTCATAAAAAAGGACGATACAAAAATTTCGAAACTTTCTGATGACGAAAAAACAAAACTGGACGAATTGCTCAAAGAGATAGTTCCTTCAGAAAAGTTTATGGTGCAATTAGAACCCATGGATAGCGATGCAGCTCCATTTATGATTACACAGCCCGAGTTTATGCGTCGTATGAAAGAGATGCAACAAACAGGCGGCGGCATGTTTGGAATGGGAAATATGCCTGAAATGTACAACTTGGTAGTGAATACTAACCATGAGTTGGTTGGCCAGATTCTTAACACCAAAACCAAGAAAAAGCAAGAACGCCTCATTAATCAAAGTTTAGATTTGGCGCGCTTATCTCAAGGTTTATTAAAGGGTGAAGAATTAACTAATTTTATTAAGCGCAGTTACAGTATGATTAAGTAGTTGTCGCGCTGATTGATTTCAGCATCCTACATATATAAAAAACCACTTCTTTTCAGAAGTGGTTTTTTTGTAACTGACAAAAGTCATTGTAAGAAAAATAGCAGGTTAATAGTTTAGCTACTATGTTTAACTAAATCTATTTACAATGAGAGCAATCTATACCTTCGTGTTACTTTTAGTAACTAGTACATTAGTAATTAACGCACAAAAAGTTGTGGCTTTACATAGCGCGACAAACGGCACACAATATTTTGATGGCACTACGGCCTTACAAGATGCCTATGATGCTGCAGTGGCTACAGATACCATTTATTTACCAGGTGGCACACTAACTCCTCCAAGTTTATTTGATAAACAACTCACTATTTTTGGAGCAGGTCACCATCCAGATGCTACCACAGCAACATTCAGGACTACCTTATCAGGAAGTGTAACTTTAGGAGAAAATGCAGATGGCTTTCACCTTGAGGGTGTTTTTATTTCTGGAGACTTAAGACTAGGAAATGGCAACGATATCTCAGTTAACGATATTACAATTAAGCGTTGCAGATGGTCAAGTTTAACAGCTCCAGGAACTTCAGAAACAAATACCAGCAATAATAATATTTTCGTGGAAAATACAATTCTGAAGCTTAATGAGTGCAGAAACTTAAGAAGCAGTTCTTTTTTCAATAATATCATAGAAACCTACACAGGCTATGAATTATATGATTTATATTTTGTGAATAATGTATTCATTCACAGTGACACTGGAGGCAGTATAACACCAACGCATACCGCTTATAACTGTGTATTTCAAAATAATATTTTCTTGCATGAAGGTAATATTATACTCGGTGGTGCTGATAATACCTTGGAGAATAATATAGTTTGTTATACAGGACCATATTTATCCCTTGGCACTGACCCAACCACAGTTAATACTTATATTATGAATCGTGCAGAGGTATTGGTTGACCAAACAGGGAATGCTTTCGATTATGCTCATGACTATCACCTACAACCAGGAGCAGCAGCCAACCTTGGTACAGATGGTACAGAGACAGGCATTTATGGTGGTGTATACGCATGGAAAGAGTATTCTATACCTACCAATCCACACATAATAAGTAAAACCATATCTGGTGCATCAGACAGCAGCGGCAATATACAAGTAGACATCAATGTTCAAGCTCAATCTAACTAATTATGAAAGCGAACAGATTAATTCCACAATTGTGGATATTAATAAGCCTGCTTTTTACTATCCACATAATAGCTCAAAATAATATTGTTGGCTATGAGTATGCCTTTGATGACGGTAATCCACCAACGTATGTAGCGGTAACACCTACTCAAGATTTAAATTTGGTAACCGATATTGATGTTAGTGGCCTAATCAATGATGTAAACGTGTTTTATATTAGGTTTAAAGATGAATTAGGACAGTGGAGTTCTATGGTTAGTAAAATATTTGTAAAACCACCTGAGTCTTTTGCTATGGCCAGCACTATCGTTGGTTATGAATACGGTTATGGTGATGACAATCCACCAACTTATGTACCTGTTTCACCAGCAGCGAACTTTAATTTAATTTCTGATTTTGATGTTAGTGGTTTAACCAACGATGTCAATGTGTTTTACATCCGTTTTCAAGATGATATAGGACAATGGAGCCCCATTATTAGTAAAATATTTGTGAAGCCACCAGAGTCCTTTTCAACAGCTAGCAATATAGTAGGCTACGAATACGGATTTGACAATGACAACCCACCAACTTATGTACCTATTGCGCCATCAGCAGATGTAAATCTAGTTACTGATATTGATGTGAGCAGCCTGCCAAACGATGTCAATATCTTCTATATTAGATTTAAAGATGACATTGGGCAATGGAGTAGCATCATAAGTAAAATATTTGCAAAACCTCCGGATTCATTTGCGGCAGCAAGTTCAATCGTGGCATACGAATATGGCTTTGACGATGACAACCCTCCGGTTTATGTACCTATTACAGCAACTGCAGATTTCAATTTGGTAAGTGATATTGATGTGAGCGGTTTATCAAATGACATCAATACCTTCTACATTAGGTTCCAGGATGACATAGGGCAATGGAGCCCGATTTTGAGTAAAGTTTTTGTAAAACCACAACAGCCTGCAGCTTTTCCAAACAATACGATTGTTTCCTACGATTATTGGTTTGAAAATAATACTGCCGAAAAAGTCTCCATGACCATCGACACACCAATACAGGATTATTTACTGGCGGAAATAGATGTTAGCCAATTATGGGCAGGAGAATATGTATTGAACACACAGTTTAAAGATGCCTATGGCAATTATAGTGTGGTAATGTCAGACACAATTAACAAATCTATTTCACCCTTGGCACAATTCACCACTGATGCTATTGAAATATGTTTAGGTGAAACCATCAATTTCCTGAACACAAGTGTTGATTATGACACACAAACCTGGGACTTTGATGATGGCACAACTAGCAACCTAGTTGATGTTTCCCACACTTTTGATGCGCCTGGCACTTATGAGGTGAGCCTATTCATTGAAGATACAGGAACTGGCTTAACGGATACTGCCACGCAAACCATAGAGGTCTATGAAATGCCTAGCAACACAGTTAATGTTTCTACAAGTTTACCAGCCTGTTTTGGAGACACAGTAGTTTTAACGGCAGATTATGCCACTGGTGATTATTTATGGTCAACTGGTGAAACCACACGAAGTATTTCCGTAACAGCACCGGGAACATACTCTGTAGACATTAGTAATTCCAATAGTCTTCTGTGCTCTGTAACTTCTGAAGACATTGTGGTAAATTTTGAACCCGAAATAGACAATACAGTAAGTGTGGATGCCACAACAATTATAGCGAACCTAGCAGGAGCAACCTACCAATGGGTAGATTGCAGCAATGGAAACGCACCTATTGATGGAGAAACAAATCAGATGTTTATGCCAACAATAGATGGAGAATATGCTGTTGAAATCACAGTTAATGGCTGTACCGTTATTTCAGATTGTATACTAATGACCAACCTTTCAATAGAAGATTTTGATCTTTCTGATGCTGTTAAAATATTTCCTAATCCAGTTAAGGATATTCTAAATATTGAAACCGATTTAGATATTACCCTTCAGTTATTTAATGTGCTTGGAAAACAACTCAACGAGTTGCATTTTATACCAGGACAGTCCAATCTAGACTTATCAGCCTATGAAAGCGGTCTTTACCTTATAAAGGTTTATATAACAGGAGATAATAGTAGAACTAGTAAAACCTATAGGATTATTAAAAGGTGACTTTGATAGAGTTAAGATGTTTTACTTTTCAAAACCGCTATGTTCATCTACGTAGCGGTTTTGTTTTCTAGAACAATAAAAAAATGTACTCCAAATATATCTAGCACGAAATTAAAAATGGTTTATGCAAAGATTTTAAACCATCATCAAAAACATCTCACTTTACGCACATCATGTGATAAATTTTTCTTATTTTATTTTGATTTATATATAGTTAAGGGATGAAAAACAATCCGCAAATCCTACATTCTATTTTTAGGAATTATAAATTTTCCTCTGACGAACGCAACCTTATAATCTCCTTTTTTCATAGGATTGATGCCAAAAAAGGAGATGTTATGATAAAACCTGGTGATTACGTTGACTACCAATACTACATTGCCGAAGGGTGCTTAAGAGCCTTTCATATTGACAAAACTGGAAAAGAACATACCATACAATTCGGGATAAGCGATTGGTGGATAAGTGATTATACCTCTTTTTTTTCCGATGACCAAGCCATAATGACCATAGAGGTTATTCAAGATGCAGTCCTTTATAGGATATCAAAAGAACATAAAGAAGCACTCTACCAACAAATCCCTAGAATAGAGCATTTTTTTAGGCTTAAATTAGAGAAAGCTTTTGCATCTTTTCAAAAACGTATTTTGTCCAACCTCTCACTTAATGCTTCTGAACGTTACCTCAATTTCATCAATACGTATCCTAATATTGAAAAAAGTATAAAAAACTATCACATTGCCTCATATCTTGGTATTACCACGGAAAGCCTCAGCAGAATAAGAAAAGAAATAAGGCACTAAAGATTATTTCTTAACATAAATCAATTTTTTTAAAAGTTCAACTACCTAAATTTGAGTGTTCTAACTAACATTTTAGATTTAATTAGTACCCTTTTAATTAATAGCGCAGAAAACGTAAGAACTTCTCTTACGTTTTTTGTTTTATAAACATAAGATTACACAAACCTTTACAAGGTAACGTTTATCATATTACATCTAATTTTTTTAAGGTAAATTGTTGTGCAAATATCCTATTGATGAGCGAACGATTAATTTCCAAAAAGAAACCAACATACCCGATAAGCCAAAAGCTTTCTAAGTACCTAACTACTCATGGGCGCAATATAAAAATCCCCATTTTTTATGATGATTTGTTGCGTTTTCAGGGCGCCATTGAAATTCTAGACGAGGATGGCAATGATACGCTGTGGGTACGAACCTACTACGCGGAGCACGAGCGTGACGAAATTGAGCATAGCCTTAAACAAATGTATTCCATTATGCATGTCGATGGTTCCGATGATATTTTACCTTATCTCTCTATTGATAGTATAGACTTTTGCACTTTTGGAAACACCAAACCCTTTAGGGTCAAAGTGAGGAACATCATCAATGACAACTACGTTTTTCTCTACATAAAAAAAGC
>CAZGDG010000036.1:24456-27305 GCA_964524415.1 uncultured Flavobacteriaceae bacterium
TCAGAGGTTTTAACCGATGGTTCCATTGAACAATACAAAAAAGAAGAGCGCTCCTTACTCGCCAAAAGGGCCAAAAATGAACAGACGCGCTTAAACGAACTTTTACAATGTATGATGGAAGACACCTTATCTAAATCTGAGAAAGTTGAAGAACTAAAAACGGGACTTTTTGAGCTTACCAAAGATGTAAACTTCAAGAAATCTAAAAATATGGGTGAAATTCTAAGTAATGCTCTAGATTTTGTTACCCGCAATTATGTTAATGAAAACCCTTATTTGATAAAATAGATATCCATGAACTAGTGGTCAAAAAAGAATCCAAAATCCATGAGAATCTTCGTAAAATAAACCTGTAAAACGTATTCCGTTCTGGTACTTTCTAGAAAACTAAACACAACTTTATGATTTGTCAATTTTTTCGCTTAAAATCTATTTCAATATTACTCGTTCTCGTAACTTTTGAGGTTTCGGGTCAAATAAAGGTATTGGATAGCATCACCAAATACCCAGTGAGTTTTGCCACGATATCCTTTGGCAATGGAAATGGGCTTTTTGCTGATGACGACGGTGTTTTTGTATTTTCAAAGAAACTATATCCTGATATTGATTCGCTCTTCATCTCTGCACTTGGATTTAAAACCTTAAAACTACCTACAGCAAATTTGTCTAAAACGCTTTTCCTAGTTCCGCAGGCAGATCAACTTGAAGAAGTGATAGTCACAGCTAACACAAAAAGAAAATTCAAAGAAGAGAAATTAAAGCCCTACCTAGATGACGATTATTACAAGTGTTGGCTTCCTACAATAGAATCTGAAATCGCTGTTTACTTCAATAAAACGAGTGAAAACCCGCAACAAATAAAAGAAATATACTTTCCCATAGCCCTGGAGTCTAAAGATTGGAACAAGAGAAAACGGAGTAACTCAGATAAAAAACCGTTTTCAACCTTATTCAAGGTCAACTTTTACAAAAGCAAAAATGGAAACCCTGGAGAACCATTACGTTATGATACTGTTGTATTTGTAGCTACAGAAAAAGACGGTGACACCTATACTTTAAATGTTGAAGACCTTGGCATCTATCTACCAGAAAATGGCCTCTTTATATCTATCCAAGTTTTAGGATATACGGACAAAAAGGGAAAATTGCTGCCAAATAAAAAATACAAGGAAATAAAAACCGGAAATAAAGTCATTAAAATACCAACTAATTTCAGGCCATTACTTCCTTTTACTGATGAGATGGAAGAAAAAAGAACCTTCATAAGGCGCGTTTTCATTAATGGGAATACCTGGACAAAATTTGATGAGAACAGTAGTATTAAGTCCACGCTATTGCAAAAACAACTTTATAATTACGGCATTGGACTTTCGCTTAAAACCTATAAGGACTGAATGCCTTCTAATTAATAGGGAAATCGAAATACGTAGTAGGAAAAGGCTCTCCCCTTAAGGTGAAGTGCCACCACTCTTTAGAATAGTTTCTAAAATTATATTTTATCATCAGGTTTTGGAGTAATTGCCTGTTGGTCTTTTGCTCCTTAGAAATATCACTATAATCCACCCAGGATTGTTCACCAAAAAAATCATAAATACTTCCCATGTCCAAGGGTTCTCCTGTTTCGGCATTAATAATTGTAACATCCAAGGTACTTCCCCTACTGTGCCCAGAACGCGATGCAATATATTCTTCTTTGAACAGATGCTTCTTCTGAACATTTGGATAAAATTTAGATTTGTTTACGGTATCATTCAATGTTTTTGCCCAACGCATAAAGTGATTAACAGCACGTTGAGGCCTGTATCCATCATAAACCCGTAGGCTCAGATTTTTTCTTCGTAATTCCTGCTGAACCAATTTAAGTTGTTCTGCCGCTACCCTAGTTAAAATTAGGGTATTGGAATGATAACCGTCTATTGTATCACCAACAAAATTATCGGTACCATAATAGCGTAAATCAACATCCAAGTCAGGAATCAAGGTTTTCACTCTAACAAATCCATCGGGCAAATCGTCTTGTCCGTAGACAAATGGAGCTATTACGAGAAGTGTTAGAGCAAGGAAAAAGGTTTTGTATGTCATAGTTATCCACTAAATTAGATAAAAAATTCTATGAAATTCATTTCTCCCGAGTCTAAGCGGCATATTTTGCCCAATGCGGAAATAGAATATATCTCAGATTTTTATCAAAAACCTGAAGCTGATGTCTTATTTAATAAACTGTTATCCGAAACAGACTGGATACAAGATGACATTACCGTTTTTGGTAAAACCTATAAGCAACCAAGACTTACCGCCTTGTATGGAGAATCACAGCAACAATATCGTTATTCCAATATTGTTATGCACCCTAAACCTTTTACAGATACTATTTCAACCATTAAACAAAAAGTAGAAAAAGAATCTAAAACCACATTTAATGCGGTTTTGCTTAATCTCTACAGGGATGGTACAGACAGTAACGGCTGGCATGCCGATAACGAAAAGGAACTAGGTAAAAATCCAGTAATAGCCTCATTAAGTTTGGGACAGGACAGACCTTTTCATTTTAAGCACAGGCACCTAAAGGAAGAGCGCTACAAACTGCTCTTAGAGAATGGGAGTCTGTTGATTATGAAGGGGGAAATGCAGCATTATTGGCTTCATCAGATTGCCAAAACCAAAAAACAAATAAACCAACGAATAAATCTTACGTTTAGGTTTTTGAAAAACCAATAAATCAAAAAACCGGGTTCCCTCAAACCCGGTTTTTCTAATTTGCTTTTTTTATTATGTAAGTAGATTTAGGGTCTCTAAGTCAACACAACATAATGCAAATATTAATTAATTAATCCATTGAACTAAAAACT
>CAZGDG010000037.1:0-2871 GCA_964524415.1 uncultured Flavobacteriaceae bacterium
CGAGGTTCATGAGCCACTTAAAACAATAAAAAACAGGCGAATAATTGCTTTGGCTTACGCCGAATCTCGGATGTGCTACCGTGATTAATCTTGATTTTTTTTTTGACGATTTAAAGTTGTTTTTTACCTCAAACTTAAGGCGTAAGATTTCAGTTCTTTATCTTTATGGATAATTCACAGGGGTTGGATGTTCCAGCGGATTGGGGTGAAGGTTGTGAATTGCTTTCAGTTCTTTATCTTTATGGATAATTCACAGGATAACACTACTTTATAAGTACTCATAATCAGTTGTGAATTGCTTTCAGTTCTTTATCTTTATGGATAATTCACAGGTTATTATTGGGTTAATGTAATCTATTATTGTTGTGAATTGCTTTCAGTTCTTTATCTTTATGGATAATTCACAGGTTATAAAAATTATTACGCTAATAAGCAGGAGTTGTGAATTGCTTTCAGTTCTTTATCTTTATGGATAATTCACAGGTCCCGACTATAGGTCCTTTATTCGGGTCTGGTTGTGAATTGCTTTCAGTTCTTTATCTTTATGGATAATTCACAGGACATTATCACACTATTAAAGGGTGGAATGAGTTGTGAATTGCTTTCAGTTCTTTATCTTTATGGATAATTCACAGGCGCCAATTGATGATGTAGCTAAGTCTATTTGTTGTGAATTGCTTTCAGTTCTTTATCTTTATGGATAATTCACAGGCCTGTATCTTGCGGACAATGTATTGAATGTGTTGTGAATTGCTTTCAGTTCTTTATCTTTATGGATAATTCACAGGTAAAGAGTAAAGAATATTTATTAATAAATTGTTGTGAATTGCTTTCAGTTCTTTATCTTTATGGATAATTCGCAGGAAGACGGTGCACCTGTTATTTACACGGATAGTTGTGAATTGCTTTCAGTTCTTTATCTTTATCGATAATTCACAGGAACTCAATTTCATGTTTTCGACTACAGGAAGTTGTGAATTGCTTTCAGTTCTTTATCTTTATGGATAATTCACAGGTTTTGATGATGTAAGAAAAAACTTTAACTTGTTGTGAATTGCTTTCAGTTCTTTATCTTTATGGATAATTCACAGGAAAAACAAAAGGAACGTTCTCGTGCAGCAAGTTGTGAATTGCTTTCAGTTCTTTATCTTTATGGATAATTCACAAGGCAACAGAAAAACAAAAGAAGTCTATTACTGTTGTGAATTGCTTTCAGTTCTTTATCTTTATGGATAATTCACAGGCAGGGTCTATTTCTAATATTTGTGTTGCCTGTTGTGAATTGCTTTCAGTTCTTTATCTTTATGGATAATTCACAGGTAAAGGACTGGAAACCCTTAAGACTTTTATGTTGTGAATTGCTTTCAGTTCTTTATCTTTATGGATAATTCACAGGATATATTATCAAGTAATAAACACTTTTATGTTGTGAATTGCTTTCAGTTCTTTATCTTTATGGATAATTCACAGGCTTTAACTGGAGGGTCGTATGATGATTACCGTTGTGAATTGCTTTCAGTTCTTTATCTTTATGGATAATTCACAGGTTTATTAGCTTGCTATGGGCTTATAATGTAGTTGTGAATTGCTTTCAGTTCTTTATCTTTATGGATAATTCACAGGTTTATAGTCCTGTTTATCATGGATCTTTAAGTTGTGAATTGCTTTCAGTTCTTTATCTTTATGGATAATTCACAGGCCCTATTACCGCTTTAACATTTATCATATAGTTGTGAATTGCTTTCAGTTCTTTATCTTTATGGATAATTCACAGGCTTTTATTTTCAATTAAAAAAGGTTCGTATGTTGTGTTGTGAATTGCTTTCAGTTCTTTATCTTTATGGATAATTCACAGGGCGGTGCTGTATTAGGTGGTTTTGCTAGGAGTTGTGAATTGCTTTCAGTTCTTTATCTTTATGGATAATTCACAGGACAGAGCAAAAAACGCAAAAGAAGTCACTTGTTGTGAATTGCTTTCAGTTCTTTATCTTTATGGATAATTCACAGGTGAAGTCGAGGACAAAGGGAACGATATAATGTTGTGAATTGCTTTCAGTTCTTTATCTTTATGGATAATTCACAGGTACAGCAACAAGTGGACAAAGCGGAAACTAGTTGTGAATTGCTTTCAGTTCTTTATCTTTATGGATAATTCACAGGTAACCATTAACGGCCGTAACGTTAATCTTAGTTGTGAATTGCTTTCAGTTCTTTATCTTTATGGATAATTCACAGGATCAGCCGTTTATAAAACAAGGCGATACGAGTTGTGAATTGCTTTCAGTTCTTTATCTTTATGGATAATTCACAGGTATATTACCGAAATTGTGCAGTTAAAATTAGTTGTGAATTGCTTTCAGTTCTTTATCTTTATGGATAATTCACAGGTTAAAGCCTTAAAAACAGGTGAAGGGATTGGTTGTGAATTGCTTTCAGTTCTTTATCTTTATGGATAATTCACAGGTTAAAAAACGGTGATAATATGGAAGTTTTAGTTGTGAATTGCTTTCAGTTCTTTATCTTTATGGATAATTCACAGGACATATTGCTACTTCGCAAGGCTATATACAGTTGTGAATTGCTTTCAGTTCTTTATCTTTATGGATAATTCACAGGGAATATCCAGAATTAAACAACGGCCTTTCTGTTGTGAATTGCTTTCAGTTCTTTATCTTTATGGATAATTCACAGGTAAAGGGTAGGTACACTAATTGAAGGAATTGTTGTGAATTGCTTTCAGTTCTTTATCTTTATGGATAATTCACAGGGAATAGGTTGATTAAATGTTTCCGTAAAGGGTTGTGAATTGCTTTCAGTTCTTTATCTTTATGGATAATTCACAGGTAACAGAAGACGAACAAAGGCAGTTTA
>CAZGDG010000037.1:2971-5549 GCA_964524415.1 uncultured Flavobacteriaceae bacterium
TTAGTTGTGAATTGCTTTCAGTTCTTTATCTTTATGGATAATTCACAGGTGATAACGTTCTATATAGTGCCTTTATCCAGTTGTGAATTGCTTTCAGTTCTTTATCTTTATGGATAATTCACAGGAATGCAAAACTAGAAATGAATATTGTTATTGTTGTGAATTGCTTTCAGTTCTTTATCTTTATGGATAATTCACAGGTGCTAAAGGCATAGCATATAGAGCTACAGTGTTGTGAATTGCTTTCAGTTCTTTATCTTTATGGATAATTCACAGGAAGACCAAGTAGAAACATCACCAGTTAGCTGTTGTGAATTGCTTTCAGTTCTTTATCTTTATGGATAATTCACAGGTATTTTTGCGTTTTTAATTGCAATTAATGAGTTGTGAATTGCTTTCAGTTCTTTATCTTTATGGATAATTCACAGGGCAGAAACGCTAATGAATTGAGTTTATCTTGTTGTGAATTGCTTTCAGTTCTTTATCTTTATGGATAATTCACAGGAGATTATGAAGAATTATGGAGTTTAATCCAGTTGTGAATTGCTTTCAGTTCTTTATCTTTATGGATAATTCACAGGTAAAACCAAATCCAAACAACCCCCGAATTAGTTGTGAATTGCTTTCAGTTCTTTATCTTTATGGATAATTCACAGGTGATAATATAAATGAGTGTCCGCCTTTTCTGTTGTGAATTGCTTTCAGTTCTTTATCTTTATGGATAATTCACAGGATTTGTCATATTTTGTAAATGACACAATTAGTTGTGAATTGCTTTCAGTTCTTTATCTTTATGGATAATTCACAGGAATATAATTGTACCGTTCCACCATCTTCTGGTTGTGAATTGCTTTCAGTTCTTTATCTTTATGGATAATTCACAGGGTCAGCATACCTTATGTCTTGCAGCAGATAGTTGTGAATTGCTTTCAGTTCTTTATCTTTATGGATAATTCACAGGAATCATATTCGCTTTTACGTGCCATAATTAGTTGTGAATTGCTTTCAGTTCTTTATCTTTATGGATAATTCACAGGTAACACCTTTTGATGATTTACCAATTTTATGTTGTGAATTGCTTTCAGTTCTTTATCTTTATGGATAATTCACAGGTTCAGGAATTGCACGAAGATCACCCGGCCAGTTGTGAATTGCTTTCAGTTCTTTATCTTTATGGATAATTCACAGGAGATAATTTCATATTAAGTAATCACAATTAGTTGTGAATTGCTTTCAGTTCTTTATCTTTATGGATAATTCACAGGAAACAAGAGCAGATCATTAATTTATTAGCAGTTGTGAATTGCTTTCAGTTCTTTATCTTTATGGATAATTCACAGGATGATGCGGAGTTAAACCGAGCCAGAGCGTGTTGTGAATTGCTTTCAGTTCTTTATCTTTATGGATAATTCACAGGTGATAACCGCTGGTATATTGAAGGTTATAAGTTGTGAATTGCTTTCAGTTCTTTATCTTTATGGATAATTCACAGGCAAAAAGAAATCTTTTACAAACATTACCTTGTTGTGAATTGCTTTCAGTTCTTTATCTTTATGGATAATTCACAGGCAAAACATTATACAGGACTTGACGGCATCAGTTGTGAATTGCTTTCAGTTCTTTATCTTTATGGATAATTCACAGGAATCTATTATTTCCATTCGCAGAGCAATAAGTTGTGAATTGCTTTCAGTTCTTTATCTTTATGGATAATTCACAGGAAATACAGCGAGGTGTTTATAAGCAATTCAGTTGTGAATTGCTTTCAGTTCTTTATCTTTATGGATAATTCACAGGATTACATTGAAAAAACAGTTAAAACTAACAGTTGTGAATTGCTTTCAGTTCTTTATCTTTATGGATAATTCACAGGAAATAGACTTTTATAGCAGTAAAGAAGATAGTTGTGAATTGCTTTCAGTTCTTTATCTTTATGGATAATTCACAGGATTGCCTACAACCACCAAACAACATTAATTGTTGTGAATTGCTTTCAGTTCTTT
Source organism: uncultured Flavobacteriaceae bacterium (assembly GCA_964524415.1). GTDB lineage: Bacteria > Bacteroidota > Bacteroidia > Flavobacteriales > Flavobacteriaceae > Winogradskyella. Next base: position 4,975 of record CAZGDG010000037.1, read on the forward strand.
ATCTTTATGGATAATTCACAGGGTGCAACATCAATCGGATATATTACCACTAGTTGTGAATTGCTTTCAGTTCTTTATCTTTATGGATAATTCACAGGGTTGAATTGTGCAAATGTTTGTAATGTGATGTTGTGAATTGCTTTCAGTTCTTTATCTTTATGGATAATTCACAGGGTAGCTAAATGAGAATGGTATGTTGTTATCGTTGTGAATTGCTTTCAGTTCTTTATCTTTATGGATAATTCACAGGTAAAAAAGCACAACTTATTCTGGCCGAAAGTTGTGAATTGCTTTCAGTTCTTTATCTTTATGGATAATTCACAGGGATAAAAAAAGAAAATTTAACAAGGCGACAGTTGTGAATTGCTTTCAGTTCTTTATCTTTATGGATAATTCACAGGAAATAAAAAAAGACAATGGCGATTATTACAGTTGTGAATTGCTTTCAGTTCTTTATCTTTATGGATAATTCACAGGATACCTGCTCTAAAAAGCTGGTATTCTGTTTTTTATAACTTCAACAGCATTCAAAATGTATCTTTTATATACGTTTATTGTTTTAAACAATTGCTTTA
>CAZGDG010000037.1:5649-21752 GCA_964524415.1 uncultured Flavobacteriaceae bacterium
GCTCATGTCATGTTATTTTTTTGGTATTCGCTGAATCTCGTGACCTCGATTTCAGTTTTTATCTTTATGGATAATTCACAGGGTACCTGCTATAAAAAGCTGGTATTCTGTTTTTTATAACGTTAATAGCATTAAAAATGTAGCTTTTATATACGTTTATTGTTTTAAAGAATTGCTTTAGCTCATGTCATGTTATTTTTTTGGTATTCTCTGAATCTCGTGGCCTCGATTTCAGTTCTTTATCTTTATGGATAATTCACAGGATACCTGCTCTAATAGGTTGGTGTCCTGTTTTTATAGTGTCAATAGCATTCAAATCATTGCTTTAATACCCGCTTTTTTGTTTTAAAGAATTGCTTTAGCTCATGTCATGTTATTTTTTTGGTATTCGCTGAATCTCGTGACCTCGATTTCAGCCTGTCCGCCTGTGGTGGATTCTTTATACCTGTCCTGAGCGTAGACGAAGGGTTTATCGATAAATCCGCAGGATAAATGTTCTAACAGTTCAATTTGGCATCTTGTTTTTTAAGGAACGGATTAGTAATTTGTTGTTCAATAAGGAACATGCTGAAACGAGTTCAGCATGACAGTAAGGGTTAATCCTGAAAATAGTCAAAACAGTTCAAGTTGTTGACTGGGCGGTTGCAGAGGTTCTTCTTTTTGGCCGTGAAACAACTCCATCATCCCGAATTGTTTGTCGGTAATCTGCATGATACAAACCTTTCCTTTTTTAGGTAGTGCATTTTTGGTCCTTTTGATGTGGACGGCGGCATTTTCTCGGCTTGGACAAAAGCGGGTGTAGATACTGAATTGAAACATCCCAAAGCCATCGTCCAGAAGGGTTTTTCGAAAACGTGAGGCGACCTTACGCTCAGTTTTGGTTTCTGTTGGTAAATCAAAAAATACCAATACCCACATACATCTGTATTGATTTAAACGTGTCAAGTAACTTTCCATGACTATGCATTGACTGTAGCTGTTGAAAATTCCGGATACAATATTTTTCGTCTTTTACCACTAAAACATTCATATAAACTATTTGTGGTACGGCTCATGGCATTCATTAGAGGGCTGAGTTTTTCATCTATTATGACATCCATTGCAGGTATCTGTAGCAACTGGGATTTTAAATTGGTGTTTAAGTCTTCAATTTGACACCCGGTTTCGACGATATCAAATACCACAGCATCGACAAAAGGCCGATACGGTTCCATGATATCGTCGGCCAAACAAAAGGCGTTGTATTTATTAGAATGAAAAATGCCAAGACTTGGTAACAACCCTGAGCTGACTAAAGCTCTGGCGGTTACTGCTCTTAATATGGCATAGCCATAATTGAGCAAATTATTTGGGGCTATGCCTTTATTATTTCGGCTAAAGCCATCAATTTGGAATAAATGCTGAAAATAATAGGCGGCCGCAAGTGCTTCCTGATTTAGAAAGCCATTGGCTTTAACATCTTTAACATAGCGCTTTAGGCGTAGGGTGTTTTTGCCTCGTGCTAAAAAATGATTCGCTTGATTGTCTATTTTAGCCAACACCGTTTGTTCCCATAAATTGGCTTTAAGTTTTGTACTGGCATTGAGTTGGTGTCTCAGACGCTCCGTTTGTTCACTATGCCCCACCAATGCTTGTAAAAACCCGTTTGGTAGATGTTGTTGGTCACAGGTGATGACTGCGGTTTTGTTTTGAATCAGTTTTGTTAATAGACCCATAGTAATTGTAATTTGTGGATGTTCTAACACCACATAACCTAAGTCTTCAATAGGTAGCATAGCCTCCTTTTTGTCCTGCTCAGGAAAACTGACCACCAACTGTTGATTTTTGGTGCTGAGGTAGGCAGGGTTTCCAAAAAAGAGGGTCCGTTTTAGCATGGTTTAAGTATTAAAAAATTTGTCTTTTTCCCAGTTTTTGGGATTATTGAGAATATAATTTGAAATGTTTTGAAATGAATCTTCATGACGTACAATATGATCATAGAACCGGGATTGCCATTCAAAATGTAATGTCGGGCATGCCATACGAATATGTTTTGTACATACCGATTTATATTGTTGAATAATCCGTGATACCGAACCCGATTTTGGGGATATGTTTTGGAAATATTCGTTTTTATTGATGTTGTTTATTATTGTTGAATCGTTTGATGATTTTGTTGTAGAGGCGTTTGATTCAAACGCCTCTACAATATCATTATCATTTTTATTTTCACCATCATTCCCCATGTCATCTAAAATCAAAATGCCGTGCACGTGATTAGGCATGACCACAAATGCGCCTAAATGAACATGGGAATTTAAAAACGGAATTTGATACCAACATCCCTGTACAATCATCCCGGCAGTGGTTAATAGCATTTTACCATTTTGGCAATCGCCAAAAAAATGTTCCCGGTTTTGGGTACAGATGGTAATAAAATATGCTGCCGCATTTCGGTAATCCCAACCGGGTAGACGGGCGGAAGAGATACGGTATGTATTGCGGAATTTTTCCATGGGTTTAATCTATTGTCATAACGGAGATAAGTTAGTTTTGTGCATCCTATTGTACTTTTGTTAAATGACCTAGCCTATCAACATTTAGTTTTATGCATCTCTCTTTAATTCTTATCAAATCTTCAGTTAGAATAGTTGTTTCCTGCTTGTTTAAACTACCTAATTCACCAATTTTTGATTTAGAATCATAATTTTTAACTAATGAAGAAATTGTGTTGGGAACAAAATGACATTCACTACCAGTGCAACTCACCATTTTATAAATTCTATTCATCTGATCTTCATTTAAATTATTAAAATCTATAGATTTTGGACTTATTTTCTCGTCATCAGTTGGAACATAAACCAAATCGTTTGGAGAAAGTGTAAACAAGAATGTTCCCTTTTTAAGGTTAGGTTGTATTGGTAAGCGTTCACTTTTAGGTAGATGTGCCACTTGCTTTTGGTGTGCAATCACCTCGTTAAGCGGCACAGTTTCGTAATTTCGTTTTTCCTTTTTTTCATCCCAATATACCGCAAAAAAGAGGTTTGTTCCTTTTGCCGCCTCTACAAATTTTTTATTCTTGGATGAGTTTTCGTTTTCTGAGACAGGAAATTTACTGCCTATTTCAAAAAATTTAAGTTTAAAGATAGGTTGATGTTTCTTGCCATTGTTTAAAGCAACAATATTATTGTTTAAATCTTCAATACCTGCTTCGCTAAAAGCTTCATCATATTTAATTTTACCCTTTTCATCGATGTAGCTTTTTAAATGATTAGGCAAAATAACTTCCCTAATTTGTTGATCAGTTACTTTAGCTAAGTGCTTTTCATTTTTTATATCAGATAATGAGCCTCTAACGGCAGTTGCTATTTTGTCCTTAGGCGTTTCAATATTGTATTTGCCTGAGACGGTTTCTTTATGCATTGCTTTACGGATTGCCCAATTATCCCCTTTGGTTTGTTTGCGAAGTTTCTTAATGGGTTTACCGTTACTGTCTAGATTCAAATTGCCATTTTCATCTTTATACGACCAAAATTTATTGTTGGCTTTATTGATCACACGTAAGTTTTGCTTAAAACTAATAACCGTTATTTCAAGTTGAATTTTTGATTCTATTGCAAATCTTTTCCAGGGCATTTGGAAAGTTTTTGAATATCTACCATCATTATTTTTAATTAAAATTGTCGGCTTTAATTCGTGTTTGAGTTTGTCATTATTCAACGAACTAAGATATTGCGTGTGCTTTCGAGTACAACAAGCTACAACCAATGCATCTAATGCATGATGGCGGTGGTCTATACGTTTTTTGCTAAAGCCTTTTAGCAAGTCATCAGGAACTGTTGGTATTGTATTTCCATTGGTGTTGATTGCTGTAAAATCATTGGTTTTTGTGAGTTGATTTAGGCGTTCAAATCTCGGCAGGATGATTTCATTCCATTTGTCATTTAGACCCCAATCATTTTTGAGTTTAGAGGTTACCGAACCTGTTACGGGAATTAAATTTTTAGAAGTCGCTTCTTGCTCTCCTTCTTCACGTACAATATTGCTTAATAATGCTTTAACCAATTTGCTAATGTAGCGGCTGTCGTTCAATTGTCTATTAATAAATCCATCTGGAATATCTTCACTCAAAAGGTTTTTTAGTTTTTGGCGATTATTTTTAAAGTATTGATTAACATGAGCTTCGTATTCTTCAAGACTAAGTAATTTATGTCCATTTATAACGTTACCTCCTTTTTCCTTTAAATATACATAAGCTGTTTTATTGTCTTTATCTTCATTTACAGTACTTTCGCAGATTATTTTGTTACTCAAGGAGTTGTCAAAATATCTAGATTGAGGAATAATGTGCTCGATTTGATACTTTTCTGTAAATAACTCACTTAACATTATTGGTCTCCCAGTGTAAGGCGAGATATAGCCTTGCTCCAGCCATAAGCGATAACGCTGAATTTCTTTAGGTGTTGGGCTATTGCTACGTCTAATTTTCGTTATTTCATCTTCGCTTACTATTGAATAGTCGGTTTTAGGATTTTGATAAATACCTTCTTCGTAGATTTTTAGTAAATCTTGTTGACTTGGCGAATAATCTCTTACATCTGCTTTGATTGAAGAATCGTTCATCAACTCTTTTAAAACCTCTCTAATGCGATGATTTGTATTTTCGTTCTCAGTATTACGTTTAGAAATTTGTTCCCGTTTTCCTGCTGGATTTTTCATTTCACGACCAAGCTCAACGTGAATTTCATTGAAAAAATTCGGTTTACTTTCTCCATGATATTTCCAAACGTCTCTAACAACACGTAAGGTTTCGGTAACCACTTGCTCCACAATAGGATTGCGAAGTGAATGTTGCTTGAAATTATCGAGATAGGTATCAATATCTTTTGGTGATTTCCAACTCTGGATATCTCCAATTTCTGAATGTCTTCCATAAACCAAATAGGTCGCTTGGTAGGTGTTTAAGCCTTGTAAAGGGTTTTTATCTTTAAACGGAATAAAACTTTTGATAAGCTGTTTTTTTATATCATCATCACTTACATTTGTTAATGCTTCTGCTATTTCTTTAGAAGAACAATCTTCTTTTAATTGCAGCGAATCAACACGTTCTATAATTTTAGAAACACGATGTTTGACTTTGTCTGAAATATCATTTTCGCTCCAATATTTACCTGTTCGCATTAAAGGCAATAATTTGTTTAAGGCTTTTTTAGAATAACTACCATAATCACTTTTGAAAGGGGGAAATTTGATGAAACTATCCACAAAAGTATCTTCATCCAAATGGTGTCTTAGAGCAAATTTTGCTAATGCAGATTTATATTCATTGATATCTGTTACCGAATAGATGATATGCCACAATTGCTCAATTCTAGATAGAAATGGATTGTTCTCTTTATTGCCGAGTTGTGTTTTTTCGTCTAAAAAGATGTCGATATCGTCAATACCTTTCACTTTTGCTAAGCGAGTAATAAATTGCGCTCTTGTTTCAGCAAAGGGATATTTTTTATCTTCAACATAGTTCCAGCGGTACTGGTCTTTTTCATTTTTAATAATGAGCTTTTTATCAATGAAATATTTTATAAACTGACTTTGTTCTAGTTCCTTCCTATTTTTCAGAAAGTCGAATAAAGCCACCCAGCTATCTTCATCCGGTAGTAACCGATGTGTTACATCTTCCAGATCGCCATTTTCGATATTCTTTTTATTATAGATTTTAAGGTTTTGTAACCATTGCCAAGTTCTAAATTCCTGGAATAAAGGATGTGATTTTGGAATGGCTTTTACAGCCTGTTTAGCTTTTTCTTTTTTACCTGTTTCTTTGTTGGTTTTGAGGTAAATGCGTTGCTCTAACTGACAACCAGAAATATTAGATTTTTGACTTTTAAGCGGGCGCTGATAAAAAATAATATCGTCCATCAACAAGTAAACAAAATCTTTATTTTTTATGGTGTTCTGGTGTGCTTCATTCCTTGGGTATAATTCCTCAATGCATGCTTCGTACAATTCGGTTGTAAAAAGTTGGGGTTGAAGCTGAATTTGTTTAATTAGTATTTTTTTTAATTCCGCTTTGTAAAATTTGCGTTCTATGGTTTTTACAAGTTTCCCTGTTATTTTTTGTGTAGGATTTTTAAGTAATGCTTCATAAACAAATTCACCAACCGTTTTGTTGGAGCGTTCAATATCCTGCTCGGTTTTTGCTTTTATAGCTGCCCAGTCTTTTTCAGAATCAACGGCTTTATAAGTCCGTTTTATGTCTCCGTTTTTTAGCGTTTTTGTAGTTACTATAAACTCTTTTGTTCTACCTATCCAATCTTCAGTTTTAACCACTTGTTTATCATATTTCCAACCATTTTCGAATATGACATCATACTTTACGTTACCTTTTATGGTATCACCCGAATCGATAACTTCTTTAACTTTAAGCTGTACGAATTGCTTATTTTCTTTATCATCTATTTCTTCACCACGTAATTGATAATACCCGCGCTTTTGATTAAAATTTAAAATTACCCAAGCCAACTCTTGTTTGGTTAATGGTTGAGAAAGCGCTTTTTTGCGTAAATAATAGAGTGTCCAGTCATAAGGTATTTTGGTTTCTTTACCATTTGCTTTTACATAAAATAATTTAGGTTGAGATTTTTTAAAATCTTCGACCATTTCATTAAAAGATGCTTTAAATATAAACTCGTACTTACCATTTGAAAGGGGTTTATAATTGAGCTTAGCTTCTTTTCCATCTCGAAATTGACCTAAGTACTTTTTAAAATCAATATGTTCGGCATAATGTTGTGGTAAGAAACCAAGAATATTTAATACACGATGTAGACGTTCTCTTCGAAGGTTATCCCTTTGGTATAGACGTCTTACACCACGATAATTTGTTCTTTCTGCTGTTTGTGATATAGATTGCCCAGCATCAAATTTTCCTAAAATGTCTGCGCTCATTGGGATAATGCGTACCCCCATATCATTAATATTTCCTTCTTTTCTAATAAAATCATGTTCTATTAAGCTCCACCCAATCGAGTTTGTGCCTAAATCCAATCCTAAAATACGTTTCATAGTTTCAAATTAAAGGTTTGTAATGTATAAAGATTAGTTATTACATATTATGATATTTGTCATAAATAATTAGTTATGTTTATCTACTTTTGTATAACTGAAAGCAATTCACAATAAGGATTATTCCGTTGTGAAAACATTTAAGCCGCCTCGTCTTCCAATACGGGGCATTTTTATTTAAATGTTTCACGAATTCCGATAAAGAACAATAGAAAATAATGAGTTAAAACATTCAAGGTGGTATCGAAGTTTCGGTATCACCTTTTTTTTTGAAACGTCTAGTTGGCCATCTCCAATGGTTTTTATAAGGACCAGTTAAGAAAAAATCGTCAAGGATAAAGACTACTCAGGTAAACGATTTTTCAATTCCAGTACGACTATTTTTAGCTGCTGTATCCGGGTATTTCAACCTCAAAACATCGCTAGAAAGAGGGTTGTGTTAAAATCAGCTACAATCAATTTTTGTAGAATATACCCATAAACTCATCAAAGCTGCCTGTATTTTGCGGTAGGTTGAAGTCGCCATTATTATTAGTGGTCGTTTGTCCAAAAACGGTGTACACATTGGCAGTTTCGTATATGGAATAGATTAAAGAGTTGCCACCGTCGTCTACAGAATTGTCGCCGCCAAAATTTTTGGTGTATATCACGTCAAGATTAGCGTCTAAAACCATTAGGTCTAAATCTTTGCTGTCAAATATATCGTAAGCCACATACATAAGATGGCCGGAAGAATTTAAGTTGTAATAAACCAACACCTGCTGCGATGTGGTCGAATTTAAGAGTTCGCCACTCATGCTATACACTTCGAAGACCCCATTGCCATAATCAAAATCGTTGTTTTCATAATAATACCGGATCATTTTATTTTGCATGACTGCCAGGTTGATAGACCAGGGATTTTCGAGTGTTTCGTTCCAAAACTTAGAGGTGATAAGGTTGTTTGCATTATCGTAGCCCACTATAAATTGTTTTTCAGGAAAATTGCCAATAAAATAGATGTTTTGGTTGTCGTACGTCACATCGCTATAATTAGCTCCAATGTCTGAAGCCAGCTGTTGAGTGCTCATCGCTATATCGTCAATAAGATTAGCTTCAAAGTCAAAACTTTTTAAGTAAAAAGTACCCTCGCCATTAGGCTTGTAGAAGAAATAAAATCCGTTGTCGTGTCGTTTTACTCGGATGTAAGACATTCTATCTGTCACGATTTGGTCTACCGTTTGAAAGTTCAGTAAACTCCCGTTATAATCAAAGCGCATGTATATGATGGCTTTATCATTAGTATCAAAAAACTCTTCCGTTACGGCTATGATCGAATTATTGTAATCAAACATCATAAAACCACTTAAGAGCTCACCATTTATTTCATTAAAAAGCGCATTGGTGATATCGGTTGTTGTCGTATTTCCATTACTATCAATTTTCATGAAATCTAAACTGTTGCTTTCAGGGTTAGACCTGATGTAGAAGGAATCACCATTTGCATTGGTCGTGGACCCTAATCTATTCAGTCCGGAAAACATTTTAATTTGATAACCATCCTGCGAAGAAGTGCCATCATCCGTCTCGCAGCTTATGCTTAAAATTAATGTACTCACAAGGTATATCTTTAAAAACAGGTGCTTCATTCCATTCGCTTTTGCTGTTTTTACAAGGTGTTTTATCATCGCTCCAATATCTGTTATTTCCGCACAAATATATCATGCTGTGGTTACAATAAAGGCTTAAAATCAAAAAAATCCGAAAGACATACATGCTTCCGGATTTTTTCTAACGTGTTAAAATGCGCTTTGGTCTAAGACCCACACATCAGGCAGTCGTCGCCTTCAGAAGCCTTAGATTGTGCAATCAGCTCTTTTAATTCGTCTGGAGATAGAGATGAATTTTCTGGCGCCACAACCGTTTTAGCTTGATGCTGTTTTAGCTTTTGCGCGTTAGCCATAGCCACATTCTCTGTTGATTCCTGAGGTATTTGCTGCTGTTTTTTATCATTTTTAAGAGTAAACTTAATCGCATCTACTGCAGATTTTGTTCTTAGGTAGTACATACCGGTTTTAAGTCCACTCTTCCAGGCGTAGAAGTGCATAGAGGTTAGCTTCGCAAATGTAGCGCCTTCCATAAAGAGATTAAGGGATTGCGACTGGTCTATAAAATAACCTCTGTGGCGGCTCATGTCTATAATATCTTTCATAGATAATTCCCAAACGGTTTTGTACAATTCTTTTAAATCTTCCGGGATGATATCTATATTTTGAACAGAGCCGTTTGCACGCATGATGGCATCTTTTACATCGTCTGTCCAAAGATCTCTTTCTACTAAGTCTTTTAGTAAATGCTTGTTCACAACAATAAACTCTCCGGAAAGCACTCTTCTGGTGTAAATGTTGGACGTGTAAGGCTCGAATGCCTCGTTGTTACCCAGGATTTGAGAAGTTGAAGCTGTCGGCATCGGTGCTAATAAAAGCGAGTTTCTTACGCCATCTTTCATTACATTTTCTCGTAGCTTTTTCCAGTCCCATCTGCCACTAAGCTCCTCATCTTTAAGACCCCACATGTTGTATTGAAATTCACCTTGACTTATTGGAGACCCTTCAAAAGTAGAGTAGGGACCTTCTATTTTAGCTAATTCCCATGAGGCTTCAACCGAAGCGAAGTAAAGCGTTTCAAAAATTTCTTGATTCAGTTTTTTAGCTTTGTCGGAGGTAAAAGGTAGACGCATTAGAATAAAAGCGTCTGCAAGTCCTTGTATGCCTAGGCCTACAGGACGATGTCTCATGTTTGAGTTTTCGGCTTCCTTCACAGGATAGTAATTTCTATCAATCACCTTATTTAGGTTTTTAATAACCCTTTTGGTAATTCTATAGAGTTCCTTATGGTTAAATTCACCGTTTTTAACAAACATTGGTAAAGCGATAGATGCCAGGTTACAAACGGCAACTTCATCCGGACTTGTGTATTCTAATATTTCTGTACACAAGTTAGAAGATCGAATTGTACCTAAATTCTTTTGGTTAGATTTTCTGTTTGCGGCATCCTTGTAGAGCATATAAGGTGTGCCGGTTTCAATTTGAGCTTCTAAGATTTTTTCCCATAACTCTCGGGCTTTTATGGTTTTTCTGCCTCGGCCTTCACTTTCGTATTTGGTGTAAAGTGCTTCAAATTCATCGCCATAAGTGTCGTAAAGATTTGGGCATTCGTTAGGGCACATAAGTGTCCAAGGCCCATCTTCTTCTACACGCTTCATAAATAAATCTGAAATCCACATGGCATAAAAAAGGTCTCTAGCCCTCATTTCTTCAGCACCATGGTTTTTCTTTAGGTCTAAGAAATTTATAATATCGGCATGCCAAGGCTCTAGATAAATGGCAAATGAGCCTTTTCGTTTTCCGCCACCCTGGTCTACATAACGTGCGGTGTCGTTAAATACCCTTAGCATTGGCACAATACCGTTAGACGTACCATTGGTTCCGGCAATATAGGACCCTGTAGCTCTAATGTTGTGTATAGACAAGCCTATTCCACCAGCAGACTGAGAGATCTTAGCAGTTTGTTTCAAAGTGTCGTATATGCCGTCTATGCTGTCTTCCTTTGCTGTAAGTAAAAAACAAGAAGACATCTGCGGTTTTGGTGTACCAGCGTTAAAAAGTGTAGGCGTTGCATGTGTAAAATACTTTTTGGACATCAGCTCGTAGGTTTCTATGGCAGAGGCAATATCGTCCAGGTGTATACCTACAGAAACACGCATAAGCATGTGTTGAGGTCTTTCTGCTATTTTACCATTAATTTTTAAAAGGTAAGAGCGTTCTAAAGTTTTAAATCCAAAGTAATCGTAGTTGAAATCTCTGCTGTAAATGATTGTTGAATCCAGCTTGTCTTTATTTTCTTGGATAATCTTGTAAACTTCGTCTGAAAGTAAAGGTGCTTTTTTGCCCGTCAACGGATTAACGTACTCGTACAAGTCAGCCATCACCTCGCTAAACGTCTTTTTTGTATTCTTATGTAAATTGGAAACGGAAACACGGGCAGCAAGCTGAGCATAGTCCGGGTGTGTAGTCGTCATTGTTGCAGCAACTTCGGCAGCAAGATTGTCTAACTCACTAGTGGTCACGCCATCATATAGCCCTTCAATAACTTTCATTGCTACTTTAGTTGGCTCCACAAGCGGGCTTAGCCCATAACACAATTTTCTTATTCTGGCCGTTATTTTGTCAAACATCACAGGTTCTTTCTGTCCGTTTCTTTTTATTACGTGCATTGCGAAAAGGTTTTAGTTTTTTAATTAGTTAATTTTAGTTATTTCTATGGATACAATTGATCCTTTTTTTGTTTATGTTGTTGATGCTGATGCTTTTGATTCTATTGTTTTAGATTTTTAAATTTTCTTTTAAGAAAACTAAGACAATACAACAGTCGCTATAATATCCATAGCATCTATAACATCCGGAGAACCTATAGCATCTATACTAAATACAGATGCCTAGAAATCTGCGTCAAAACTTATTTTGTTATCTTTCTCTTTATCCTTAGACATCACACCTGCTTTTTGGTATTCACCAACACGTTTTTCGAAGAAATTGGTTTTACCTTGAAGCGATATCATGTCCATAAAGTCGAAAGGATTAGATACGTTATACACCTTATCGCATTCCAATTCGACTAAGAGTCTATCTGTAACAAACTCCAAATATTGTGTCATCAATTTTGCATTCATGCCAATCAAGCTCACAGGTAACGACTCTGTAATAAACTCTCTTTCAATATTTAAGGCGTCTACAATAATTTCTTTAATACGCTCTTTTGATACTTTATTAATCAGGTGGTGGTTGTGTAAGTGTACGGCAAAATCGCAGTGAACGCCCTCATCTCTAGAGATTAATTCGTTAGAAAATGTTAGTCCCGGCATTAATCCTCTTTTTTTCAACCAAAAAATTGAGCAAAATGCACCAGAAAAGAATATACCCTCAACAGCTGCAAAGGCTATAAGGCGCTCAGCAAAGCTTGGACTTTCAATCCATTTTAGGGCCCAATCTGCCTTTTTCTTGATTGCCGGAAAATTTTCTATGGCTTTGAAGAGCACATCTTTTTCCTTTTCATCTTTAACATAAGTGTCGATGAGCAAAGAATAGGTTTCAGAATGTATGTTTTCCATCATGATTTGAAAACCGTAGAAAAATTTTGCTTCGGTGTACTGCACTTCGTTTACAAAGTTTTCAGCCAAATTTTCGTTCACAATACCATCAGATGCTGCAAAAAATGCTAAAATGTGTTTGATAAAATATTGCTCATCTGCCGTAAGTTTAGTATTCCAGTCAGTGATGTCTTGGTGTAGATCGATTTCTTCCGCGGTCCAGAAACTTGCTTCACATTTTTTATACCATTCCCAGATGTCGTGATGTTTGATAGGGAATACTACAAATCTATCCTTATTTTCATTTAAAATCGGTTCCACAGCTGCCATATTGATTTTGTTTTTTAGGTTTATGTTTTTTGTTTTAGGACTAGCAAATATCTAAAATAAATCAAGTTTTGAAATTTAATCGGCTGTCGGTTTTCAACAAGGTTTTCAACATTTAGTTAACTATACTGATTTATAGGCTTTTAATAAGTATTTATAAATGAAATAGTTAGAATAAAAAAATAAAATAATTCCCCTAAATATAGGCCTTAAGACGCTTTTTTGAAATGACTATTTAAACATGGATTTTAACATTTTTAACGCTTCATCCGGATTTGAAAATGGTGAATAGCAGGTTTGATTTTGACAAATAAAAATTTGGTCTTCTTCAGGCTTAATTTTACCCTTTAATTGGGGTAGGTTTTCATCATTTCCTCCACAAAAACTCGTGTAAGGAAAGTAGTTTTTTTGAAGTTTAAGACTATTTTCTATAGCCTTGGGACCAGTTACAGCTACCTCAATCTGACCTCTTTGTTGAGCAATTTCTAATTGATGCCACAATGCGAAATACATTTTAAATTCTTCAAAAAAAGGTTTGACGGTTTGGAGCATTCCCTTAGAAATAGTTATAAATCCGGAATCCGAAGTTAAATGCCCTAACAGCCACAAATTTGTTGCCATTACGCCATTTGAGGATGGGATAACGTTATCACTGTATTCTATTTTTCTGGCAATCAGTCTGTTTGAGTGTGGTGTGTAGTAAAATAGCTGCTTCTCTTCATCATAAAAATTTTCTAATGTGTAACGGGTAAAGGCTTTAGCTTGATTTAGTAAGTCTATCTCGAAACTGATTTGGTAGGCATGTATCAAACCTTCAATAAAAAAGGCATAATCATCCAGAAAACCCAGACTATTGGTGTTTTCGTGAATTCTCTTTAGCATATATCCATCATCAGCAGCTTTATCTATCATGTAGCCGGCCAGATTTATTGCCATATTTTTGTAGGATGACTCTCCTGTTACCGTGTAAGCTTTTGCTAAAGCTTTAATCATCATACCGTTATGCGCTGTAATAATTTTATGATCTAATCCTGGTCTGATACGATGACTCCTCTGAGCCTTAAGTGTAGACTTTATATTTTTAAGAATGCTTTCTGCTTCGCTTACAGAAATTTTAAAGTCTTCAGCAAGTTGGTGAAGAGGCTTGACTTCAGCTAAAATATTTAATTTATTTTCCCAATTGCCATTGGCTTTTAGACCAAAGTATGCTTTAGCTATTTTAAACTCCTTCTCATCTAAAATTTTCTGCAGTTCGGTAATAGTCCAGGTATAGTATAGTCCTTCAATACCTTCAGAATCAGCATCCAGAGCGGAGTAGTAGCTTCCCTGTTTATGCTTTAGTTCCGAATTTAAAAAGGCTATGGTGTGTTCGATACAGTCTTTATAATCATTATTTTTTGTGACTTTATAAGCATCTGCATACAAAGAAACCAGTTGTGCATTGTCGTATAGCATTTTTTCAAAATGAGGCGCAAACCAATACCCGTCTACGCTGTAGCGGGCAAATCCACCACCAACCCAGTCGTATATACCACCTTTGTACATCTTATCCAGGGCTAATGTAGTAGCGTTTAGGGCATCTTGATTTTTATAAACTATATGATAATCAAGTAAGCTTTGCCAAACCACCGGCATAGGAAATTTTGGCGCTTTGTCAATACCGCCATCCTTAAAATCGATATGCTTAAACCATTTCTCATACGAGTTGGTCAATTCTTCCTCAGATTGCTGAAGGTTATCTCTGTCGATGTCTATAAAAACATCTTGATTATTTATACCTTCTGTAAGTATTTCTGCAGTTTTGATCAGCGCTTGTGGTTGTTCTTTATAGGCGGTTGCAATATTCTTTAAAATGCTCATCCAATTGTCTTTTGGAAAATAGGTGCCGGCGTAGAAGGGTTTGCCATCCGGTAAGGCGAAAGCATTTAGCGGCCAGCCACCGCGACCGGTTAATAATTGCGCAGCTTCCATATAGATTTGATCGATGTCCGGTCGTTCTTCTCGATCGATTTTGATATTTATAAAATATTTGTTCATTATAGCTGCTACTTGCTCGTCTTCAAAGCATTCGTGTGCCATAACATGGCACCAATGGCAAGCAGAATAGCCTACACTAATCAGTAAACATTTATTTTGGTCTTTCGCCATCTGCAACACCTCATCACTCCATTCTTGCCAATGTACGGGATTGTCTTTATGCTGAAGTAAATAAGGGCTTGTAGATTTAGAAAGTTGGTTTTTGAGCATCATAGCAAAGTTTTGTGTACAAAATTAACGAATGTACGAGGAAGTCACATGATAATTAGGATACCCTTGATGCTGATTTCTTAATGCTTAGTAAAATTTGAAACCTTTTTTGTCAACTTTCACGTAAAGTAAACTATATCTTAGTGTCGCTTAATTTCTTAAGGTTTAAAAATTTCACGTAAAGCCGCTAAGTCGCCAAGTTATTTCTGTAAGAGGTTTCACGCAAAGCCAGCAAAGTCTTAATATTTAAAGTACAAAGTATTAATTATTAAGTATTTAGTACATAGTAAGAATTTAAAACTGCTTACTAAGAGCTAAAGGCTAAAAGCTAAAGACTAACCACTACCCTCTACTAACTACCCTCTAAAGCCTTAATGTTAAAAACTTTCACGCACAGCAATCAAACACTTTTTCATTTGAAAACAATATTGTTATATAAATGACTATATTTGTATAACATATTGTTATTTATAATGAAAACAAAAGTGCAAACAGCCGTGAGGTTACATAAAGATCTTTTGGAAGCTTTAAAAGCAAAAGCAAAGGCAGACAACAGAAGTCTTAATAATTACATTGAAAAATTACTCTATGAGGATGTTGGTAAACTTCCAAATGAAGACACAAAAGCTGCTATAAATGAAGCTCAGCATAAAAAACTAGAAAAAATTGAAAATCTAGATCAGTGGCTGAAAAATCTATAAAATGTATCATCTAGAGGTTACCACTAAATTTAAGAAGGACTTAAAGAAAATTAAAAAGAACTCTAAAGATTTTATTTCTATTGTGAGTGTATTGAAATTGCTCGAAAAAGGTGGTGTGACCGAAATACCAAATGCCATGAAGCCTCATCCTTTAAAGGGAAACTACAAAGACCATTGGGAATGTCATATTAAACCCGACTTACTTATTATTTGGTTTCAAATCGATGCCGACAATGTTATCAAGTTAATTAGGATTGGTTCGCACTCAGATTTGTTTAAATAAGTTTGTGAGAAGAGAAATTTTTGTGTTAAGTTTTACACAAAGCCTTAATGCCGCTTAATTTCTTAATGTTTAAAATTTTCACGCGAAGCCGCTAAGTCGCCAAGTTATTTCTGTAAGAGGTTTCACGCAAAGCCCACAAAGTCTTAATGTTCCTTAATTCCTTAATGTTTAAAATTTTCACGCAAAGCCGCTAAGTCGCCAAGTTATTTCCGTAAGAGCTTTCACGCAAAGCCCACAAAGCCTTAATGCTTCTTAATTTCTTAATGTTTAAAATTTTCACGCAAAGCCGGTAAGTCGCCAAGTTATTTCCGTAAGAGGTTTCACGCAAAGCCCACAAAGCCTTAATGCTTCTTAATTTCTTAATGTTTAAAAT
>CAZGDG010000037.1:21852-26740 GCA_964524415.1 uncultured Flavobacteriaceae bacterium
ACAAAGCCTTAATGCTTCTTAATTTCTTAATGTTTAAAATTTTCACGCAAAGCCGCTAAGTCGCCAAGTTATTTCCGTAAGAGCTTTCACGCAAAGCCCACAAAGCCTTAATGCTTCTTAATTTCTTAATGTTTAAAATTTTCACGCAAAGCCGGTAAGTCGCCAAGTTATTTCCGTAAAAGGTTTCATGCAAAGCCCACAAAGTCTTAATGTTCCTTAATTTCTTAATGTTTAAAATTTTCACGCTAAGCCGCTAAGTCGCCAAGTTATTTCTGTAAGAGGTTTCACGCAAAGCCCGCAAAGTCTTAATATTCCTTAATGTCTTAATGTTTATAATCTTCAGGCAAAGGAGCATAGATTTTCAATATTTATCCTCAAATCCTCGCATTTTCAAATCTTCAAATTTCTGCCATAAACGACTATTTTTTAGACTTTCAGAATTAGTAAATTGCAGCATTAATATCTCAACAACTCCTCTATCTTCGTCTTTACCTTTTCCGTACTCGGAATCATGGTTTGCTCCAATGTTGAATTTAAAGGAATTGCCGGCATATTTTCAGAGCCAATCGTCATTACCGGAGCGTCTAAATATTGAAAACACTTTTCCTGAATCTTACCGCTTAAAGCCCTGGCAAAGGTATTATCTGAAGGCTCTTCAGTCACCACCAAACACTTCTTACATTTTTTGACGGATTTGTAAATGGTCTCTTCGTCAAGCGGGTGTAAAGTTCTGAGGTCTACAATCTCAATTTGATTTTCAATGCCAAGTTCAGCTGAGGCGTTCACCGCCCAGTGTACACCCATGCCATAGGTGATGATACTTAAGGTTTCTTCTTCATCCTTAGGCCATATTTCCTGTAAAACCCATGCTTTTCCAAAGGGAAGCACATAATCTTTGTCGGGTTCTACGCTTGTCGCTCCTTTTGTGCCCGGTACTTTACTCCAATACAAGCCTTTATGCTCAAAAATGACCACAGGATTGGGGTCATGATAAGCAGCTTTCATCAAGCCTTTCAGGTCGGCTCCATTACTGGGGTAGGCGATTTTTAAGCCTCTGATATTGGTTACCACACTCTCCACTGAAGACGAATGGTAGGGGCCACCGCTGCCATAGGCGCCAATTGGAACACGAAGAATCATGGACACCGGCCATTTGCCGTTGGACAAATAACAACTTCTACTCACTTCTGTAAACAACTGATTTAGTCCAGGCCATATGTAATCTGCAAATTGTACTTCCACAATCGGTTTTAGGCCAACGGCCGACATCCCAACGGTTGAACCCACAATAAAAGCTTCCTGAATTGGCGTATTAAAGACCCGATGGTCTCCAAATTTCTGTGCTAAAGTCGCCGCTTCACGAAACACGCCTCCTAATCTGCCGCCAACATCCTGACCATAGAGTAAACATTCAGGATGTTCTTGCATTAATTCTTCAATGGCAAACAAAGCACAATCAACCATCACCACTTTTTCTGCTCCCTCAGGTGAACGGACGCCAACTTCTTCAGCAATCGGAGTAGGAGCAAAATCGTGTGTAAATAG
Source organism: uncultured Flavobacteriaceae bacterium (assembly GCA_964524415.1). Classification (GTDB taxonomy): domain Bacteria; phylum Bacteroidota; class Bacteroidia; order Flavobacteriales; family Flavobacteriaceae; genus Winogradskyella. Next base: position 23,398 of record CAZGDG010000037.1, read on the forward strand.
ATCTTCAGGTTTCGGATCTTCAGCAGCTAAAGCTTCCTCATAATCTGACTTGACTTTAACTCTGATTAGGTTTTCTATCTCGTCTATATCTTTTTTTGAAAACCCATTAGTTTTCATCAATTCCACAAACTTTGGATACGGATCACGAAGTCGAGATTCTTCTAAATCATCTCTGTAAAATTCCATTCGGACACCAGAGGTATGGTGGTTCAATAAAGGGCATTTGGCGTGAATCAAAAACGGACGCCTTTCGGTTCTTACCGTTTCAATCACTTTTTCTAAAGTTGAATAGGACTCTTCAAAATCAGTTCCGTCTATGCTGATGGCTTCTAAGCCGTGAAACCCTTTGGCGTATTCAAATGCATTTTGGGCACGGGTTTCTTCAGCACTGGCTGAAATATCCCACTCGTTATCCTGTATCAGGTAAATAATCGGCAATTGTTTTAAAGCTGCCATTTGAAAGGCTTCTGCGACTTCGCCTTCAGTCACAGAGGCGTCGCCTAAAGAGCAGACGACAAGCCCCCTTTCCTCCGAAGGGGGAACGGCCTCTCCCAAACCCTCTCCAAAGGAATGGGCTTTCGAACTTACATCTTCCATATATCTTAATCCTAATGCTGCGCCTGTTGCTGGAATAGCTTGCATGCCTGTTGCTGAGCTTTGATGAGGAATCTTAGGTTTGTCCTCATCTCTTAAACTCGGGTGCGAATAATAGGTTCGACCACCTGAGAAGGGGTCGTCTTTTTTCGCTAGAAGTTGAAGCATCAAATCCTTAGGCTGCATGCCTATGGCGAGCAACATGGCGTCATCCCGATAGTAGGGGTAGACGTAATCCTGTGGTTGAAGTTGCATACCTACAGCAGTTTGAATCACTTCATGGCCACGAGAGGTCGCATGAACGTATTTAGAGACGACTTTAAAATTCTCTTCATACAATTCGGCCATAGATTTGGCAGTGACTAAGTTTTTAAAGGCTTTGAGTATGGTTTGTTTATTCATAGATTTTACTTTTTTTGGTTTCACGCAAAGGCGCAAAGTTTCACGCAAAGGCGCAAAGGCCCTAAGGTTTTATGGTGTTACTTTTAATTTTTGTTTCTATCAAAGTCGAAAAGGTCTAATTATCATACTTTTTTAATTGTTTCACGCAAAACCGCTAAGGCGCAAAGATTTTTTATTTATAATTCATTTACAATTCTTGTTATACCATGTTTAAAATAAGCTTCATTAAAATTCAACAAAAGCCCAAGTTTTAAATTTGTTAATCTTAAATAGGTTAGAACTTGTTTTGGATGAACAGGTACAATTTTTTCAACAGATTTTAATTCTATTAAAACTTTATTATTCACTATTAAATCTGCTCTGAAACCTATAGGAAGCTTTTTACCTTTCCACATAATATCAATATTTTTTTGTCTTTCTACGGAGAGATTTTGTGAGATTAATTCATAGTAAAGCACTTCTTCGTAAACAGATTCCAATAAACCAGGTCCTAATTCAAAATATATATCAAAAGCTGTATCTATAATTATTTTAGAAAGTAGATTTTCATTCATGATTCACTTTTTCAAATATACTTTGCGACTTAGCGCCTTTGCGAGAGACTTTTATAGTCTTCCAAATAATCCGCAATACGTCTTAAGAAACTGCCGGCTAAGAATCCATCGACTATTCTATGGTCAAAGGACAATGACAAATACATCATCGAACGGATTTCTATGGTATCGCCGTCTTCTTTCTCAATCACTTCCGCTCGTTTTTTGATGATGCCTGTAGCCAAAATAGCTGCTTCAGGCTGGTTGATGATAGGTGTACCCATCAAACTACCGAATGTCCCCACGTTGGAAATGGTAAACGTACTGCCTTTGGTTTCATCACTGGTCAGTTTGTTGTCTCTGGCTTTTGTTGCTAAACTGTTGACTTCTTTTGCCAACTGATCCAAATCTTTTTGATCTGTGTTTTTTATGACCGGCACAATCAGATTACCACTTGGTAAAGCTGTGGCCATCCCAATATTGATGTGGTCTTTCACAATGATATGATTCCCATCGAGGGAAGAATTTATTTTTGGAAAATCCTGAATGGCTTTCGTAACAGCCTGAATAAACAAAGGAGTGAAGCTCAATTTTTCTCCGGTTCGTTTTTGAAAATCCACTTTATTTTCATTTCGCCAATTTACGAGGTTGGTCATATCGGCTTCCACATATGCGGTAACGTGTGGCGACACATGCTTGGAATAGACCATGTGGTCTGCAATCATTTGACGCATGCGGTCCATTTCAATTATTTGGCCTTTACCTTTGTCAAATTTTAAATCCGGAACTTGAAAGCCTTGTGGTGGTGCCGGAACAGGTTGAGCAAATTGAGCTGGTCTTCCATCTTCAATATATTTAAAAATATCTGATTTTCTTAGCCTATCGTTGGCGCCTGTGGCAGGAATTCTTGCCAGCTCTTCGTAACTGATATGGTAGTCTTTGGCAATTTTTTCGACAAGAGGTGAGTAAAAACTCCCTAAAGCCCCTCTACCGTCTCCCCGAGGGGGAGAAACCTTTCGCTCCCCTTTCCTTCGGAGAGGGGTTGGGGGTGAGGCTTCCGGGGATGAGTGAGAGGTCTTTGGGTGTGAGGTTTTTTGTTCCCCTTTCCTTCGGAGAGGGGTTAGGGGAGAGGCCTTTGAGTGAGAGGCCTTTGAGTGAGAGGCCTTTGAGAGAGAGGCTTTTACTTCCTCCAAAATGGCAATCACCTCACCTATTTTAACTACATCTTTGGGTTCATATTTTTTTTCAACTAAAACACCTGAAAATGGTGCCGGTACTTCGTTATCTACCTTATCGGTGCCAACTTCAACGAGGATATCGCCTTCTTCAAAGTTTTCGCCTTCTTCAACCAACCAGTTAAGGATAGTCCCTTCGGTGATGCTTTCGCCCATTTTGGGGAGTTTAAAATCTATTTTTTCTGTTGTCTTAGTCTTCTTACTCATGTTTTAATCCTTTTTATCTCGCAAAGGCGCTAAGTTTTATTATGTATTTATAATACTTATTAACTTTCCACTACTTTCTACCCTCTAAAAACTCATTCAAGGTGTTATAAAAATTCTCTTGTTTGGGGCGGTTTTCAGGGATTTCTCTTAAGGGTTCCACTTCCTTTAGGCTTTCGTGACAATCTGCCGGGAGTTGTTGGTATAGTTTGGTGCCGGCTGTTTTCCAGGCTATCATCTCATCAGAAACCTGTTTGATGATTTTACCAGGGTTACCTACAACTAGACTCCTTGGCGGAATTTTAGTTTCTGCTTTGATGAAAGCCATCGCTCCTATGATCGATTCTTCACCTATTTCTGCATCATCCATAACCA
>CAZGDG010000038.1:0-26401 GCA_964524415.1 uncultured Flavobacteriaceae bacterium
AACTTCCATTGCCATTGTTGGAGCTGATATGCAACCTTCCATTAATGGAACACGAGTTTTGCACAATAAAGTAATTCACATAAAAGCAAACGATATTTTGAAATTTCACGCCGCCAAAATAGGTGTTCGTTCTTATTTGGCCATAAAAGAAGGGTTTAAAAGTGAAACGGTTTTGGGCAGTCGGAGTTTTTATAAAGGAATTACCAAGCAAGCAAGAATAAAGAAAGGGGATGTCGTTCCTTATCAAACAGCTACCAAGAGCATGCCTTCGCCACTTGCCAAATTAAAATTTAAATATGATTATTTACACCAATCCCAATTAGAGGTATTTCCTGGACCGGATTATGACATGCTGAGCCAAGAACTAAAAAATAAACTATGCAACACTGATTTTGAGATTTCTAGATTAAATAATCGGATGGCCTACCAATTTGAAAATTTGGTTCCTAACAGTTTGGACAATATCATTACAGGACCTGTTATTCCTGGCACTGTACAATTAACGCCTTCTGGTAAGCTTATCGCGCTTATGAAGGATTGCCAAACAACAGGTGGTTATCCCAGGGTTTTGCAGTTAACCCAAAGAGCGATGAATACTTTAAGTCAAAAACAAGCTGGCAAAAGCGTAAATTTTAGACTAAAAGGGTTTCATTGTAAGAATAATATTATTTAAAGTTTTTTATGTAGAGGAGATTGGCTACTTTAGATTTCCGTTAATCACATAAAACTATCTATACTCATGAAAAATTTTCTCTATTTAATCCTCGGCATAATAATAGGTGCAGTCCTTGCTTACCTCTATAATTCAAAAGATGAGACCATGGAATTAAAACAACTTAACCTTCCTCAGGGCATTATTACTCCGGCAGAAGCGATGCGATTGGACAAAGCTTACAACATTAAGTATAATATCATTAACGATTCACTCTTTAAAAAAGATCCCAATGGAGGAGACAATCGCTCGTCGTGGTATGCGTTGAAGGATATTGAGGCGTATTTACACTATGCCAAAAATCAAGCAAATGAACTTGGTTACCAGCTTGATGGGCTTCGCGTTTATCTTGGGTCTTACCCGCAAGAAGATAAACAATCCGGTTTAACAACCATGTTTTTTATTCCAACAGGTGTTAAAAAGGTTGATGAGGGAAGTATGTTTTCTCTTCGTCAGGGAAGTATTGATATTCCTGGTGGTGATGGCTTAAATAAAGGGTCAAACGGTAATCCACCAAGCGCAAATTACCCGCAGTAAGATTTGTCATAGAAATAAAAATAATTCATTTTGTGGTTTAATATTCATCATTATTTTGAGCTAGCCGCTGCATTGGCAGGATCATACTATTGGCTTAAAACTAAGGATGAGCGTATTAGACCATTTATTTGGTATTTGTGGCTTACCATTTCTGTAGAAACCATTGCTTTATACCCAATGATAATGCAGTACAATTTTGATTTGCCTTGGTTTATTTGGTTGAAGAATTCTCCAATTTGCAGAAATACATGGCTGTACAATATTTATGGGTTTGTAGGACTGATTTTACTAGGATGGTTCTATCGCAATCATGTAAATAATCGGTTAAGTAAAAGAATAATAACATTTATTATTGTTCTCTGTTCGGTATTTGCCTTAATGTATTACGCTATTAGTGGTAGATTTTTTGAGATGTATCTGCCTTACGAAGATGCTTTCAGAACCTTCGCAATTTTAATTTTTGTTTTGCTCTATTTTAGGGAATTGTTAAACAGTGAAAAATTTTTGGAATTTTACAAGTCGCACATGTTCTATATAAGTGTTGCACTAATGCTTTGGAACATCTGTGTTACGCCATTATTTATTTTCGATGGCTATTACAAGGCCATAAATAAGGAATTTGTTGAATTTAGAAGGCTGTTTTTGGCCATTGCTAACGTACTTTTATACACATGTTACGTATTTTCATTTTTATTCTCTCTTTATCACAAGAAACAATTGGTGCTGAAGAAATCGCACTAATTACCTACGTGGTATTTTTTGTTTTGTTCTTTTCGGTTGTATTTGTGATATTCTTTTTAACCTTTCAACGACGAAAAAACCAGTTGTTAATAGACAAGATTAATCAACAAAAAGCATTTGATGAAGAATTAATTAAAACCCAGCAAGAGATACAGGAAGAGACCTTAAAGCATATCGGTAGGGAACTCCATGATAATGTTGGTCAGATGCTATCTTATGCCAATATGCAATTGAATAGTGTTATAAAAAATGCTGGCGATTCTGTAAAGCCTAAGGCTAAAGAAGTGTCTTTCGCTTTAAAGGAAAGTTTAGAGGAGGTAAGGTCGCTATCAAAATCCTTAAATTCCGACGTTATTTTTTACCAAGGCTTTGAAGCAACCCTAACTAATGAAGTGAAGCGATTGAACAAGCTGGCCGAGCTCAATGTGGATTTAAAGGTTGAAGGCGAAGGCCGTATGTTCGAGAATAAAAATGATGAAATTATTCTTTTTAGAATATTACAAGAGTTCTTTTCCAATACCTTGAAATATGCCGAAGCAGATAGCCTTCAAATTTCAATTAAATATCACAAAGATGGTATATTCATTAGAGCAAAGGACAATGGTCAAGGATTTGATATGGCTTCAGCAACAAAAAGCTCAGGCCTTATTAATATGGAAAAGCGAGCTCAAATGATTAATGCGGCCTATGAGCTTAAATCAAGCTTAAATCAGGGAACCGAATTAATTTTAGACTATTCCTACTGATCGTCGGTGGCATCTTGCCAAATCGGGTCGTCTGGTACAGGCGCAATTACCGTGATAGTTTTTTTCTTTACAGGATGAATGAATTCTAATTTTCTGGCATGTAGCGAAATGCTTCCGTCTCTGTTGCTGCGAGGAAATCCATATTTTAAATCCCCTTTAATGGGACTGCCAATTGCAGCGAGCTGACACCTTATCTGATGATGCCTTCCCGTTTCCAGTTCAATTTGTAGGAGGTAATAATTGTCTAACCGCTTCTTGAGGTTGTAATGCAAAATGGCTTTTTTGCTATGTTCTGTTTCTTTCGGAAAGGCAGTAGACTTATTATTCTTTGGGTTTTTTCTTAACCAGTGCGTAAGTGTACCTTCTGCATTGGGAGGTGGATTTTTTACAATGGCCCAATACGTTTTCGTTGTTTTTTTATCTGCAAATAACTTGTTGAGTCGAGGTAGGGCTTTACTCGTCTTGGCGAACAAAACAACTCCTGTGGTTGGCCTATCTAGTCGATGTACAACGCCCAAATAAACATTACCAGGTTTGTTGTACTTAGACTTGAGGTAAGATTTTACAATATCACTCAATGGCATATCACCAGTTCTATCGCCTTGAACTATATCACCCGCTCGTTTATTCACGACTATAATGTGATTGTCTTCGTATAGAACGTTTAGGTTGTTGGGTGTAGAAACTGTTTTCTGAGACAAATGCTTGTAGCTATTAATTAAAAGTGACGCTTTGGTTAGTACTGCTCATTTTCATTGGGGAAATCCAGGGATTTCACATCACTGACATACTGAGAAATAGCATTGGTCATATCTTCATAAAGATTCATATAGCGTCTCAAAAATCTTGGGTTGAATTCATGAGTCATACCAATCATATCGTGTAAAACGAGCACTTGGCCATCAACACCATCACCTGCACCGATACCTATTACAGGAATGGTGAGACTTTCTGCGACTTCTTGAGCCAGTTTGGCAGGGATTTTTTCCAGAACAATAGCAAAACAGCCTGCTTTTTCTAACATTAAAGCATCACTTTTTAGGCGTTTAGCTTCCTCTTCCTCTTTTGCTCTTACCGTGTAGGTGCCAAATTTATAGATAGATTGAGGTGTTAAACCCAAATGACCCATAACAGGAATACCTGCATTAAGAATTCGCTTTATGGAATCTTTGATTTCTTTGCCACCTTCTAATTTTACGGCATGGCCACCACTTTCTTTCATAATTCTAATGGCAGAACGCAAAGCTTCTTTTGGGTCACTCTGATAGGTTCCAAACGGTAGGTCTACTACGACCAAAGCCCTGCTTATGGCGCGTACCACAGATGATGCATGATATATCATCTGATCAAGAGTTATGGGTAAGGTTGTTTCATGACCAGCCATCACGTTACTTGCAGAATCACCAACCAAAATAACATCAATACCTGCACCGTCAACAATCTTCGCCATGGTATAGTCATATGCCGTTAGCATAGATATTTTTTCGCCTTTGGCTTTCATATCTACAAGGGTTTTTACCGTGATTCTTTTGTATCCTTTTTTTGCTGTCGACATATCGTTTATATTAGTGATTGTAAAAATAATGAGATTTGTTAAACTTTTGATTATAGGTTTCAAAAATCAATGGTTGTAACTTATTAAAACATGTAGTAAGATGAAAAATATTTTGGTTATTCTATTGAGTTCTTTTTGTTTTATGGCCTCATCGCAAACAGTGTCCTCTGAAGACGTAAAGCAGACTATTCTCGATTTTTTTAAAGCCTTTCATCAGCAAGATACTACATCGCTTAGGTCAATGGTGAAGGAAGGTATTGTAATGCAAACTATAGTAAAGGATGAAGAAGGGGAAGCTACTTTAACTACCACAGAGTTCGGTAACTTTTTGAAATCTATAGCAAGTATACCTAAGCAAAACACATTTCAAGAGAAATTGTTGGATTTTACCATTAAGGTAGATGGTGACATGGCTAATGCCTGGACGCCCTATGAGTTTTGGTACAATGGAACATTCAGTCATTGTGGTGTAAACTCTTTTCAATTGATCAGGCAAAGTGAAGGATGGAAAATCATTTATTTAATTGACACAAGACGAAGGTCCAATTGTAACAAGCCATAAAAAAAGCCCGTATTAAAGGGCTTTTTAAACTTAAACAGCAAATTTTCTATTCTTCAATCCAAATAAGGTTGTCAAGTGACATCAAGGTGTCTAAGCTAGAAACATCTACACCGTTAATGGCATCTGCAGGCACTATCACGAATCTAAAGACTTGGTCTTGCGTAAAGTCGGGTCCTAAGGTCGACAAATCAAAATTGCCGTCAATCAATAATTGAACATCTGCAAAAGTGTGGTTGAACACGTACTGAATTATATCCGTATCATTAAGAAAAAAGTTTTGCGGTAGTGCAGACCATGCTTCAGTGGGAATGCCATCAATTTCTACAATCGCTTCTAGACGATACACTAAAACGACATCACTGTCTAAAATGTCAAACGGTAAATTCACAATTGCTTCTTGCAATCCAGAATCGTTGAAATATTGAAAATTCACGGTTCTTTCAAAGGAGAGCGCAGCATATTCATCAGCATCAAGGCCATCTTGGCCATTGAAACCTGGAGGGCCAGGAGGACCTTGTGGGCCTTCACAGGAAGAGAACATAACAGTAATTAGTAGTACTAAAGGGTAAAATAAATTTCTCATAATTGTTAGATTTTAATTGTTAAGAGCAAATCGCGTACCAAAAACAGAGGATGTGCTAAAAAAATTATGACAAGCTGTCATATTTTATGTCATGGCATAATACTTGACTCATTGTTGATGAAGTTAAATTAAAAATAAGTAAAGCACACAAATATTATGAGTAAAATTATTGGAATCGACTTAGGAACAACCAACTCTTGTGTTTCCGTAATGGAAGGTAATGAGCCAGTGGTTATCCCTAACGCAGAAGGTAAGCGCACAACACCATCTGTAATAGCCTTTGTGGAAGGTGGTGAGATTAAAGTTGGTGATCCTGCTAAAAGACAAGCAGTAACTAATCCTAACAAAACGGTTTATTCGATAAAGCGTTTTATGGGAAATAAATATTCTGAAGTTAAAAGTGAAGCAGAACGCGTACCATACAAAGTAGTAAAGGGTGATAATGATACACCTAGAGTTGATATTGATGGCCGTTTGTACACGCCACAGGAATTATCTGCGATGATTCTTCAAAAAATGAAGAAAACCGCAGAAGATTATCTAGGACAAGATGTTTCGAGAGCTGTAATCACAGTTCCGGCCTATTTTAATGACGCCCAAAGACAGGCTACTAAAGAAGCAGGTGAAATTGCAGGCTTGAAGGTAGAAAGAATTATTAACGAGCCTACTGCAGCAGCATTGGCATATGGTTTAGATAAAAAATCTACAGACCAAAAGATTGTAGTATTTGATTTTGGTGGTGGTACGCATGACGTTTCCATCTTGGAATTAGGTGATGGTGTATTTGAAGTATTAGCAACAGATGGAGACACACACTTAGGAGGTGATGACGTAGATGAAAGAATTATAGACTGGTTGGCAGAAGAGTTCATGAAAGATGAAGACATGGATTTGCGCAAAGACCCAATGGCTTTACAGCGTCTTAAAGAGGCTTCAGAGAAAGCTAAAATAGAATTGTCCTCATCATCTCAAACCGAAATCAATTTACCTTATGTAACAGCTACGGCAAGCGGACCAAAGCACTTAGTGCGTACCTTGAGTCGCTCAAAATTTGAACAGCTGATTGATGATTTGGTAAAACGCACTATTGAGCCATGTGAATCTGCTTTAAAAGCAGCCGGTTTATCAAAAAGTGATATCGACGAGATAATCTTAGTCGGTGGGTCTACACGTATCCCTGCAGTACAAGCTGCCGTAGAAAAATTCTTCGGAAAAGCACCAAGTAAAGGTGTAAACCCTGATGAAGTGGTATCCTTAGGTGCTGGTATACAAGGTGGTGTATTAACAGGTGATGTAAAGGATGTATTACTCTTAGACGTAACACCGTTATCACTTGGTATTGAGACCATGGGTAATGTTATGACAAAGCTAATAGAAGCTAATACAACCATACCAACAAAAAAATCCCAAGTGTTCTCAACTGCAGCAGATAATCAACCATCGGTAGAAATCCATGTGTTACAAGGAGAGCGCCCAATGGCAGCAGACAACAAGACTATAGGACGTTTCCACTTAGATGGTATTCCACCAGCAAAACGTGGTGTACCGCAAATCGAGGTAACCTTTGATATCGATGCCAATGGTATTATTAAGGTGTCTGCAACGGATAAAGCAACAGGAAAATCTCAGGATATTAGGATTGAAGCCTCTTCTGGATTGACAGAGGAAGAAATCAAAAAGATGAAGGCCGAAGCAGAAGCTAATGCAGAAGCAGATGCTAAAGCTAAAGAGAAGGCTGAAAAACTGAATCAGGCAGATGCCATGATTTTCCAGACCGAAAAACAACTTGAGGAGTTTGGAGATAAATTATCTGATGACAAAAAGAAACCTATCGAAGAAGCTCTCGAGGAGTTGAAAAAAGCTTACGAGTCTAAAGATGTTGCTGTTGTGGAACCAGCTTTAGAAAAAATAAATGAAGCTTGGAAAGTAGCAAGTGAAGAGATGTACAAAGCACAGGCAGAAGCACAACAAGGTGGCGCTCAACCTGGTCCAGACGCAAGTCAAAACAGTGAGCCATCCGACGAAAATAGCGATGTCGAAGATGTAGACTTTGAGGAAGTGAAGTAATATTCTTTTTTTGAAAGGTCTATGATAAAAGCGCAATCATTATAGGTTGCGCTTTTTTTATTGTTACGATTCATAGCAAATCTTTCTCATTTCATCGGTTTATTTGTATAGTTATCATAGAATTATTTAGTTTCAAGTTGTTAAACCCAAATCTATATTATGGAAAAATTGATTGTCAATTTTACACCAACTGGAATGATTCCCACTAAGGATATGACACCTCATGTCCCAGTAACTGTAGACGAAATTATCGAAGATGTTCATAGAGCTTACGAAATAGGCATTACCATGGTGCATATTCACGCTAGAGAAGAAGACACCGGATTTCCAACCTACAAAAAAGAAATCTATGCTAATATAATTGAAGGTATACGAAAATATGCCCCAGATTTGGTTATTTGTGCTTCTTTAAGCGGAAGGAACTTTAATTCATTGGATAAACGTTCTGATGTACTTTATCTCGAAGGTAATCTAAAGCCAGATATGGGAAGTCTTACTCTTAGTTCACTGAATTTTAATAAAGTGGCTAGCATGAATGCCCCAAGTATGATAGAGGACCTAGCTAATGTAATGAAGGAAAGAGGTATTGTGCCTGAACTTGAGGTTTTTGACGTAGGTATGATAAACTTTGGCAAGTACTTAGTCAAGAAAAAAATTATTCAAGCACCTTTATACTACAACTTGTTATTCGGAAATATTGCCTGTGCACAATCTAACTTGCTCCATACCGGAGTCATGTTAAACGATGTTCAGGATGATGCATTTGTGAGTATTGCTGGGATTGGAAATGGACAGCTCATGATGAATTCATTAGCTATTGCTATTGGAAAAGGAGTTAGAGTTGGACTTGAGGATAATATTTGGTATGATGCAGAACGGACGCGCTTAGCCACTAATTCAGAACTTTTGGAGCGAATCCATGTTATTGCAAAGGCGAACAATAGAGAACTTATGTCTTCATCAGAATTCAGGAAGAAAATGGACATGGAACCTGGTCATGGTAAATACGGGCGAGTCTATAACTAAAGCTTTATGGAAGGAAATAAGACTGGATTAAAGTACAGAATTCAATGGATTACCAATATTATAAAGTATGGTCTATTTTGGCACGGTGTAAGGAATAATCTCGCAAAGTTAGGGTTTGATATAATGCCGTATTATCTGGTACGTGAAGCTACCGAAAAATTTAATACACCAGAAATAAGAGGAGATTCCAAGGATTTTGAGTTGTCTGTCTTCGGAGAGAAAGAGATACTTTACATTAAAGATACCATAATTGGTATTGAACAAAAAGATTTAATCGCCGATTTAAAAAGAGGAGAGGTGTGTTTTGGCTTAAAACATGGTGAGAACATTGCCGCCTATATGTTTATTAAAAGAAAATCATTTACTTTTAGAAAGCGTCAATTTAATCTTAAGTCCAATGAAAGTTACTTACACAGCATGTATACTTTCGAAGATTATAGAGGCAAAAATATAGCTCCTTTTTTGCGGTACCACAGTTACACATATTTAGAACATGAAGGTGTAGACACCTTTTTAAGTATAAGTGAGTACTTTAACAAATCGACGATTAGGTTTAAGCAAAAACTAAAATCCAAGCCCCTAAAACTCTTCTTGAGCGTTGTGTTTTTTAAAAAATTGACTTTGAACTTCACCTTGAAAACGTATAAGTGATTAACTAAAACGAAAACAAGGGCAATTTTCTACAATTAAATGGATGTTATTCATTATATAAATAAATCCCTCTCGCGCCCTATTTCTTCCGTTCGAAAGCGCGTGTTAGATTATAACCAGTACATGAATTCCAGAGCGCGCATCAAGGGTTATTTACGTTATTATAATATACCAAAACTTTCCGATAAAGAAGATGCTGAGGTTCGGGACTATTTTAAGTCTAGAGGATATAAGTTAAAGCACACTGATTGGCATGCTTACTACAAGGCTAGGAGTGGTAAATTGTATAATTCTTACATCCCTAGAGGTTTTTATAAAACCCATCTGTCTTCAGTTTTAAATCAGAAGACTCAATGGCCGGCATTACTCGATAAAAACCTGTATTATCGCATTTTTGAGGAATTTGAGCAGCCATATCCAATTGTACAGAATATCAATGGTTTTTACTACATAAATAATAAACAAGTAGACCAGGATAAAGCTGTCAAACGGATAAAAAGTAATGACAGACTTCTTGTAATAAAACCTAGCCTTGAAACTGGAAGAGGAAAAATGGTTTTAGCTTTTTCAGTAGTTGGCGATTTAACGTCTTATCGTAAACACACTATTGAAGGGCTATTAAGTTTTTATAAGAAAGATTTTGTAGTACAAGAATTTGTAAAACAAAGTAGTTTTTTAAGTGCACTTAATCCAAAGAGCCTAAATACATTTAGGGTCGTCTCTTATCTCAATCAATCAGGGTCGCATGTTCTTTCAGTAAATATTAAAGTAGGAGGTTCAGGTAGTTATACCGATAATTATTCCACAGGTGGCTTAATGTGTGGTGTTGATGAAAATGGTAAGCTAAAATCCAGAGGGTTCACTAAAAAGGGGGAAATATTAGATAAGACCTTGACGGGTATTATGTTAGAGGGTTACGATATCCCCAATTATGAATCAATTATACAGATGGTAAAATTAATGCACTTGAAAGTGCCTTATTTTAAATTAATATCTTGGGATATTGCAATGAACGAGCATAATAGGCCAGTGTTAATTGAGTATAACACATATAATCAAGGGTTTGAACAACAAATGTGCAATGGTCCAATATTCGGCAAGTTCACAGATGAAATTTTTGAAATGGGATTAAAATCCTGACTGCAGCTTGATGATTATTAACCAAATAAGAACAGATACCTTAGAATAAGCCAATCATGTATCAATTATCCAAAAAGCTATTTTTAAAAAAACTTATATCCCTAAATAAGGCCTATAGTCAATTCAGGCTTGAATTTAGCACTAGGCGTTACATGAAATCACTAATGAACAAAAAGAACTTACCAAAACTAAGTTTAGAAGAAATAGCAAAAGCGAAAGCATTCTTCAGGGAAAGGGGTTATAAATTGAAAAATACGTATTGGCATCAATATTATAAAGGTGTGAATGGAGAATTTCATGAAAACTATATCCCTTATGATATTTTTAAGCCTCTTATTGATGCTAAACTTAATAATAAAAAATTATGGCCTGCATTGCAGGACAAGAATTTAAGTTATAAACTATTTCGGGAATTCAATCAGCCAAGAAAAATTGTGCAAAATATCAATGGGTTCTTTTTCATAGCAGATAAATTGGTGAGCCTTGAAGAAGCACTCTTAGAATGTAAAAGAATTAAAGGTCAACTTATAATAAAGCCAACTTTAGAAACTGGTAGGGGAGATATGGTTAATGTATTTGAAATGGCAGAATCCAAAACGTCCTTAAACGATTCTAGCCTAGAAGATGTTTTTATTTGGTATGGTAAAGACTTTGTTGTTCAAGAATTCTTAGAGCAGAGTCCACAATTAAAAAAAATGAACCCTTCTAGTCTAAACACTATAAGAGTAATGTCCTATTTAAATAATGAAGGAGTCCAAGTTCTTGCTTCGGTTTTAAGAATTGGTTCTCTAGGTAGTCCAACTGATAATTTTTCAAAAGGTGGTTTATTCTGCGGTATAAAAGCGGATGGTTGGTTAAAGGGAAAGGGGTACGGTCCTAAAGATGAAGTAGTAACAGAGTCTCCAACAGGGGTTGAATTAAAAACGTGTCAAATACCAAACTACGACCAAGTATTGGACATGGTCAAATCTATGCACCACGTTGTTCCTCATTTTAGAATTATTTCATGGGATATTGGTCTAAATAAGGAGAACCAACCTATTTTAATAGAATATAATACGATTGGGCAGGGGGTAGATTTACAGATAGCAAACGGTCCATTATTTGGTGAATTCACAGATGAGATTTTGGCCTTGGCACGCGCTACTAGCTAGGATGTTTTGTAATTATTCACTACTTTTCTTCGTTTACCTGAAGCTAATGCCGGTATTTCATCCACATAAGTGATATAGACATTTGCATCTGCACCAAAATCGGATTTCACATCAGCTATGAGCTCGTTTTCAAAAGCAAAACTGTCGCCTTGTAAATTGAGTTTTATTTCGTAGTCTTTTTGTCCTTGCTGAATAAACTGGTACTGCTTTAAAAGTTGGTAATACTTATAAAACTTTGTGTACACCACAAATGAAGAAATAACATTACCATTGGTATCGTAAATTAAGTCCATTTTTCGCCCTTCGATGTGTTCAAAGGTCATAATTCCTTCAGGAGTTTGTCCCCTTTGGGCTATATCTCCTGTATCGTAGCGGATAATTGGCATGGCATAATTAAAAAGGTCGGTAACCACTATGCGACCAAACTCCCCAGGCATAACAGGGCTATCGTTATCAAAGTTGAGGAGTTCAATGTGATAACTCGCATGATTTAAAACAAAATTATTAGGAGATTTGATCGTTTGTTGAGCAATGATGCCAATTTCTTCACTTGAATAGCGCGATAAAACCAGAGTATTAAGACGTTTTCCTAATGTAGATTTTGTATAAGGATTGAGATATTCCGAATTTGCAATAGCAGCAATTAAACCTAAATCAGATAAGGTAATGTTTTTTTTATCTAGATATTGAGCAATCATTTCATAGGCTGAGGCAAATCCAAGCATTGATTTCTTACATCTTGTACCCGACTTCAGCAAACCTAAGAATTGTTCGATTCTCTCATCCGTAAGTCTCGATATGTCAAATTGAACAATATTTTGCAATAATGACTTTATTTTGCCTTTTTTGTTGTGGCTTCGCCACACCTCAAGTTCGTAAAGTCTATTACCTATTTTATAACCTCCTTCTCCCGCAAAGTAGATTACATCTGCATGATTGCGTTGTCTTTTTCCCTTGTCTTGAAATAAAAAGAAGGGAACACCCGTAGACCCGCTGGTAGAAACTTTATAGTTATTAGCATTTATAAAGGATGAAGATCTAAAGGCGTCAAAATTATCTTGAATAACAGTTTTTCGTATTACGGGGTAATCTTCTAAATGTTTTGTGTTTTTAAAATCATTGTAAAATTCAGTCGTAGTAGAAGCATGGGATAGTAACTGCTTTAAGTATTTAGCACGCCTTTGCCTGGTATGTTCAGAGTTTGGTTGTTCAACTCCTTGCTTAACTTCGTTAAGATTGTTGTTTATTTTACCACCTTTTAATCCATCCATAAGCCAAAAGGCTTTATGTCGCAAAGAATTTAATGGCATATTAACATAGATTTGATTTGGGTTTTACTTACGGTCTAAATAGTCAGAATCAATAGCTCTGTCTTTTACGGTATGTGCCGGAACACCAACTGCTTGCTTAAAATCTCCAATTGAATTAACGACAAGTGCTCCGGAGCCGATAACTGTATGATTGCCAATAGACACATTATTGATTATTGATGAAGCAAGACATATCGCAGAACATTCGCCAATGCTCACATTTCCTCCAACTGTTGCACCAGAAGCTAGACTTGAAAAGTCATGCATAATTGAATCATGCCCCAAGGATGACTTTGTATTAAGTATACAGAACTTTCCTAGTCTGGCGTTGGCATTTACAATAACACCGGCCATGATTACCGTGCCATCTGAAACCTTAATATCTTCAGCTAAAATAGCAGAGGGATGTACGATGGATACAAATTCAATTTGTGGCGCAATTTTCACAATTTTTTCAAAGGAGAGTTTACGTGTGTAATTATCTCCTATGCCAATTACTAGCCCAGTTATGTTCTCACTTTCTATTAATTCTGCTAATTTTTCGAGAGAGCCTAGCACCTTGTGACCATATATAATTTCTCCCTCAGGCTTATATGAGTCTAGAAAACCTATAATGTTATGAGCCATAGTTTTCTGAACGATATCAATTATCATCTTAGAATGACCGGAAGCGCCATATATTACAATATTTTTCATCTTATAAGAGGTGCGTTTAATGCGGATTTAGGAAAAAAGCTCAAGGACCAAAGACTATCTCTCTCATACTTCATTTCAAATATATCATAAAATTTAAAAGATAATTCAAAAATCCTTTCAAATACTAGCAAATACGAGTAATTGAACTTAATATTTAAATTATGAAGATGAATACTTATATTTAATTGAAATAACTTCGATAGTAATAATGATTGTTTCAAAAGTCGCCATAAAATTGACGCCCAAAGGAGAACGCTATGTAAAGCAAGGCCATCCTTGGGTGTTTTCAGATGCCATAGTTAAAATTGGGAAAGATGCCAAAACGGGCGATTTAGCCGTTATTTTTGATAAGCGTAAAAACCAACTAATCGGTTTGGGTCTATATGACGAAGATTCACCGATAAGAATAAAAATTCTTTACAGTGGCTCGGACAATGTTAAAATCGGCAATGAATTCTTTAAGTCTAAAATCGAAGTCGCTTTCACAAAAAGAATCCCCTTATTTAAAACCCACACTAATAGCTACAGATTAATTTTTGGAGAAAATGACGGATTTCCTGGTCTAATCGCAGATGTTTATAACCAAGTTGTAGTCATAAAACTTTATTCCAGAATATGGATGCCTTATTTATCAGGTATAATTAGCGCTATGCAAGCCTTAACTAACCCTGAAGCTATAGTGCTAAGGATGAGTCGCCAAATGAACGTTAATTCAAATATACATTTCGAAGACGGACAAGTTTTATCAGGTGTTTTAGATGATGAAGAGGTATATTTTAAAGAATATAATATTGATTTTAAGGCTAATGTTATTAAAGGCCATAAAACGGGCTTTTTTTTAGATCATAGGGAAAATAGGCGACAAGTTGGACTCTTAAGCAAGGGTAAAACAGTATTGGATGTTTTTGCCTACGCAGGTGGTTTTTCCGTACACGCCTTGGTCAATGGCGCTACTGAAGTGACAAGTGTAGATATTAGTGAAAAAGCACTGGAAGTGGCAAAATCAAACGCTAACCTTAACAATTTTAAAGGTGCTCACTACACAATCTGTGGTGATGCTTTTAAGGTTTTGGCACAGCTTATAGAAGAAGGAAAAACTTTTGACGTAGTGGTTATAGACCCACCTAGTTTTGCAAAACGAAAGTCAGAAATTCAAATAGCCAAAAAGAAATATAGGCAGTTGGCTCAATTAGGTTTGAAATTGACATCACATAAGGGCTTACTCGTTTTAGCTTCTTGTTCTTCGAGAGTAAGTTCAAAAAGCTTTTTCGATATCATTAAAAATGTGCTGGATAATTCACAAAGACCTTATAATCTTTTCAAGACCACGGGTCATGATATTGATCATCCAACGACATTTCCAGAGGCCAAATATCTTAAATGTGCTTATTATCGCTTCGAGTGTTAGATTGTTATGCATGCATAATATAATTATTTATATTTGTTCACGGATTTAAAAAATATCTTATTTGCTGTATGGAAACTGAACTTACACGCGTGCTCAACATAAAGTATCCCATTATACAAGCTCCAATGTTCTTGGTGTCTAATGTAGCAATGGTTACAGAGGCAATGAAAGCTGGAATAGCTGGCTGTATCCCAGCTTTGAATTACAGAACTTTGGAAGAGCTTAGAGAGGCAGTTTTGAGGCTAAAGGAAAATAAGGTTGAAGGCGGTTCTTTTGGGTTTAACCTAATTGTAAAT
The DNA here is from genome assembly GCA_964524415.1 of uncultured Flavobacteriaceae bacterium. Lineage (GTDB taxonomy): Bacteria > Bacteroidota > Bacteroidia > Flavobacteriales > Flavobacteriaceae > Winogradskyella. The sequence goes on from CAZGDG010000038.1 coordinate 15,185, forward strand.
AAATCTAATGTTAAATATAAAGGTCAGTTAGATGTTTTGTGCGAGCTGGGCTGCGATTTTATAATCACATCATTGGGCAATCCCGAAGAGACAATTAACAAAGCTCACAGGGCAGGTATCAAAGTGTTTTGCGACGTTACCGATCTTCGTTTTGCAAAGAAGGTAGAGGCTCTTGGTGCCGATGCCTTAATAGCTGTGAACAATGAGGCTGGAGGACATCGCGGTAATATTGACCCGAAAGATTTAATAGAACAATTAAATGCCAATTGTAATATTCCAGTAATTTCGGCAGGTGGTGTTGGGACTAAGGCAGATTTAGATAAAATGCTCTCTTACGGTGCAGAAGGTGTATCGGTGGGCAGTCCTTTTATTGCATCTTTGGAAGCTGAGGTCACGGAAGACTATAAACAAGCCTGTGTAGATTATGGCGCTGAGGATATAGTTATGACAGAACGTATCTCTGGGACTCCTTGTACCGTTATAAATACACCTTATGTGCAAAAAATAGGGACAAAATCACCTTGGATTGAACGCTTGCTCAATAAAAATAGGAAATTAAAAAAGTGGGTAAAAATGATTCGTTTTTCAATTGGTATGAAGGCAACGGAAAAAGCTGCCAAGCAGGCTACATACAAAACCGTATGGGTTGCCGGGCCAAGTATTGAACATACCAACCGGATTCTATCTACCAAGGAAATTGTTGATAGGCTTATATCTTAATGCATTAAGTCGTTCTTTCTCTTTTTTCTTCTTATTTCCAGTAAACAAATCAAAGCTTAAAGAAACCACTAAACCGCCTAGAACAGTGGAGGCAAACTCCCTACCATCAAAGTAACCGTCAAAAGTAGTTTCATCTAAAATTTCTTTTGTAAGTCCAGCAAGTGTCGGGACCGCTAAGCTATACCAAAAGGCTTTACTTTTATTCTTTGTTTGCCCATAAACAATGGCATAGGTGGCAGTAGATAATGCCGCCCCTCCTGCAAAATGCAACATGTCGTCTTCCGTAATGGTTTGAGCGTTACAGAAAAAGGAAAGGCTCAAAGCAATAATACTTAGTTTAAATTTCATGAATCATTGGGTTTGTCTTTGGAATATCCCCTTATTCATGATATATGCCAAAAAAAATCGGTAATCTCTTGTTTTTCTTGATTTAAGAGCATTTTAGCTTAAGTATTTTTAGCTTTATCGAGATGGTTGTATTCTATTGCTCTTTTTTTAAAGATTTTTTATAAAATCTTCATTAACCATATGTTTACCTTCAAAAGGGCATATTTTCAACTGTCTAGGGAATAAGGCCTTGGCCTTTTCAATTTCATCTTTTATACGCTCCTCTGTTAAATACTCGTCATTATTACCATAAACTAAGTAGACCTTGCACTTTGGGTTTAAATACTCAAAATCTTGTGATTCTAATTCTTTAGGTATTCCTCCCGAATGAATTATCAATTTATCACATTGGATTTGTCGTTTGGCCAAATATCTCAGCGCAACACTCACACCTTGAGAATAGCCTAGTACAATGAATTCTTTGTCTTTTGGAGGAAGACTTTCGTTTTTAAATATAGCATCGAAATAATTGATGACATTACCCACTCCTTGTGATGTATTATCTTTTGTTAGCCAATTGGCACCGACGTACATTTTTGGTTGTTGGTAGTATTTGCTAGGTGCCTGAGGTGCAATAATATAATTGTCTTGCTCATTCAACCCTTTGAAATACTTAAGAAAATAACGGCTTAAATAACCCATACCATGGCAAACAAACCAAACGCTTTGTGTGTCTTGTTTTAGGTTATTCAATGTGGAATAAGAGTTGTAACTCGTGTAAGAAATATCTTTTTCAGTGGAATTCATTATTCTAAGTATCTTTGCAGTCGACTTTAAAAATAGTGTTTTCTATGCAACAAAATAAAGAAGAATTCTTAGCAAAGGTTAATGCTGTAGGCAAAAACACCTTAATGGAAACCTTGAATATAGAAATTATAGATTATGGTGACGACTTTGTGATCGCTAGAATGCCAGTAACTTCCAAGGTGCATCAACCCGATGGCGTTCTACATGGAGGAGCGACGGCCGCCTTAGCTGAAAGTGTTGGAAGCTTTGCGTCACATATATTTACAGATATAGAAAAGTATTTTGTACGTGGGCTGGAGGTGACTGCCAATCATCTTAAGAGTGTTAAGGATGGTTTTGTTTATGCCAAAGCAACGTTTTTGCACAAAGGCAGAACGACTCAGCTATTGGATATTAGAGTAACCGACGATGACGAAAATTTAATTTCTATCTGTAGATTATCTACCATAACGCTACCAAAAAAGAATAGTTAATGCTAAATCAGCAGGAATTCTTTAATAATCTAGACAAACAATTTAAGTCTAAACTACCTTTTGTCGTTTACAGTAGGCCTATACAATCAACTATTAAGAGTTGGCTTCAGGAGGATGATGCCTTAGTTCTCACTCATTCCTTTACTGAAAGCGGATTTGTATTTGCACCATTTGATTTAAAAAGCCCTTCAGTATTATTTCAACAATCAAACTGCAAATTTGAAAGTACTGAGATAACAGATGCTTTTAATTATGATAATCAAGAGTCCAATGAGACATTGGTTTCAAATGGAAAGAATAAGCACATGGAGCTTGTTTCTAAAGGATTACAACATATTAAAGAAGGAGGCTTTAGTAAGGTGGTACTGTCTAGGGTAGAGCATAAGGAAATTAAGACTATAAATCCCATTACCATCTTCAAGAAGCTTGTAAGTACTTACAAGAGCGCTATGGTGTATTGTTGGTATCATCCTAAAATTGGTTTATGGTTTGGTGCCACACCAGAGCTTCTTTTCAAAATTGAGGGCCGCAAACTAACGGCTATTTCATTGGCTGGAACCCAAGCCGTGCAAAATAACAAAGAGCCCAATTGGAGTCCTAAAGAATTAGAGGAGCAACAGATAGTTACCGATTTTCTCGAAGAACAACTTAAACCATTTTCCACCACAATTAGCGTTTCAAAGGCAGAATCTGTACAGGCTGGTAAGTTGTGGCATTTAAAATCGAGACTTACCAGTTATCTTGATTCGGATTCAAGCTTAAAAGATATAATCGACGCTTTACATCCTACACCTGCAGTATGTGGGTTTCCAAAAGAAAACGCGAAAGCCTTTATTTTGGAACATGAAGGGTACAATCGGGAGTTTTACACAGGCTTTTTGGGAGAGTTAAATCTGAAAACGACTAAATTCCGCAATAGAAACAGACAAAATGTTGAAAACAATGCTTATAAATCTGTGCAAACCTCTTCTAATTTCTATGTAAATTTAAGATGTATGCAAATTAAGGACGGTAAGGCTTTTATCTATGTAGGAGGTGGTGTTACAAGAGATTCCCTACCGGAAGACGAGTATAAAGAAACCCAGAATAAAGCCAAGACAATTAGCACAATCTTAGGATAATTACCGTAGGTATTTCATTATCTTTGACTGCCGATGAAGTCTCCAAAAATTCCATTAGCCCAAACAGCAGTAGCCTTATGTAAAAGGCACGATATTTCTCAAATCGTCATTTCACCAGGCAGTAGAAATGCTCCCTTAACAATTGGTTTTACGTATGACGACTTTTTTACTTGCTATAGCATAGTTGACGAGCGTTGTGCTGGTTTTTTTGCATTAGGAATGGCGCAACAGTTAAGAGAACCTGTGGCTTTGGTATGTACGAGCGGAAGTGCCTTGTTAAACTATTACCCTGCCATTTCAGAAGCCTATTACAGTAACATACCTTTGGTCGTTTTATCTGCGGACAGGCCTAAATATCTCATAGATATTGGAGATGGGCAAACCATAAAACAGCAAAATGTTTATGGACCTCATGTACATTATTCTGCAAACTTAAAGTTAGATATAAGGGAGGACGCTAACAATCGTCAAGTAGAAGTTCCGATTTTAAAATCAATTGAAAATAAAATAGAGCGTTTTTTAGGTCTTCAAAAAGATATACAAACTTACAATGAAGCAGAGATAAATGAAGCTTTAGGTGTAGCAAAAGTAAAGTCTGGGCCTGTTCATTTAAACCTTCCTTTTGACGAGCCCTTGTACGACAAACTTGATGAACCAAGTATAAAGCCAAAACCTTATAATTTCGATAATCCTCGAGAGATTTTAAACGAGTTTGAATTAAAATCTTGTGCCGATATATGGCATAATGCCAAAAGAAAAATGGTGTTGGTAGGTGAGTTGGCCCCAAACTCCGTGGACCAAAAATGGATAAATGAGCTCTTAGATGATGACAGTGTTATCGTCTTTACAGAAACGACCTCTAATTTGCATCATCAAGATATTTTTCCAGGAATAGATAAAATCATAGCACCATTAGATGAATCAGGATTTAAAGACCTTCAGCCAGAAGTACTGCTCACATTGGGCGGAATGATTGTTTCTAAAAAAATTAAAGCCTTTCTAAGAAAATTCAAACCAAAATACCATTGGCATATAGGTCTCTTTGGAGCTAATGATACCTTTTTTTGTCTTGAGAAACATTTTAATGTAAAGCCAAATACCTTCTTTACAAGCTTTTTACCGCTACTTACACACCAAGTTAAAAGTGATTACAAGCCAAACTGGTTAAAGGTGAGACGTAAACGAAGGGAGAAACATGAGGCTTATTTAAGTTCCATTCCGTTTTCTGATTTTACTGCTTTCAGTATATTGCTAAAGTCGTTGCCTAAGCAAAGTATGCTTCAGGTTGGCAATAGCTCTGCGATTAGGTACCTGCAATTATTTCAACTTAGAAAAGACATCAAAGTGTTTTGTAACAGGGGAACTAGCGGAATTGATGGTTCTACAAGTACGGCTATAGGTGCTGCTGTAATTTCAAAGGAGAGAACCACTTTTATAACTGGTGATTTAAGCTTTTTCTATGATAGTAATGCGCTGTGGAATAATTATATACCATCGTCATTTAGGATTATAGTAGTTAACAACGCTGGTGGCGGTATTTTTAGAATATTGCCTGGTCATAAGAATACTGAAAATTTTGATACCTTTTTTGAGACCAAACACAATCTCAACGCCAAACTATTATGTGACATGTATGGTATAGATTATCTTGAAGCACGAAACCAATCGGATTTAGAAAATGCCCTAAAAGGTTTCTACAGTTTAACCGAACGCCCCAAGCTTCTTGAAGTTTTTACGCCTTCCACAACTAATGATGAGGTGCTACTAGACTATTTCAAATTTATAAAGTAACCTTAAGGTTAAATATCGAAAAAGGTATCTGCTTCTTGGGTAATATCTGTTATTTTTAGTTACCTTTAAGTTTGTAAATAATTTAATCTTAAAACTTTTAAACATGAGCAAAAGAGATGAGCTAATCGCTAAGTACGCTGCAGATTTAAAGGAGAAATGTGGTGTCAATGCAGACATGGATTTATTAACTAAAGTTGTTGTAGGCTTAGGGCCTTCAATCTACAACCAAGATTCATCAACTGTTTCTGGTTCTGATGATAAAGAATTAGCAACAGTAAAGAATAACTTCTTGATCAAAAAATTAGAACTTTCTGAAAGTGATGATTTAGATGGTGCCATTGCATCTGTTATGGATACTTACGGGCAGTCTAACCGAAATAAATATAGAGCTGTAGTGTATTATTTATTGGTAAAACATTTCAATAAAGAATCTGTTTATTAGGACATACACAATAACTTCTTTAAAAACGTCGCAATTTTAAATTGTGACGTTTTTTTAAGCTCTTTTTTCGCCTAAATACTATGAGCTTGTCTGTTGTTGATTAGATAACGCTTATATTAGGCATAAATTAAAATTCATCGAGAATGTTAGGTATAGGGGAATACTGTGAACTAAAAATTTTAAGAGATACCGAGCCAGGTTTGTTTTTGGGTGATGATGAGGGCAACGAAGTATTGCTTCCAAATCGTTACGTTCCCGCTACTTTTGAAGTTGGAGAAAAGCTTGAGGTTTTTATCTATCTTGATAACGAAGAACGTTTAGTTGCAACCACTGATAAGCCTTTTGTCACCAAGGGTGATTTTGCCTTATTGCGATGTAATCAGGTCAATAAATTTGGTGCTTTTTTGGATTGGGGACTGGTTAAGGAATTGTTTTGTCCGTTTAAGGAACAGGCTTTCAAAATGAAAAAAGGAGGTTGGTATTTAATTTATTGTTACTTAGACGAGGAAACCAATAGACTTGTTGCCTCAAGTAAAACCAACCGATTCTTGGATAATTCAGAATTGACAGTTTCTAGATTTGACGAAGTAGATCTAATCGTCTCTCACCCTTCAGAAATTGGCATGAATGTTATTGTAAATAAAAAGCATTTAGGGCTGGTTTATAAAGATGATATTTTTAAGGATATTCAAGTAGGGGACAAACTAAAGGGCATAGTAAAAAAAATTAGGCACGACAATAAATTAGACATTTCCTTAAGCCAAATAGGATATAGGAATATAGAGCCAAACGCCCAATTTATCTTAAATGAGCTCAAGAAAAAAAACGGATTTCTACCCTTGCACGATAAATCGAGCCCAGAGACGATAAAGGAACAGGTGCAAATGAGCAAGAAGAGCTTTAAAAAAGCCATTGGTTCACTCTATAAAGACCGTCAAATAGAAATCAAGGACGATGGGATTTATTTAAAGTCCTAATTGTCTTTCTTTAAAATCGCTTCAACCCATTTTACGGCATCATTCATATCGTTAAACACCTTACGATTGAATTCGAAAAAAATGTTCTCCAATTCAAATATTTTTTCGCTCAAGGACTTATAGACTACCACGGCGTAGGCTTTTAGATTAGGGTAGCTTATATTGAAGAGTTCAGCGTGATTTAAATTTATGGAATAAGAATTAATTCGGTTGGAGATAAAACCAAAAGGGGAATCACCAAAATGCTCCTGCACCAAATCATGGATTTCCTGGAAATTAAAGAAATCGATATCCGTACCTTCATTAAACTCCGCAATAAAATAATTTTCGAAAAAATACACAGTGCCAAGACTTAAATGATACTGCTGAAAGTTTTTGTTTATAGTTGATTTCATAATGATGTGGGACACTCAAATCGATTGCAAAAATAGTGTCTAATTAGGATTGCACAAGCATAAAAAATGAGATTAATTCATTATTATTAATTCCTTATTTTTGCACTTAAATTCTTGAAAACAATGAGCCAAATCAACTGGAAGGTTGCTAAAACCTATAAAGATATCACCTACAAGAAATGTGATGGTGTAGCAAGAATAGCATTTAATCGTCCAGATGTCCGAAATGCCTTTCGTCCAAATACGACTTCAGAGCTTTACGACGCTTTTTACGATGCTAATGAAGACACAAGTATTGGTGTGGTATTGTTGAGTGCAGAAGGTCCTTCTTCTAAAGATGGCATATGGAGTTTCTGTTCTGGTGGAGATCAAAAGGCTAGAGGTAAGGAAGGCTATGTTGGTGAAGACGGTTACCATAGACTCAATATTTTAGAGGTTCAGCGCTTAATTCGTTTTATGCCTAAGGCCGTAATAGCAGTTGTTCCAGGTTGGGCGGTTGGTGGCGGCCATAGTCTTCATGTGGTATGTGATTTAACTTTAGCAAGCAAGGAGCATGCTATTTTTAAGCAAACAGATGCCGATGTTACTAGTTTTGATGGTGGTTATGGTTCGGCATATCTGGCGAAAATGGTTGGTCAGAAAAAAGCACGCGAGATATTTTTCTTGGGTAGAAATTATTCTGCTCAAGAAGCTTACGAGATGGGTATGGTAAATGCTGTTGTACCTCATAATGAATTAGAACAAACAGCCTATCAATGGGCGCAGGAAATTCTTGCTAAGTCGCCTATATCCATAAAAATGTTGAAATTCGCCATGAATTTAACTGACGACGGAATGGTTGGGCAACAAGTATTTGCAGGCGAAGCAACGCGTTTAGCTTACATGACGGATGAAGCAAAAGAAGGCAGAGATGCCTTTTTGGAAAAGCGAAAGCCTAATTTTAATAAAAAATGGATTCCATAAATAGAATCTAGTTTCATGAAAAAGATTAGACCTTGGCTTTCGGCAATGCGTTTAAGAACCCTGCCTCTTTCCGTTTCTGGGATTATTTTGGGCACCTGCTTTGCTTATTATAATGGTAAGTTTAATTGGTGGGTTTTGGCTTTAGCCATTTTAACCACTATAAGCCTTCAAATCCTTTCCAATTTGGCTAATGATTATGGAGACGGTATCAAGGGCACTGATAACGAGGATCGTCTCGGTCCAAAGCGCGCCATTCAAAGTGGTTCTATTTCTCCAGACGAAATGCTCGAGGCTATAAAGACCAATATAGTCATCATCATTATTCTGACTATTTGTCTTATTTGGGCGGCCTTTGGTCCAACGAACTTCTTGTTTTTACTGCTGTTTGTGGTACTAGGTGGTTTATCGGTATATGCAGCTCTAAACTATACAATGGGAGACTCACCTTATGGTTATCGAGCTCTTGGTGATGTCTTTGTCTTTGTGTTTTTTGGCCTATTGAGTACGGTAGGAAGTTATGTGCTCTATATGCACACTGTGGATCATCTCGTTATTCTACCAGCAATTGCACTCGGACTTCTCAGTGTCGGTGTTTTAAACCTTAACAATATGAGAGATATAGAGTCGGACAAGAAGGTAGGTAAAATTACCCTTGCCGTTAAGTTAGGTCTTAAGCGATCTAAAACCTACCACTATGTTTTGATAGGTGGAGCAATGCTTATTGCACTGATTTTTGCACTATTATATTATGTAGAACCATTCAACTTCTTGTTTTTAATCTCGTATGTGCCATTTTCACTACATCTTTTAAAGATTAAAAAGGCTAAAGAGGCTAAGGATTTTGATGCTCAGCTCAAAGTATTAGCCTTATCTACGTTTCTATTTTCTTTACTTTTAGGTATTGGCTATATTTTGTATTAAATTTAGACTACAAAAAGAGTTTAAATACACACGTCATGAAAATTACATATTACGGCCACGCCTGTTTAGGCATTCAAATTAAGGATATAAATATATTGGTAGATCCTTTCATAACTGGGAATGAAAAAGCCGCTCACATTGATATCAATACCATTGAGGCCGATTATATTTTGGTAACTCATGCACATCAGGATCATACACTGGATGTCGAAGCCATAGCAAAACGCACAGGAGCTACTATAGTCTCTAATTATGAAATAGTTACGTATTATCAAAACATGGGGTTTAAAGGACATCCCATGAATCATGGCGGGTCTTGGCAATTCGATTTTGCCAAGGTAAAATATGTTAACGCTATCCATACGTCTTCATTTGCAGATGGCACATATGGTGGTAATCCAGGAGGTTTCATCATTGAATCTGATAAAACTATTTATATTGCTGGCGATACCGCGTTAACGTATGATATGCGTTTAATTAGGAAACAATTTGACCTTGATTTAGCGGTTTTACCTATAGGTGATAACTTTACTATGGGTGTAGATGATGCTATCCAAGCTGCTAGATACGTAGATTGCGATCGTGTTCTTGGCGTACATTACGATACTTTTGGTTACATAGAAATTGATAAGCCTAGAGCCAAGGCAAAATTCGATTCTAAATTAAAGCGTCTTATTCTATTGGATATCGGAGCAACTCTAGATGTTTAATTACTTCACCTTGCTTCGCAATACTAAATAATGTAAGAGTTTTGGTGATAGCCGCTTCACATAAACGCCAATTTTTTCAAACTTGGCAATGTAGGCTTCAAATTTTCTTTTAGCAATGGCTTTGAGCATGCGTTTGGCGAACACATTAACGTCAAGGCCTTGTTCTGTCATCTCGTCTTGATAACCTTGTGGTGAACCATCTGCTGTTAGAGCATTTCGAGCCACATTGGTATTAACAAAACCAGGACAAATCATTGTTACCGTTATATTGTCTTTATCGTGTTCTAAGCGTAAAGCATCAAAAAATCCATGTAGCGCGTGTTTTGCGCCACAATATGCAGAACGATAGGGCGAACTGAACTTACCCATTAAGCTGGTTACTACCACAAAGTGGCCAGATTGCCACTTTACAAAATAAGGTAGAAGTGCTTTGCTCAGGGCTACGGTGCCCAAGTAGTCTATTTCCATTAACTTACGATCTACCTCTAAACGGGTTTCCATTATTGGTGATCGCTGACTTATACCGCCATTATTAATTAAAATATCTATTCTTCCGAAGGAAGATACAGCGACTTCTGCTATCGACTCCATAGCCTCATGTTCAGCTAAATCTAAAGGAACTACAGCCACATTTTCAGGAGTATTGCAAGCTTCTTTTACATTTTGGAGCTGCAGCGTGTTTCTAGAAGAAAGAATTAATTTGCAGTCTAAGCGAGAGAGTTGCAAAGCTAAAGCTTTACCGATGCCCGAAGAGGCTCCCGTAATCCAAATTATCTTATTTTTAAAATAATCCATATCAGGAAATATTTCGGCCTTTCTTGGATAACCATTCAGCCCTTAGCTCAGAACTAATTTTGCCACTGCCATCATGGCGCCAGCCGGGTGGCTTGATTAAATATCTAAGCCTGTCTTTAAATGACTTTTTACCAGTAAAGGCATCCCTAAACATATACCACCATTCTATAAAAGCGATTTTTACAGGGTTGAAGGTGTCTATGTTTTTTACCAAGCCATAAACGACTTTCTCTTCCTTTATTTCTTGTTGAAAGGTTCCAAATAACTTATCCCAGATAATTAGGATGCCTGCATGGTTTCTATCGAGATAAAGAGGATTGCTCCCATGATGAACTCTGTGATGTGAAGGCGTATTAAATATAGCTTCAAACCAATTTGGCATTTTGTCTATCGTTTCAGTATGAATCCAAAACTGATAAAGTAAACTGATGCTCATTTGTAATAATATCATGGCTGGGTGAAACCCTAGCAAAGGAAGCCATAACCAAAATATAAACGTGTAAAACCCACCAGACCACGTTTGGCGCAATGCAGTACTCAGGTTATAATGCTTTGAAGAGTGATGAACAACATGAGATGCCCAGAACAGGCGACATTCATGTGAAATCCTATGAAACCAATAATAAGAAAAATCGTCTGCAAAGAAGATTAGAAAAAAAGACCACCATGCAATTGGGATGGTAAAAATCCTAAAATTATCATAGACCCAAAACAAGGCTAAAAGCACCAATGCCTTAGAACCAAAACCTAAAATTACGTTTCCTAAGCCCATGGC
>CAZGDG010000039.1:0-13271 GCA_964524415.1 uncultured Flavobacteriaceae bacterium
GCTATTAATGTTCTAAAAAATCTAGAATTTTCGAACAATTGCTGTACTTTATCAAATTCGCCCTTGTTTTCGTAATGTTTCAGTGCAGTTCCAACACCAAAAAAACCTGGAACATTTTGCTTCAGTTGGCTCCAAGACCCTACAAATGGGATAGCACGTAAATCCTTAAAATCAAGTCCTTCGGACTTACCGCGTTTAGAGGGACGACTTCCAATATTGGTCTTTGCATAATACTTAAGCGTGCTCATATGCTCTAAATAAGACAAAAACTTGGGATGATGTTTAAAATCTACATAGGCCTGGTAACTCAGTTGCGCCAAATGATCCATTACGGCTTTGTCGCCTGGCTCCATCTCATGGTTTTTATCGTTAAGCCTATTCATTATGCCTGAACTAATCAACTGCTCCATATTATATTGTGAGGACTCTAAGGTGCCAAAATTAGAACTTATGGTTTGGCCCTGTATGGTCAATTGAATTTCCTTATCCTCAATAGTGGGACCTAAAGACGCATAAAATTGATGAGTCTTTCCTCCACCTCTTGCTGGCGGTCCTCCCCTTCCATCGAAAAAAATCACGTCAATTCCATAGTTCCGCGATAAAGCTGTTAATGCTTCCTTAGCTTTAAAGATGCCCCAATTGGCCATGAGGTATCCACCATCTTTGGTACCATCGCTAAACCCTAACATTATGGTTTGCCTGTTGTTTCTAGCTTCAAGGTGTTTGCGATAATGTGAATTACTGTACAACTCTTCCATCACGGAAGGTGCAGCTTCTAAATCGGTAACCGTTTCAAATAAAGGCACAACATCTACAGTTAAGGCTTCATGAAATGCCACTATCTTTAACATAGCGAAAAGCTGAAGCACATTCAACGTCGTTTGATTATTGCTTATGATGTAACGATTGCAAGCTACTTCGCCATTTGTTTCTTGAATGGATTTCATGGCCTTGATGGTTTCTACAATATCAACCGCTTGCTTATTTTTAAATGTGATGGTTCCAATAGAGCCTGAAATTGAAGCCAAATGTTCTTTTTGGTCCTGTAGTGAAAGTTCAAAGAAGTTGGAAGGGAATAAGTCACTGCCATTTTCAATAAGCTCCTGCACGAGAGCCTTAAACATGCTATCATGGACTCGGCTATCCTGCCGGATATCCAAACTGCCAAAATGATAACCGAATAATTTTGTTTTATTGATTAGAGAGGTCACCTTATCCACGAATAAAGACTGGTGCTCAATGATTAAAAGATCTCTAATCTCTTCAAGCTCCTCTTGAAACGCTTTTAAAGAAATCTGTTCGTCCTTATTCAACAGGGTATTGTGCAAGCGATGATTCAAGTCTATGACACGCGGACGAATACCTCTGAAGGTAAGGCGCCTTCGCAGATATTTTATGTCCTTGATATAATTTTTAATAATGGCCTCTTTAAGCTTTTTCGCCACATTCAGTGTGATTTCCGGTGTCACGAAAGGATTGCCATCGCGATCACCACCAGGCCAAAAACCAATATTGACAATAGAGTTATTGATATCCCTATAATCAAAAATATTTTGTTGAACATAATCATAGATGCCACCAAAAGAGTGATAGAAAACATTCTTTAAATACCAAATGAGATTAACGGCTTCATCATAAGGCGTAGGCTTCTTATCCTTGAAAAAAGGCGTCTTTCCCAGTTGCCCAAGCAAACTCCTAATCTCAGGTAAGTTATCGGTTTTTATGGCCTCAGCCAAATCAGTTATTATACCCAAGACAGTTCCTGGATAGAATTGTGTGGGATGGGCAGTAAGCACTATCCTAACGTTAAAAGATTCCAAATAATCCTGAAGTAGTTGTGTTTTGTTTTCCGAAGCCGCATTCTCCTTCAAACTTCTTAAAGACCCAACACCTTCCATATTGTTCACAACGGCGAAGGCAGCATCTTCGATAGCATCGAATAAAACCACTTGACGCTCTATGTACTGAATAAACCGGAACAGTAAATTGATTTGACTTTTCTCAGATCGCCTTGCTTGATACTTTTGGAAAAAGGAATTGACAATAGTGGTGGGATCATCATTGTTTTCAAATCCTTGTTTGCACGTCTCGTGAAATAAAGGCAATAAGGCCACTGTTTTTGACAATGCATCAAATGGCAAGGTCATAAAAATACTGTTGTAAATCTGGTATTTGGATAATACGTTTTGGTTAAAGCGTATTAACTTAGGTTCGGTATGCATAAAGTTGATTGCTTTTTGTTTGAATTCTTCGGAATCTTAAAGATATCATATTTAGATTGATTCTTAAAAAGGATTAAAAAAATTTGGAATTTTAATTTATGTTATGCAATATTTGTAAAACAAAGTTCAAAGACTTACTGAAATGTTATCAAGAAAGGTGGAGGGAATAGACCCTGTGAAGCCTTAGCAACCCTTTGTCACAAAGAAGGTGCTAAATTCTACTCATTTTTTAATTCGGAATTAAAAAATAGATAGATAACCCAACAAATAGCTCATCTGCTATTTGCAAATTTCTTCATAACATTTTTCTAATAAGTACGCTTCTAACCAGAAGCTTATTTGGCTTTGGGTTTAATTAGTATTAACTCAAAAAAATTTAGAAAAATGAGTACACAAAATTTCGCAACCAAAGCGTTGCATGCAGGACATGATGTCACAAAAAATGGCGGAACTAGAGCGGTTCCCATTTATCAATCCACAGCGTACGTATTTAACGATTCGGACCATGCTGCCAACCTATTCTCCCTAGCAGAGCCAGGTAATATCTACACAAGGATCAACAATCCCACGAATGATATTTTAGAACAACGCTTAGCTGCCTTGGAAGGTGGCATTGCCGCCGTGGCAACCGCCTCAGGAACCTCTGCCATCGCTACAACCCTATTAACCTTGTTGAGAGCAGGCGATCATATTGTAGCGTCCAACAGTCTGTATGGTGGCACCTATAACCTATTGAGCGTTACGCTCCCAAGACACGGCATTACTACCACATTTGTAGACCCATCTGTACCAGGAAGTTTTGAGGCTGCAGCACAGGAAAACACCAGAGCATTTTTTGTAGAATCCCTAGGGAATCCCAAATTGGATGTCCTTGATATCAAAGCCATATCCTCGCAAGCCAAGACTTATAAAGTGCCTTTAATTGTAGATAATACTGTCGCCACACCATACTTGCTCAATCCAATTGAGCACGGCGCCAATATTGTTATTCACTCCCTTACTAAATACATCAACGGTAACGGTACCACACTGGGAGGCATCATAATAGATGCTGGAACTTTTGATTGGACCAATGGTAAATTTCCTGAATTTACCGAGCCTTCTCCAGGCTACCACGGTTTGGTGTATTCTGAAGCTTTAGAGGCTGCTGCGTTTATTGCAAAGGTTAGAATTGAAGGACTTAGGGATTATGGTGGAGCACTGAGTCCATTCAATGCTTTTCAAATCCTTCAAGGCTTAGAAACTTTAGAGGTTAGGATTACCAAACATAGCGAAAACGCCTTGGAATTGGCACAATGGCTTCAAGATCAGGATGAAGTTACCTGGGTTAACTATCCTGGCCTAGACTCTAGCCCTTACAAGAATCTTGCGGATAACTATTTGCCAAAAGGCCAGAGCGGCATTGTTACATTTGGAACAAAAGGCGGTTATGAAAGCGCTAAAACCATTGCAGATACCACAAAGCTATTCTCACTTTTAGCCAATATTGGAGATACCAAGTCCCTTATCATCCATCCAGCTAGCACAACGCATCAACAACTCAGCGATGAAGCCCAAGAATTAACAGGAGTAACCAAGGATTTAATTCGCTTATCGGTTGGGTTAGAAAACATCGAAGACCTCAAAGCCGATTTAAAACAAGCCTTTGCCGTTGTGAAGCAAAAGCAACTGCTTAAAGCCTAGCCTGTCTTTGTTGTTAGTTAGCATCGGGTGTTTTCTTCGTTGGGAAAGCACCCGATTAATGAAAAAATTATGAAAATGAAAAAAATTGAATATCTAAAAATAAAGGAGTTCAAAACCGCTTCTCAATACATTTGCAATATAGACTTAAGCTATCAATTGTTTGGGAAAAACTTGCATGAGGCACCAATTATTCTCATAAACCATGCACTTACCGGAAATTCAAATGTATGTGGTCCTAATGGCTGGTGGTGCGATATGGTTGGCCCTGACAAGGTCATTGATACAAATCGTTATACGGTACTGGCATTTAATGTACCTGGCAATGGGTATAGCTTACAGAACAAGGAAATTTCAGAATATTATAAAAAGTTTACCGCTAGAGACATCGCCCAAATTTTTGCCTTAGGCCTGGACCTTTTAGAGATAACCCAACTTTTTGCCATTATAGGTGCCTCAGTAGGCGGTGGGATTGCCTGGGAATTAGCTGCATTAAGACCCAAACTAGCCAAACATCTTATACCAATAGCAACAGATTGGAAAGCTACTGATTGGCTCATCTCTAATTGTCATATTCAGGATTTGATTTTAAATAATTCTGTTGCACCAATTGCTGATGCCAGGGCACACGCCATGACATTATACCGAACACCAGAATCCTTGAGCCATAAATTCAATAGAAGTTTAAACGCTAAAAATCCAGATTGCTACAACACAGAATCCTGGCTAGATTACCACGGTAAACAATTAGAGCAACGCTTTAGTTTATCTGCTTATAAGATGATGAATCAAATTCTAAAAACCATAGACATCACGAGAGACAGTGAAAGTTTTATAAATGTGGCCTCAAAAATTACTTCGAGCATACATATTATCACCATAAACTCTGACCTTTTCTTTAAACCCGAAGAAAATTGGACCACTTATGTAGATTTAAAATCTGTAAAGGACAATGTGTTTATCAGTGAAATCAAATCGCTTCATGGACATGACGCCTTTCTTATTGAATTTGGCCAACTAAAGCGTTTTCTCAAACCAATTTTTAGAAGCGAACAAAATTCAAAGTCGGCATCATTAGACATTCAAAGGTGCGCTTGATTAGTCTTCTAGTGCTTCTTTTTTATCTGATACTGTTAAAAACGAATATTTTTTGTTCGTGACACGACGTGTCATACTGCACTCCTTTATCAGGGCATATCTTTGTACCTCAAAAGTAAGTAAGCCCTAACTACTTACATTATAAAAAAGAGAGGAGTGTTTTTTAGTATCCTGATGAGATGGTAAATTAAGTTCAAGTTGGTTAATAGCGATTAGCTTCTCTCTTTTAACCCTTAATAGTAAAGAGCGCCCGCAATGGGCGCTCTTTTATTATATGCTTCAAAAATAGACGTCTTGCTGCGCAATGTAACTTAAAACATGTATTTTTATAAAAAGCACATGTGAAAAAATTTCAAACTTTAGGAGAATTAATTAAAGCCTATCGCGCACATCATGAAAAATCTCAAACCGACCTTGCATCAGATTTGGATGTTGATATTCGTTCCGTTATTCGTTGGGAAAAAAACGAAACCCTGTTAAATCCCGAAAAAGAGGCAGAATTGGCTCGAGTTATATTTATTCCCTACCAAGTCATTCGAAATTTAAATTCTTCAACCCAGATTCCTACCTTTTATGATTTCGATTTAAGAAAATATTCCTTATCGGCACTTTCAAGCGAACTCCCGGACGCCAGCTGGATTAAATCTAAAATAGATGTAAAAACCGACCGCATAAAGACAATCACTTCCAAAGAAGACCTTGCTCCTGTTGTAAGACATACCCAATTACAGAAAAATCCGCTTAAGACTGTGGACGAAGATTTATTTTTAGAGGCTGCAAAAAATCTACCGGAGCTAAATATGATTTTATTGGATCAGTCTGGTTATTATTCCGGGCACTGTGTGTACTTTTCTATCCGTCCAGAAACGTATCAAAAAATTCGTTCTAGGGAAATAACCGAAAAACAATTAACCGCGAGGGACCTCATTAATTATAAAACGCAAGAAAAACCCATTTTTTACTGTCATAGCATCACTGCAGATTGCAACGAAAACTTTTTTTACATCATAGGCGCTGTCTTAAAATTCTTCAGGGATGCTCCCTTGGGCAATTATCTCTATGCCTTGCTAACTTCTAGGTATGATTCGCATAATATGAGCGAGCAACTGGGTGTTAAAACAGTATGGCAAGACTTAGACATTAAGGAAAATTTCGGACTTAAAGATGCACCTCGATTAGTAGAGGGCTCCTTTAAGACCTTTTTATCACAGTAAACCTTAAATATACCCTAATTTGTTTTTAGAATAGCTAGATATTTCTTATATTATTGGTTTGGTCTCTTAATCAAGACAACTAAGCCTTCAAACAGATTTAAGCCCGAAATAAATTGTAGGTTTCAACTACAAAAGATACCTTTGCAAAACATGGTGAAAAAACTCAAGGACAAAAAGAATAAACGTATTTTTAGCTTCAATTTTCTAGTGTTCCGTATTCAATCGGAACAATTTATTCCACCGACCCTTTAATTCATTCTCCAAACAATAAGCAGGATATCTGACAAGACAGTGAAGGTTCTGCCCTTGCCATAAGTCTTAAGCCGTTAACAGTTTTAATCCTGCCATCGAAACAATCAAACACTTAGCCGAAAGGCACAATACTTTTATTAACGTTAAACAGAAAAATTTGAAATTACTCTATATCAAAAGAAATACAAAAACAGAACGCAGATATTCACCAAAAATGGGTGTTCTCATCACCTATGTGACCTACATAAAACGGTACCTTCTTGGTATTCCTATAAAAACACTTCACGAGTATCGGGAAACCTACCATGGCAAAGTGAAAAATAATGACGACTGTAACTTATTCATTTAATACTTCTACACATGACTTTAACTACTTATGACGCCTTCAATAGAATTACGCCACTAGAAATGGAAAAAGTCACCAATTTTCTCTATGAACATCTAGGCAAATACGGTGATGACAAAAGTGCCATAATGAAAGCTATAGCCTATGCCGCAAAAGAACGCACTGGACTGGGAGGCTATATTTTTATAATGGAGGACAACCATAAGATTGTTGGCGCGGTGGTTATCAATAAAACTGGAATGGATGAGTACATACCTGAAAATATCCTCGTCTACATAGCCACACATAAAGATTACAGAGGCCAAGGATTAGGAAAGAAATTAATGCAATATGCCATTGATAACTGCAAAGGAGATATTGCCTTGCACGTAGAAAAAGATAATCCTGCCAAATTTTTATATGAAAAGTTGGGCTTTACCAATCCTTATTTAGAAATGCGATTAAAACGATAGTATGAGGCAACTTAAAATCATAAAACAAGTTACAAATAGAGAGGAAAAATCCTTAGATAAGTATCTACAAGACATCGGTAAAATAGAGTTAATAACTGCCAACGAGGAAGTTGAACTCGCTCAAAAAATTAGAGCTGGTGACCAGCGTGCGTTAGAAAGACTAGTTAACGCCAACTTACGCTTTGTGGTATCTGTGGCAAAACAATACCAAAACCAAGGTTTAAAATTACCCGACCTTATTAACGAAGGAAATATTGGTCTTGTTAAAGCGGCAAAGCGCTTTGACGAAACGCGAGGATTTAAATTTATTTCCTATGCGGTTTGGTGGATTCGCCAATCCATTTTAAAGGCTTTAGCTGAACAATCGAGGGTTATCCGACTCCCAGTGAACAAAGTAAGCAGTATAAGCAAAATCAATAAGGCCATATCTCGATTAGAACAAGATAATGAGCGAGCACCATCACCCGAGGAAATCGCCAAAGCCTTGGATATGACAGTTAAAGATGTTAAGAATTCCTTGAAGAATTCTGGCAGACATGTCTCCACGGATGCACCTTTAAAAGAAGGCGAATCATCCACTCTTTACGATGTTTATCAGAGCAATGAAATGTCTAATGCAGAAAAACAGCAATTTCAGGAATCCCTCCGCGTTGAAATCAACAGGGTACTCGAAACATTATCAACGAGGGAAGCAGACGTCATAAGGCTTTTCTATGGTATAGATGACCAACCGGCCATGAGCTTGGTGGAAATAGGTGAAACCTTTGATTTAACTCGAGAGCGCGTACGCCAAATCAAGGAAAAAGCCATAAGACGATTGAGACATCAATCAAAATCAAAAATTTTAAAGCCCTATTTAGGCTAAATCCATAAAATGAAGACTACATGTTAAAAATAGAAGTAAAAGAAGGTGAAAGAATTGAACGAGCGATTAAGCGTTACCGCAGAAAGCATAGAGACACCAAGGTAAAACAAAAAATTAGAGAACGACAGGCATATAAAAAACCGTCTACACGCCGACGTGAACAACTTCAAAAAGCACGATACAAACAGCAATATCTATTAGAACAGGAAAAGTAGATAATGGACATTCACATTATAGACTTAACAATTTTTGTGGCCTATCTCATCTTTATGCTAGGGATTGGGTTTTATTTTCTAAGAAAAAATAAGTCCAAAGATGATTATTATGTCGGAGGCAGAAATATGTCTGCTGGCCATATTGGTTTATCTGTCGTTGCCACAGATGTAGGCGGTGGCTTTTCTATAGGTCTTGGCGGGTTGGGTTTTGTAATGGGCCTTTCTGGCAGTTGGATGCTTTTTACTGGTTTGGTTGGCGCATGGCTAAGTGCCGTACTACTGATTCCTAGAGTATATCCAATTGCTAAAAAACACGGCTTTTTAACATTCCCAGAATCGTTGGCTTTTCACTATAATGCCAAAGTAGCTTTTATGGCGGGTATCATTTCGCTTATTGGCTATATTGGTTTCACCAGTTCTCAAATTTTGGCTGGTGCCAAACTTGCTGCTGCAACGTTTCCATCCATTTCCATAACTACAGCTGTTTTATTCATGGGCATTATTGCGGTAGTTTATACCGTTATAGGAGGCATCAAAGCCGTAATTTACACCGACACCATACAGTGGATTATCTTAATGGTTGGGCTTATTGGCATTGGCATTCCGTTAGGGTTTATTGAAATTGGCGGTTGGAGTGCCATTAGGCAAACCTTACCAAATGAGTTTCTAACCTTATCTAACCTAAGTTTTATAGATTTTTTCAATTGGTTTATTACCATTGTGCCCATTTGGTTTGTAGGCATGACACTTTATCAGCGTATTTATGCCTGCAAAGATGAAAAAACAGCAAAAAAGGCGTGGAGGATTGCAGGTTTATTTGAGTATCCAATCATGGCCTTTATGGGCGTGGCCTTAGGTTTGTTTTCTAGAGTCGCTTTTGAACAAGACATGTTTGCATCTATCGGTTACGGTGCCAATACCGCCTTGGATTCTGAATTAGGATTACCGCTTCTCTTAAGAACCGTTTTACCCATAGGTTTAATGGGCTTGATGATGTCGGCCTACTTTTCAGCAATTATGTCTACAGCAGACAGTTGTTTAATGGCTGCATCTGGTAATTTAAACACAGATATCTTAGGCTATTTTAAAAAGCATATTTCGATAAAACATACGCAATTTCTCACGCTCCTTCTAGGAAGTTTGGCCATACTTCTCGCCACAGCGATGCAAAATGTATTGGAGCTAATGCTCTATTCTTACGCCTTTATGGTCTCAGGTCTGTTGATACCTGTCATCGCAAGTTTAGTTTTAAAGAAACCATCATCTAAAGCTGCATTTTACGCCATGCTTATGGGTGGAAGCACTACCTTAGCCCTAATTATTCTTAATTTAAAATTACCGGCAGGATTAGACGCTAACTTTTTTGGTATAACCGTGGCCTTACTTGTATTTGCAGTGATTCAATATATTGACATAAAATCGTTAAAATGGCAGAGCTAATTATTCATTCCGATAAAATAAAGGAAAACATAAAGTACCTTAGTAATTACTTTGAGTCTCATAATATCGAATGGAGTCTCATTACCAAAGTGTTTTCAGGAGACAAGACCTTCCTTAAAACCATTCTCACCAAAGGTGTTATTGAAAAAATAAATTCCGTTGGCGACTCAAGGCTAACAAGTTTAAGGAATTTAAGAGAGGTCAATCCAGACATAAGAACCATCTACATTAAACCTCCTGCAAAAATCTACGCAGATGACGTTGTTGAGTATGCAGACATTTCATTAAACACTTCCTTATCTACTATTGAAGCGCTAAATGCATCTGCCAAAAAGAAAGGTATTGTCCACAAGGTCATAATTATGATTGAACTTGGCGAATTACGAGAAGGAGTTAACAGAGAGGACATCATTGATTTTTATCAGAATGTTTTTGACCTTTCCCATATTGAAGTCATAGGTATTGGCTCAAATTTAGGCTGTATGTACGGTGTAGAACCAACTTACGATAAGTTACTGCAACTCACGTTATACAAGGAACTCATATCCGCCAAATTTAACAAGGACCTTAAATTTGTTACAGGAGGAACTTCCATAACACTACCGCTTTTGGATAAAGGATTGGTTCCTAAAGAAGTAAATCACTACCGCATAGGAGAAGCAGCCTTTTTTGGAATTAGTCCATTGGATGGCAAACGCTTTAAAAATCTTCATACAGATACCTTTGAATTTTATGCCAATATTATCGAACTGGAAGAAAAGAACATGGTACCGGACGGAATTATTGGAGATGCCAATATCGGAGAAACGACGGTTTTTAAACCAGAACACAAAACCAAAACGTCTTATAAAGCTATTTTGGATTTTGGCCTGTTGGATGTTGACAAGAAAGATATTGAAGCTGAAGACGACATGTCTTTCGTAGGTGTTACTTCAGATATGCTTGTTATTGATTTGGGAGATAATAAAACCGAATCTGGCGAAACAAAATTTAAGGTGGGCGACAAAATCAGATTTATCCCGAATTACATGGCCGTTGCCAGATTGTTAAATTCTAAATTTATAGATAAAATCTACACGTAATTTAAGATTGCCCTTAATACAATTCCAAAGAGTTAAGCATACATAAAATTCCATAATCAAGGTTTAAAGTTGTTGAGATAAAGATTAAGATTAGGCTCAAGTGTTTAAACCAAGAAATTTTAAATATTTTAGACATTACTAATACTAAGCAGAATGTCAAAAGAAAAGGAAAAGTTTATGCAAGCTGCCATCGAAGAGGCCATTAAGGGTATGGATAATAACGAAGGTGGCCCATTTGGCTGTGTTATCGTGAAAGAAGGTGAAATTATAGGAAAAGGGCACAACGAAGTTACCTCGAGCAATGACCCAACCGCACATGCAGAGGTTGTTGCCATTAGAAATGCCTGTAAAAATCTCAATTCATTTCAATTAGAAGATTGCGAAATTTATACCACTTGCGAACCTTGCCCAATGTGCCTCGGAGCGATTTATTGGGCTAGACCAGCAAAAGTTTTTTTTGGTTCAAATAAGGCAGACGCAGCAAAAGCAGGTTTTGATGATGCTTTTATCTATGAAGAACTCCCTTTGCCATTTTCAAAGCGACGCATTCCTTTTGAACAGATTGAAAGAGAGGCTACTTTAAAGACTTTTAAATATTGGGACCTTAAAGAGGATAAAATCCAATACTAGAAATTATGTTATATAAAGTCTTTGGGAGTTCTTTCAATAGTCAAATACCATGAATTACAATTAAGGCTAATTTTTAAGAAAATTTTCTGTAAACATTCATATATCTGTTCGACAAAAAAAGGTATATTGAAAATTCGTACACTTAATTTAATTTTTAACGCATGTCTAAAACCTATTACGACCCAGCAGACTTAAAAAAATTCGGAAAAATATCAGATTGGAACGAAGAACTCGGGGCCAAATTTTTTGATTATTATGCTAAGGTATTTGAAGAAGGCCACCTTACAGCACGTGAAAAGTCATTAATAGCGTTGGCTGTGGCTCACACCATCCAATGTCCATACTGTATCGATGCCTACACTGGAGACGGCCTACAGCGAGGTATTACAAAGGAAGAAATGATGGAAGCGCTCCATGTAGCAGGTGCCATTAGAGGTGGCGCATCTTTGGTTCATGGCGTGCAAATGATGAATAAGGTTAACAAGCTAGAAATGTAAATCAAACCAATAGACAAAAATTGCACAATTGATTGCCTCTAAACAAGAATCCGGAAAAAGAAAAAGAATACATGGCAACTAAATCCTTATTAAGGCGAGAGAGTGAGCTCGCCAATAAAAAAAGACAACTAGAAATACTCTCCAATGGTATCTTTCAGAGTGGAGACTTACCAAAATTTGCAGATAAAATTGCGGAAAGCAATCAATTTCCACTGAAAGCCAAAAAAATAGAGATTTTACAAATTAATGTAGGCTACATGTGCAACCAAGTCTGTTCGCACTGCCATGTTGATGCAGGTCCTGACCGCAAGGAAATCATGACCAAGGAAACCATGCAACAATGCTTAGAGGTAATAAGAACAACTGGCGCACATACTCTAGACCTTACGGGTGGTGCTCCGGAGATGAATCCAAATTTTAGATGGTTTGTTGAAGAAGCCGCAAAAGTGGGTGTCAAGGATTTTATTGTACGATCCAACCTTACCATTATAAGGGCGAACAAAAAATTCCATGACCTACCAGAGTTTTTCAAAAGATATAATGTGCACGTTGTAAGTTCCATGCCGCATTGGACAAGAGGGAAAACAGATAAACAGCGTGGCGATGGTGTTTTTGATAAATCCATCCAAGCCTTAAAAGATTTAAATGCCGTAGGTTATGGCATGCCAGATAGTTCCTTAAAACTGGATTTGGTTTACAACCCTTCTGGTGCATTTCTTCCAGGCGACCAAGCGTCACTTGAAAAAGACTTTAAAAAAGCCTTGTTGGAAGATTTCGGAATTAATTTCCATAACTTGTTTGCGATAACCAACCTTCCGATAAGTCGGTTTTTAGATTATTTAATTGCTTCAGAAAATTACGAAGACTACATGTATTCCCTTGTTGAAGCCTTTAATCCTTCGGCCGTTGCCAACGTGATGTGCACCAATACCATTTCCGTAAGTTGGGATGGTTATTTATATGATTGTGACTTTAACCAAATGTTGGAGCTCCCTGTAAATAGCAAGGTAAAGCACATCTCCGACTACAATGAAGAATTGCTTGAAGGCAGGCCCATAGTTATTTCGCAGCACTGCTATGGTTGTACTGCTGGTGCAGGCAGCAGCTGCCAGGGTTCTGTAACTTAGTAGAAATGTTTAAAATCTTAATTTTTACAACTTATTTTTTGGCAGCCTATTCAGGATTTGCACAAGGCAGTCTGTCTGAAGTTTTAAAAAAATATAATTCTGAAAGCATCCCATACATTACCGCTGATCAACTTTTGGAATCGAAAGATAA
>CAZGDG010000039.1:13371-26301 GCA_964524415.1 uncultured Flavobacteriaceae bacterium
AAAGTTTATGAGTAAAGACCTGGTCATTGTTTTTGTGAAAAATTTAGAACTTGGTAAAGTTAAAACACGCCTTGCTGCACAAATTGGCTATGCTGAAGCACTTGGTGTTTATAAAGAACTTGTGCGCTTAACGGAGCGCATCACCCAAAACCTACCAAACATTGACACACACATTTATTTTTCAAGTAAAATTAGTTCAGAGTTATGGCCCAAAAACAAAAAATATGTACAAAACGGCCTTGATTTAGGTGAACGCATGTTCAATGCTTTTAAGGATGGCTTTAATATGGGTTATGATAAAATTGTACTTATTGGTTCTGATTTACCAGACCTGAACGAAAGTCACCTGAAGCAAGCCTTTGCCCAACTCAATACCAGCGATATTGTTTTTGGACCAGCCAAAGATGGTGGTTATTACCTAGTTGGTCTAAAGACCTTAATACCCGAAATTTTTGAGAATAAACCTTGGAGCCAACCTCAACTATTTAAAATAACCTTACAAGATTTGGCTAAATTAAACCCAACGATTAGTACTTTAGAAACTCTAAATGACATTGACACGTTTGAGGATTTAATCACGTCAAACTTTTATAAGTCTAACCTTCAGTTACAAGAAAAAATTCAGCATTTAAATGATTAAACAAATCTTAGAAAGCACCGAATATTTAATACAAAGGGGCTTTAAAAAACCAGAAACAGGAATTATTCTAGGAACAGGTTTAGGGCAGCTCATCAATGACATAGATATTGAAGTACAAGCGAGCTACAACCATATACCACATTTCCCTACGGCCACGGTTGAGTTTCATAAAGGAAAACTGATTTATGGCACCTTGGAAGGCAAAAAGGTAATCGTTATGCAAGGCCGATTCCATGTTTATGAAGGCTATACTTTACAAGACGTAACGTTTCCCGTTAGGATTATGGAAAAGTTGGGCATTAAAACCCTGTTAGTGTCAAACGCCGCTGGTGCTATCAATCTCAATTTCAATAAAGGTGAACTTATGCTCATAGATGACCATATCAATCTTCAAGGAAGTTCACCTCTGGCATTTAAAGGTGTTTCTGATTTAGGAACACGCTTTACAGATATGAGTGCACCCTATGATGCCGAGTTGAATTCTAAATTTGAGGCTATTGCCAAGGCCCATAACATCAAAATACATAAAGGCGTCTACGCCAGTGTTGTTGGACCACAATTAGAAACCCGAGCAGAATATAGAATGTTAAAAATCATTGGAGCAGATGCCGTGGGCATGAGTACCGTGCCAGAAATCATTGTGGCCAATCACTTAGGGTTAAAAGCAGCAGCTGTTTCCGTACTTACCGATGAGTGCGACCCTGACCATCTAGAACCCGTTAATATAGATGACATCATTGCCATGGCTGCCAAAGCAGAACCAGAAATGATCACCCTTTTCAAAGAATTAATTAAAACTTTATAATGAGCTATTTAGACACCACACATAACGTTTACAAAGAAGCTGCCTTAACTCCAGATGTTGGCTTGTGCTGCACCACGAATCCTATTTGGGAGCTGCCGGGTTTAAAAATTCCTAAAATCATGCAAGAGATGAACTATGGCTGTGGGTCAACTGTTCATGCCAGAGACTTAGTAAATAATCCGAAAATCTTATACGTTGGTGTCGGTGGCGGCATGGAACTCTTGCAGTTTTCCTATTTCAGCAGACAAAAAGGCGGTGTTATAGGTGTTGATGTGGTAGACGAAATGCTTGAGGCTTCAAGAAAAAATTTTAAGGAAGCCGAAGCCCTAAATCCTTGGTTTAAATCAGAATTTGTAGACCTAAAGAAAGGTGACGCCATGCATTTGCCTGTAGCAGATAGTAGTATTGACGTGGCCGCCCAAAACTGCTTGTTCAATATTTTTAAGGAAGATGACCTTAAACAAGCTATTGCAGAAATGTACAGGGTTTTAAAGCCTCATGGCCGACTTGTTATGAGCGACCCAACCTGCGAGCAACCCATGAACGATATCTTGAGAAATGACGAACGACTTAGAGCGCTTTGCCTTAGTGGCAGTTTACCTCTTGCAGATTATGTAAAAATGCTTACAGATGCTGGGTTTGGAACTATAGAAATTAGAGCCCGGAAACCTTACCGAGTTCTAGACCCTAAACATTATCCAACCGAAGAATTAATCTACATTGAATCTGTAGAAGTAGCGGCCATAAAAGACCCAATGCCTAAAGACGGTCCCTGCGTTTTTACGGGTAAAGCAGCAATTTATTTTGGTGAAGAGGATTATTTTGATGATAAAGCAGGACATGTTTTATTAAAAAATCAGCCTTTAGCTATTTGTGATAAAACAGCAGGAGCATTAGCCAAACTCAATCGTGAAGATATTTTTATCTCAGAGTCCACGTTTCACTACGATGGTGGTGGCTGTTGTTAAAGCTGCATTTAACTAAAGAATTGCTATGCTAACAGGAGCAACAAATAAAGGGAATAAGGCGTGCTAATTTTGTAATTATGAAAGTCTTAATCTTTATATGTTTTATTTTTAGCAATAGCGTATTGTGTCAGGTGAATCACCAACTTTGGACACAGATTTTAAGCACCCACGTATCTCAAGACGGAAGGGTAAATTACCGTGCAATCAAAAAAAATCCGCAAGCTTTAAATGCGTATATCCAATCCCTGCAAAAGAACATTCCTGAGGAAAGCTGGAATAAAAATGAAAAGTTAGCATATTGGATAAACGCTTATAACGCGTTGACCATTGACCTCATTTTGAGACATTATCCCTTAAACAGCATTAAGGATATTAAAAAACCGTGGGACCAAACGCTTTGGAAATTTGGAGACGATTGGATCAGTCTCAATGATATTGAACATAAGATTTTGCGTAAAATGGAAGAACCGAGAATTCATTTTGCCATCGTTTGTGCTTCAATGTCTTGCCCTAAACTTCAAAATGAAGCGTTTACAGCAAAAAATCTTGAACATCAACTTGATGAGGCAACGCAAAATTTTCTTAACGATACTTCTAAAAACAAAATTTCACAAGAACCCTTAGAGATTTCCAAAATCTTTAGATGGTTCTCCAAAGATTTCAAAAATGAGGGTGGTGTGATTGATTTTATTCGTAAGTACTCTAAAATAGATGTTTCTGCAAAAGCTAAAATCAATTATCTCGACTATAATTGGGACTTAAATGACTAAGATTTCTATCATTATTCCCATTCTCGACGAATGCGATTTCATTGGAGAACTTCTCAATCATTTGCAAGAAAACAGTTCAAAAGATAATATTGAAGATATTATTGTTGTTGATGGTGGTAGTACGGATGGGTCTCAAAGTATTGTAACTAAATTTAAGGATGTTACTCTAGTAGCTTCAGAAAAGGGACGAGCCAAACAAATGAATACTGGAGCTCACGAAGCCAAAGGTGCTATTCTTTATTTCCTTCATGCCGATGCCTTTCCTCCAAAGAATTTTGACCAATTGATTATTGATGAAGAAGCCCAAGGCAACACAGCTGGATGCTTTAGAATGCAATTTGATAGCAACCACTGGTGGTTAAAATTGGCAAGTTGGTTAACACAGTTCAATTGGCGACCTTGTCGCGGTGGTGATCAGAGCTTATTTATCACAAAAGCCTTGTTCCAAGATATTGGCGGGTATAATGAAGATTATATTATTTACGAAGACAATATCTTAATCAATGAACTTTACCGAAGAAGACAATTTGTGGTCATCAATAAAAAAATAAAAACTTCGGCACGTCTTTATAAAAAGATTGGCGTTTGGCGGTTACAATACCTTTTTATTAGAATCTATATAAAACGCTGGCTCGGTGCCTCGGCCAAAGAACTTTATACCTACTACAGGAACAATATTACCTGATTATTTAGCGAAACCCTCTTGTTAAAGTTAAGATAAATCTTACTTAATAAAATTTTAAACTCTAGGTCCGATTTAACTCAATACGCTACTTTGGTCCAAAATCAATCATTATGCGAACGGTTACAATTTTATTTTTCATAAGTGTTATTTCGGCTTTAAAGCTCAGCGGTCAAACCAAGATTTCGTCCAAGTTGATGGACTCCAAAACGGAGCAACCAATTCCCTATGCCACCATTCAATTTAGTTCAAATAATGGCGTCATATCCAATGAAAACGGAGAATTCAGCATTTCCATTTCTAGAGCTATTAAACCTGTGGATTCCTTAGTGATAAGCTGTCTAGGTTATGAAACTAAAAGTTTAGCTGTTAAGGGTTTTGAAAAGGAAACCATTTATCTCAACCCTAAGGCTGTGGACTTAGATGAGGTACTATTGACAAACAAAAAATATACCGTTGATGAAATTCTAGATTCCATCAAGTCCAGGTTAAATACCAATTACGATAAAGACTATGCCAAACGCAAATTATTCTTCAGGGAATCCTTCTACAACAATATTGACAAATCTGTTGTTAACCTAGATAAGTCTACAATTCCGGAAATCAATCAGCAGCTCATAGATAGTTTACTTAATGATGTTCCAAAAACAAGCAGTAATCATGTTGAGCTATTAGGTAATTTGTATGGTAAAATTGCGCCCTACAGCAAACAAAAAATGGACATTCTTAAAGCCTGCCGATTAGAGGATGAGGCCAGCGAAGTAAACTTAGAAAACTATGAAGAACGCTTTAATAAGATTTTCAGGAAATACGTGAAACGTGACTCGTATTTCAAAATTAAATCAGGTTGGTTCAGTACCAAGGAAGACATTGATTCTAGTTTATTTGGAGATAACAATCAAGTCAAAAAAGAGAAAGAAGTTACCGACGAGCTCCTTGCAGAACAACGTAAAAGAGATTCACTTAGAAAAGCAGGGTTTCTCAATTTTAGAAAACGCATTATTCACGGCTTAGAAAACAATCATTTTGTAGATGAGGATAACGATCTCAACTTCATCCATAAATCCAATCGTTATCGATTTAAGGTTGAAGACTATGCCTTTATGGACGATATGTTTGTTTATGTTATAACCTTTGAACCTAAAAGACGCGAAGACTACAAAGGAACCTTTTATGTAAACACTGAGGATTTTGCCATTGTACGCGTAGATTACCAAAATGTTAAACCCTTAAGACGATTTAGATTGTTAGGGATTTCCCTAAATCAATACCTCAAGGAGGGTACTATTATTTTCCACAAAAACAGTAACGACAAATACTCGGTAAAATACTTGGATGAATCCTCTGGCCAAAGGGTAGGTATAAAACGACCTATTAAGATTATTGAAAAGAATAAAAATGTAAAAGGAAGGCGCCAACAAAATATGGTTAAAGGTGATGTTGATTTTATAGTAAATAACCTCGAAAAAACAGAACTCATTGTATTTGAAACAGAAGCCTTAACAGAGCTAGACTACAATGTGTTTAAAGAAAAAGCTGAGGTACTTCCTGAATACCTAAAGAAATACGACCCAGATTTCTGGAAAGGCTACAACATTATTGAACCTAACCAAGCTATAAAGGAATTTAAAGCCTTAGAATCGGAGTAAGTTTACTTATTGCGGCCCATTTCATTGGGATATAAATGTGTAACAGTATCACTCTGGCACAATTCTTTGGTATTCACATCCAAAGCAGACAACTTTCCTGTGAATGCCGCTCCTGTATCAATATTCCAGACATTAGCAGCCTTCATGGGTTCATATTTATGATAGTATAATGTAGGCGTATGGCCAATATAGATTTCCTTATAATGTTTTAGGCGTTTTGGAAAACGGTCTGAGTCTGGCTCAATTCGTTTATCCATGGTCAATGCCATTTCCCAAAGGGTTCTGTCGTAATAAAAAGTTTGCGGATGTACTTCGCGCTCTACACCATGCATGGAAGTAAAACCTGCATGCACAAACAAACGATTTTCCTGGTCAAGATGATATAGCGGCATGTTTTGAAAAAAGTTTAAATGTTGTTCTTTTTCGGATTTAGAAAAATTAGAATAACTCTCTAACGTTTCCTTGCCGCCATGTTGTACCCAAACCGGATTAGCAGTACCGTCACGCAACCAATCCTCACACCAAACATCATGGTTACCTTTAATAAAAACACAGGAGTTAGATTCAGATAAGTCTATCAATTTAGAAATTACCTGTGCAGACTCGCTCCAACCATCTACATAATCCCCTAAAAAGATAAGTGTATCTGTTGGATTTACTTTTAATCGTTCCAAAAGCTGTTCTAGAGCTCTTAAACCTCCATGAATATCACCAAATACCAAAGTTCTCATAAGCGAAGACCTAAAACTTTAAATATAACCAATGTAATTTAAAAGTGAAGCTGGCATACCTAGAAAAAATCCTACCTCATTACCAATTGCTAAGTGGGTGATATTCTGCGTAATGATTTTTTATAATTTGTTCTACGGGTTTGTTCTGCGGTGTAAACATGAAATTATTTGCTCCTCCTACCTCATCATGCTTATGAAACCACTTCCATATAAAACCACCGGCAAACCAATCTTCATCCCAAAAGGTCATGTACAAGGCTTGCATCGCATTATTCTGGGCTTCAAGGTTTACATTGGTCATAGTACGATCAAACACCCAAGGTTTTTCTCCAGAAAAATCAACGCTTCTGTAGCCATACTCGGTAAATAGGACAGGTCTGTTATTTTCTTTTGATATTTGCCTAATCATTGGTGTGTGCTCCTTCCAACCTTCTATACAACTTTCTATTGATGGTGTTTTTTCATTACTAACAGGAAAATAAGCATCAATACCTATATAGTCTAATTGGTCCCAAAAAGGTGTTCTTCTAAATTCATCCCAGTTTGCAGCATAGGTTAATTTACCCTTGTAGACTGAACGGATTTTAGCAATGAGCTCTGTCCAATATTCAGGCCTAAATTTGACAAACAACTCCAACTCCGTTCCAATACAGAGGATTTCAGCCTTGACTTCTTCCGCAAGAGTTGCATACTCCATAATAAAAGCCATGTAGGAAGATTCGAGTTTTTTCCAGTTCTCCTCAGAATCCATCATTATTTCCCCTGTAAATTCGCCTCGCCACACCCAAATTTGTGGTTTGAGCATAATTTTAAGATTAGCTTTTCTTAGTTCTTCGATATACTGCCTGGCTCCTGATTTTGTTTCACCAAACCATTGTCGGTCCGTGTTAAAAATGATGTCAGGATTATCCAGTTGTCTTATAAAACCAAATGGCATTACTGCTGCATAATTGCTAAAAATATCCACAACTGGTGCCACATGTGTACTATCTATAGCTTCGCGTGCCGCTACAAAGCTCACACCGTTTATTTTTTCCGGCTTATACTCTGCTGCGGCACAACCAAATAAAAGTATAACAAGAAGACTAATACTGAAGTAGCGCATTGGTTAAAATAATGCTTAAATTTAAAGAAAATCAGTAGGGCCCCTTAAGGTTTTAACAAAACCTTCGACCTAAGACCTAACCAACAACAATCATCTAAATGGATAACATCGTTATTATTGGCAATGGTATTTCTGGAGTAACGCTTGCACGGCATGTACGTAAATTTTCGGACCACAGAATTACGCTCATCTCTGGAGAAACAGACTATTTTTTTTCTAGAACTGCCCTAATGTACGTGTATATGGGTCATATGAAATTTGAGCACACCCAACCTTATGAGAATTGGTTTTGGAAAAAAAACCGAATAGAATTGAAAAAAGGCATTGTAAACAAAGTAGACACCAAAAGTAAAACTTTAAAGTTTTCCAATGGTGAAACGATGTCTTATGACAAATTGGTGATTGCCACAGGAAGCAAACCCAATAAATTTGGGTGGCCAGGACAGGATTTAGAAGGTGTTATGGGCTTATACCACAAGCAGGACTTAGACAACCTAGAAAAACATGCTCCGAATAATGAGGTTTGTAAACGCGCTGTCATCGTGGGTGGTGGTCTTATTGGCATTGAGTTGGCAGAAATGTTGAGCTCCCGCAGTATCCCTGTGACCTTTTTAGTTCGCGAAAGCAGTTTTTGGAATGGTGTTTTACCTGAAGGCGAGAGTCAAATGATAAACAGGCATATCTTAAAACATGGTATTGATTTACATCTTTCAACCAATCTCAAGGAGATAAAACCTGATTCAAATGGTAAGGTAACTTCTGTAATCATAGAGGAAACAGGAGAAGAGATTTCATGCGATGTCGTAGGTTTAACGGCTGGCGTTTCACCTAATATTGACTTTCTTAAGAATTCTGAAATAGAAACAAATCGTGGTGTTTTGGTCAACAGATATTTAGAAACCAATATTCCGGACGTATTTGCCATAGGTGATTGTGCCGAGCAGCGCAGGGCTATAGGAAACAGACCTTCAATTGAGGCTGTTTGGTATACAGGCCGTATGATGGGAGAAACTTTAGCTCAGACATTATGCGGCAATCGTATGCCTTATAATCCTGGGCATTGGTTTAACTCGGCCAAGTTCTTTGATATAGAGTACCAAACTTATGGCTGGGTACACAGTAAGAAGAAAAAACCAGATTATGAGACCCAATTTCATTGGAGGCATGAAGATGACACCAAATGTATCACCGTGGCTTACCATAAGGACACTAAAATGTTTTTAGGTATTAATACCTTTGGCATTAGGATGCGCCACGAGACTTTTGACCAATGGCTAACCGATGAGCGTGAGGTAGATTACGTTATAGAACATCTCGCCGAAGCTAATTTTGACCCAGAATTTTATGCACGTTATGAGACTGAAATAGTACATGCGTTTCACAAAAAATTACAAATTGCATAACATGAGTAACAAATTAAATCATAGTATGTCCATAGCAAAACCTGATGCTTTACAAATAACAATTAAGCAAAAATCGGCCGTTTTCATTGGGCTTTTAGGCTTATTTATATTGGTTTTGGCTCTGGCCAACGTCAATTTCCCATACAAAGAGACCTTTTTAGCAGCTTCTATGATTTTAATTGCCGCAGGTACCATTATCTTTTCTAGAGAAGCGTATTTATCTAAACATGAGGGCATAAAAAATGATGGTACTTGGTTTAAATCCACATCCGCTCGTGGTCTTTGGAGTTGGATTATTGGTTTGGTACTCACCGGATTTTATATCGTACTGTACTTTTTTCCGGAATATTTGGGTTTAGGTATCAACGGCGCCAACAATACAGGACTTATTGGATTATTTGACCCTTTAAGTCAGTTACTGAGCGGTAGGAATGCGAGTCAATGGTTTGTTTACGGCACATTATATACCATGGCCATTTTAGTCTTTGGGTATAAATTCTTGCTCAAGTACAGACATAATAGGTACCAAAGATTGCGAACATTCTCGGTTATGTTTTTTCAGTTAGCCTTTGCATTTTTGATTCCCGAGTTTATGTATGTAATGAATAACGACTTACCCTATTATGATTTAAAAAGTATATGGCCACTAAACTATTACCTGTTTGATGAATGGTCTGTTAAAGCCTTTTTGTCGGCTGGCAACATTGGGCTTGCTCTACTCTTTTTTGGTATTATCTCCATATTTATAATCACACCAATTCTTACCTATAAGTATGGTAAAAGATGGTACTGCTCCTGGGTTTGCGGTTGTGGCGGACTTGCAGAAACAGCAGGAGATCCCTTTAGACACCTCTCCTCAAAAAAATTAAGTGCGTGGAAGATTGAACGCTGGCTCATCCATACCGTACTTGTTTTTTCTGTGGTGATGACAGCAGCTGTGATATATTCTTACTTAGGCTATGATAAAAATGACTTCTGGCTAACTCGTGAAGTTTTTATTGCCTTGGTTATTGGATTGCTTTCCATTCTCTTTACAGGAGTTATGCTTTTCAAACGCCATGAATTTGGAAAAGACGCTAAATACGGTGCTATCGGTTTTTTTACAGTCATAATGCTTCTGTTGGTCATGCATTTCACAGGAACCACGGACAAATTATTTTTTGTTAAATCTAGTGCCTTGCGCTCAGCCTATGGCCTTTATATCGGTTCCATTTTTTCTGGTGTCATTGGCACTGGGTTCTATCCCATCTTTGGCAACAGGGTATGGTGCCGTTTTGGATGTCCCATGGCAGCGATTCTAGGATTTCAACAACGTTTGTTTTCAAAATTTAGAATAACCACCAATGGCGGACAATGCATTTCTTGTGGTAATTGCTCTACCTATTGCGAAATGGGAATCGACGTCAGAGCCTATGCGCAGAAGGGAGAAAATATTGTCCGTTCGAGTTGTGTGGGCTGCGGAATTTGTGCTGCGGTTTGTCCTAGAGGCGTCCTAAAACTGGAAAATGACAGTATGAAAGGTCGAATTAATCCAACAGAAATTTTATTAGGAAACGATGTGAACTTAATGGAATTGGTCAATAAGAAGCAATAAATTGTATTTTTGCGCCTTCAAAAGCGATACAATGCCAAATATCAAAGTGATTATTCCAGCTTTTAATGAGCAAGACTCCATAGGTTTGGTCATTAAAGCTATTCCAGAAATCGCTAACGAAATAATAGTAGTAAGCAATAACTCTACGGACCAAACAGAACAAGTAGCTTTAGATGCGGGCGCTACCGTTTTAAAAGAAGCTCGAAAAGGGTACGGCTATGCCT
This sequence comes from uncultured Flavobacteriaceae bacterium, assembly GCA_964524415.1. Taxonomy (GTDB): domain Bacteria; phylum Bacteroidota; class Bacteroidia; order Flavobacteriales; family Flavobacteriaceae; genus Winogradskyella. Next base: position 23,943 of record CAZGDG010000039.1, read on the forward strand.
GCTTAAAAGGTATGGCTTATATCGCCAACCAAAACGAGACACCAGATATCATTGTTTTTTTAGATGGTGATTACAGCGATTATCCTGAAGAACTAACCAAAATCGTCCAACCGATTATTGACGATGGCGTTGACTTTGTAGTAGGCGCAAGAGTAAAGGCATTGAGAGAAAATGGCTCTATGACCTTGCCGCAAATCTTTGGAAATTGGCTTGCCACAACACTTATGGGTCTATTTTTTAAATCTACATTTACCGATCTTGGTCCCTTTAGAGCCATAAAATACCAAAAGCTACTAGACTTGCAGATGGAAGACAAAACCTATGGATGGACTGTTGAGATGCAATTAAAGGCTCTAAAACAAAAGCTAACATACAGGGAAATTCCAGTAAGATATAGAAACAGAATAGGCGAGTCAAAAGTTTCGGGTACCGTAAAAGGTGCTATATTTGCAGGCGTAAAAATCCTAGGGTGGATTTTTAAATATAGTTTTAAGTAATGCTATTAGAATCTGTAATCATAGTCGTTTATACTATAGCCATTGTACTCATATTTTTGTATGCTTTGGCTCAGTTGAACTTACTGATTAATTACCTCTCTTCTAAAAAACGTCGTGAAGACGTGGAAAAATTTGACTTAAGCAATCCAGACGAAGTTCCTAAAGTTACCATTCAGCTGCCAGTATTTAATGAGCTTTATGTAATGGAACGCTTACTCGATAATATCGCCCTCATAGAATATCCAAAAGATAAATTGGAAATTCAGGTTTTGGATGACTCCACTGATGAATCGTTAGTGACAACTAAAGCACATGTAGAAAAATTAGCTGCCCAAGGATTAGATATTAAGCATATCACCAGAACCAACAGAAAAGGTTTTAAAGCTGGAGCATTAAAAGAAGGCCTTAAAATGGCCAAAGGTGAATTCATTGCCATATTCGATGCCGATTTTTTACCGCGACCCAACTGGTTAAAGCGTACTATCCCTTATTTTAAAAATGAAAAAATTGGTGTGGTACAAACACGATGGGGACATATAAACAGAAATTACTCGTTGTTAACGAGAATTCAAGCCTTTGCACTAGATGCACATTTCACCCTCGAACAGGTTGGCAGAAATAGCAAAGGTCATTTTATAAACTTTAATGGTACGGCTGGTGTTTGGCGTAAAGCATGTATAATTGACGCAGGAAATTGGGAAGGCGACACGCTAACAGAAGATTTGGATTTAAGCTACAGAGCTCAATTAAAAAACTGGGAATTTAAGTATTTGGAAGATGTTGAAACACCTGCGGAACTTCCTGTTGTAATCAGTGCAGCTCGCTCGCAACAATTTAGATGGAATAAGGGTGGTGCGGAGAATTTTAGGAAAATGCTTTGGCGTGTTATAAAATCAGAGAATATTTCTTTCAAGACCAAGGTTCACGGGTTATTACACCTGCTTAACAGCACTATGTTCTTAAGTATTTTCATAGTTGCTGTATTGAGCATTCCGATGCTATACATAAAAAATGAATATGCCCACCTAAGAAATTATTTCTATGTAATGAGTTTCTTTGTCATTAGCACCATTATCTTTTTTGTGTGTTACTGGTTTATGTATAGAAATATATACGGTAGCGGTTTTAAACGGTTTTTTGGTTATATAGGTATGTTCTTTACGTTTTTCTCCATTGCTATGGGCTTTTCGTTGCATAACTCCATCGCAGTTGTAGAAGGTCACTTAGGTAAGCGCAGTGAATTTGTGAGAACGCCTAAATTTAATATAAACACGATTAGAGATTCTTGGAAAGGCAATAAATACCTCAGAAAAAAACTCTCCCCTCACATTATTTTAGAAGGGTTATTAATGCTCTATTTTGGATTTGGGCTGTATAGCGCTTTCATTGTTGGAGACCAAGGAGGCGACTTTGGTCTTTTCCCTTTTCACCTTATGCTCTTCATAGGGTTTGGTTACGTGTTTTTTAAATCTTTAACCTCTAAGGTTTAGTATTTACAAAATAAATTATTCTTAATAGTTATATATTAAAAGGCAACGCCTTAATACTTTTTTCCTCATTGTAATGTCTCAATGATTTTTTAAAGTACATAATAGCCTTAAATGAGATATCTTGTCATTGGTAAACAGATGCAAAATCTCATTAAACAGCTTAAAGGTGTCAGTATTTACGGTTTTGAGCACATAATTTCATTTATCTTTGGTTTATGAATGAGGCTATAAACCGGTTTAAATTTCAGCTCGTACTGCCACTATTATTTATTATAATTACAATTGGCTATGCTGTTTTTGCTTATGACTTAAACCGTGAAGAAAGCATAAAACTCCTTGGTTTGTATTTTGGCCTATTTGTATTGACATATC
>CAZGDG010000040.1:0-26017 GCA_964524415.1 uncultured Flavobacteriaceae bacterium
TAATAACTTTCATATCAACACTTTCACCCGCATTACGTATAGCCATTGTTGTAGCCAGTTTTTTATTTATGTATGTTGAATTATAAAGCACATTATTTTGCTTTCGGGTTCAAAGAATATATATAAATCTCCGTCTCCCCAAAAGTTCATATTTTCAAAATATTGTTTATACCATTCATCTTTCGGTTGAACGTTTGTCCGTTTGGTTTTTATATCAACTCCGTCATAAGTTAGCTGACAAAGTAATTTCATTGTTTTCTTTGTCTTTGGGCAAGAAGGAATGTCAGGATATTGAATCCAATTAGGAACTGCTGTATGTCCAATACCTCTAAAGTCAGTTTGTTTTTCTGTTGTTATGAATACTTTTTCATAAACTATTTCCGAATCTGGTTTTAAATCGTCATACGAATTGTCTGTTTGTTTTAATTCCTCAATGTTTAAAACTTTAGGATTTAAAGGGTCTGAATAATCTATAAAAAGCTTATCGAAATTCAAATAAATCGGCGCTGCAATATGCAAATCGAACGGAAGCCAATTAAAAGCTTCTTCAGATTTTGAGAATTTCCCCAAATATTGAAAAGGTGCATTAAATTCAAATTTTGGGATATTGAACTCGGCTGGAATTTCACCGCCTAAATAGCTTTCAGATTTTGATACTTGATTAAGACTATAAATTTGGTTTGGTTTTAATTTTTGAAATTCAAATCCGATTTCACTTTCTTTTAATTCTCTTTCAGATTTAAAACCCTCATCATTATTGTATGCTTTTACGAGCTTTCCGTTTTTGAAAACAAGGTCGATTGAACTCCAAATATTGTTTGCAGTTTCTTTATCCACTACTTGTGTTTCAAGAAATTTTTGGCATTGTTCATCTCCGTTAAATTCAGCTTCCCAACCTGCCAAATAAATATGTTGTTCTTCTTTCTGTCCAAAACAAGAGTTAAATAATCCCATAAAAGTCAATAATATAATTTTGGTTAGTGTTTTCATTTCTCAAATTGGCTACAACAACCGAATATACGTATTAAGTATATTCATTTTATATTTCGAATATATTTAAAATCTTAATTCTTTTCAAACATATCGTATTGAAAGCCATGTGGTTATTATTGTAATTGGTTTTGTAACTAAAATTAGCACTAAGGCCACTATTGACTGTTTGTTTTTCCATTGTTTCTCAAACTCGTCTTTTTCAGTGCCAATAGGAAATAGAACATGATACCACAAGCAATTTAAATAGTAGCCTACTATTCTAAAAGCTCTCAATATTTTTCTCTTATAAATTTTAGTCATTTACTTTTCCTTTTTTCCTAACAAAGGCATGGTATAAAGGGTGATTTTTGTCATATGCTGTCGTAGTAAAGTGATAACTAAAACCAAAGGTTGTAACTTTGTACCAAACAAATAGAATAATGCATAAAGCTGGTTTTGTAAATATTATTGGAAATCCAAATGTTGGTAAGTCTACTTTGATGAACGCTTTTGTAGGTGAAAAGCTCTCCATCATTACATCTAAAGCACAGACCACAAGGCACCGTATTTTGGGTATTGTTAACGGTGAGGATTTCCAGATGATTCTTAGCGATACGCCTGGGATTATCAAGCCAGCATATGAGTTACAACAGTCCATGATGGACTTTGTGAAATCCGCCTTTGAGGATGCAGATGTCCTAATTTACATGGTAGAGATAGGAGAGAAAGAACTCAAGGATGAAGCCTTTTTTAAAAAGATTACCGCATCCAAAATTCCGGTACTGTTATTACTTAATAAAATAGATACTTCTAACCAAGACCAACTGGAAGCACAGGCAGAACTATGGCAAAACAAAGTGCCTAATGCTGAGTTTTACCCTATTTCTGCACTTACAGGCTTTAATGTGCAGAATGTATTTAATCGCATTGTAGAATTACTGCCAGAATCGCCTCCATTTTATCCCAAAGACCAATTGACGGACAAACCCGAGCGCTTTTTTGTGAATGAGGCCATAAGGGAAAAAATATTGATTCATTACAAAAAGGAAATCCCTTATGCCGTTGAGGTGGATACCGAAGAATTTTTTGAAGAAGAGGATATCATTAGAATACGTAGCGTGATTATGGTAGAGCGCGATTCCCAAAAAGGAATACTCATAGGGCACAAAGGAGAAGCGATAAAGCGCGTTGGCGTTGAAGCTCGTAAAGACCTAGAGAAATTCTTTGGCAAACAAGTGCATTTAGAGCTTTACGTTAAAGTGAATAAGAATTGGCGCTCTAATGTTAAGCAATTGAAACGGTTTGGATACAATCAGAAATAGAAATGCCTAGTCTATTTCATAAATTAGCTTCATGGTGATATTTGCCGTTTTCTTTTTAGAGGACGTGTTAAAGGTGCCGCCCCAAGAATAATCTTCACCTGAGTTCTGACCTGTAATTTGAAAAATACCCATTTTTGCAGACTTTAAGTCGCCAAGTTTACTGCCTGAATTTACGGCTATTTTTTCGGCACGCGAGTGCGCATCTGAGGTCGCTTTGGAGATCATTTCAATTTTTAAATCGGCAAGCTGGGTATAGTAATATCGAGGTGCTTGGGAATAAAAATTGATTCCTTTATTTAAGAGTTCGGTTATTTCCCTGGAAATCTTTTCAATAGTTTCAACATTCTTGGACTCTATTTTAATGGATTGGGTTAAGATATAGCCCAAAAATTCCTGTCCAACGTATTTGCCATCATTAGAATATTTGTTCTCTAGGTTTTTTGTGCTGGTTACCGCATTAAATACCAACTCTGAATCCTTAACACCTTTACCTTTTAAATATTCTGAAATTATTCTTTTTGAGTTTTCCAGTTGGTTGTACGCTTCCTTTAAATCCCTGGCTTCTGCATTAAAAGAACCTTCCCAAACGATTAAATCGGAGGTGAAATTAGTGGTACCCAAACCGGTTACGGCAATTTGCCCGTTGGTTTGGTTGCGGTTAATTACGGCTTGCCCTAAGATATAGGCGGCTATGACTATAGCTAAACTGAATAAAATGGGATTTAAATGCTTTTTCATCTATTTTAAAAATTTGTAAGAACCTTTGGTTCAGTTATTTAATTATTATAGTGGGTAATGGCTTTTGTTTGCCAAATGCCCATTATGGGCTTTCATAAGATGGTAATTATAATAGATATACGGTCAATTCTCTAAAATAGTCGTTCGCATAAATTTAAATAATTGTTCCATTTCTGGCTTTCCTTTGGCACGGCCCATTCTTCCGGCAAAATAGAGCACAAACCAAAAGGCAATCATCATAAGGGCTATGGCGAGTTGGACGGCATAAGGCTCTCCAAGCTTGGCGTTTGTATAGGCCCAAATTCCAAATGCAATAAAAAAACCGGCAACCACAAAATGAAGGAACATAAACATGGTCCAAATTGTAGGGTTGGGCCCAAACAATCCACGAACTGTAGAGGATTTTTCGCTTATTTCATTGATTTCCAAATGTAACTGAGGCGACCAAAAATGCTGGTTTTTCTTGGGAAACCGAATAAAAACATGGTCATCTACTCTAGTGATGATAAATTCGGACTTGTCTTTAGAATCAAATCGACGTAGTAGATCCTCATTGCAAATGTCAATGTCAAATCTAAATCTTGGGCGTAATATGATTTCGTTAGATAAGGCCATGTCGCTATATTGAAGGTAATTTACATATTTTCTTTTTAACTATATCTAAGATTATATGCTACCTTTGCGGCAATAAACAATTTATGGGAAATATTGTAGCCATAGTAGGTCGGCCAAACGTTGGTAAATCCACTTTCTTTAATCGCTTAATAAAAAGGCGAGAAGCTATCGTTGATGCTGTAAGTGGTGTAACAAGAGATCGTCATTACGGTAAAACCGATTGGAACGGAAAGGAATTTTCCGTTATCGATACGGGTGGCTATGTGGTTGGAAGTGATGATGTTTTTGAAAAGGAAATTGATAAACAAGTAGAACTTGCCATCGATGAAGCCGATGCCATTATATTTATGGTTGATGTAGAAACAGGAATCACTGGGATGGATGAAGATGTAGCAAAACTGTTGCGAAAGGTGAAAAAGCCTGTTTTCCTTGTGGTGAATAAGGTAGATAATAACAAAAGGGCAGAAGGTGCCGTAGAATTTTATGGCTTAGGCCTTGGCGATTATTATACCATTGCTAGCATAAACGGTAGTGGTACGGGAGATCTTTTGGATGCCATAGTTGAAGCGCTTCCGGAAAAGGAGGAACGTGATGAAGAAGAGTTACCGCGCTTTGCTGTTGTTGGAAGGCCCAATGCAGGGAAATCGTCTTTTATCAATGCATTGATTGGCGAAGAGCGTTACATTGTTACCGATATCGCTGGAACCACTCGCGATTCTATAGATACCAAATACAACCGATTTGGCTTTGAATTTAATTTAGTGGATACAGCTGGAATAAGACGTAAATCCAAAGTTAAAGAGGATTTGGAATTCTATTCCGTGATGCGCAGTGTGCGCGCCATAGAGCATTGCGATGTATGCCTTTTGGTCATGGATGCCACGCGAGGATTTGATGGCCAAGTGCAAAATATCTTTTGGCTTGCCGAACGAAACCGAAAAGGTATCGTTATCCTTGTTAACAAGTGGGACTTGGTTGATAAGGACAACAAGACGGCCAAGGATTATGAAAAACAGATACGAAAGGAAATAGCACCGTTTACAGATGTCCCAATCGTATTTATGTCTGTACTGAATAAGCAGCGCATCTTTAAAGCCATTGAAACGGCAGTGGAGGTCTATAAAAACCGTTCCAAGCGCATTAAGACCAGTACCTTAAACGACACCTTACTCCCCATTATACAAAAGAATCCTCCACCTGCATATAAAGGCAAATACGTAAAAATCAAATACATTATGCAACTGCCCACGCCGCAACCACAGTTTGCATTTTTTTGTAATCTTCCCCAATATGTAAAGGAACCGTATAAGCGCTTTTTAGAGAACCAATTAAGGGAGCATTTTGATTTTACAGGAGTGCCTGTGAGTGTTTATATGCGAAAGAAATAATAATTTTAAGAAAATTCATACGATAATTAGTTTACCTTCGTTAGCTGTTTGGCTATTAATCATTTGTCGATTATTTCGATAAAAATGTCTTGGTTGGTGGCTCAATAATTCTGAATCATCAATCAAAAAACATGAAACAACTCATTTTTGTTCTTGCTCTTGTCTTTTCTTGTGTTCTTTTCGCTCAAAACAAAAATTTTGAAATCATTGGTACGGTTATAGCTGATGATTCCCAGCAACCGTTAGAATCGGCTACTGTGTATGCCGAACGTTTAAAGGACAGCAGCGTAGTAACTTACACCATCTCAGATAATCTAGGAGGCTTTAGGTTAGAAAACTCCACTTATGATGATAGCCTTAATGTATTTGTGTCATACGTAGGTTACAAAATGTTTAAAACCAAGGTCGCCATTAACCAGGAGTCTATAAATCTGGGCGTCATTAAGATGCTTGTGGATGATAATCAATTAGGTGAGGTTTTAGTGAAATCTCGGGCACCAATTACAGTTAAGAAAGATACTTTAGAGTTCAATGTGAGTTCCTTTAAAACTAAAAAAGATGCCACCGTTGAGGATTTGCTTAAAAAATTACCAGGAGTAGAAGTCGATGAAAATGGCGCTATAACAGTGAATGGAAGAAGTGTAAGTAATATTTTGGTAAATGGGAAACCTTTTTTTGGAGACGACCCAACTATTACTACACGAAACTTAACTAAAGAGATTATTGAAAAGGTTCAAATTGTAGATACTAAAACCAAGTCAGAAGCATTTACAGGAGAGGAGAGCGAGAGCCAAGACAAAACCATAAATTTAACTATAAGCGAAGAAAACAATAAAGGTAAATTTGGACGTATATCTGGTGGTGTAGGAACGGACGAACGCTGGGAAACAGCTGGTATCATTAATTTTTTTGACAATGACAGACGCGTAAGTGTACTAGCTGGAGGGAACAACACCAATTCACCAGGGTTTAGTTTTGGCGAAATTCAAAAGATGTTTGGCGGCGCTAATTCAATTACCATCAGCGGTGATGGCTCCTTTTCCATTGATGGCAGAAGTTTTGGAGGAGGTGAAGGTATCGTCACCTCAAAAAATATAGGAACAAATTATGCCGACGAATTTGCAGAAGGCATAGATATATCTGCAGATTACTTTTATTCGGAAAGCGACTCCGAAAATGAGGTCATTACGGAACGGGAAAATATTCTACCTGACTCACGTTTTTTCACAAATTCAGAAGGCAAAAGTCTTACAGATAATTCAAATCATAGTTTTAACGCTGAACTTGATATTGAGGTAGATTCAACATTTTTAATTAATGTGACGCCATCTTTGAGATTTGGTAACTCACAGCGAATAAGAGAGAATTTTGAAGAAACGTTGGACGAAAATAATGTATTGACCAACTCCTCATCCCTCAACAGTTTTGTTGAATCTGAGGTTAGGAATTTTTCTAATGATGTTGATATTACAAAGCGATTTGGGAGTAAGGGAAGCTTTCTAAAGGGTTCTTTAACCACTACATTTAATAATTCTAGAAGTGATAATTTCTTGCGTTCGGAAGCACTTATTGAAGACCCAGCTGAGGATGATGTTATTAGGGATCAGTTTACCGATGGGGAGAACTCATTCAATCGTTTAAGAGTATCAACAACATACCGTCTGCCAATTGTTGCCAAGAAATTCTTTCTTGATACAAAGATGCGTTACAATTCCGATAACCAGAATAATCTTAGTAGTACGTTTGATTTTGATAACACACTGCAATCCTATTCGGTTTTTAATACCGATTTAAGTACAGATTTTGAATTTGACGATAGAACCCTAAGGCCAGCTGCGGAGTTGATTTATAGAGCAGAAAAATGGTCTGTTGGTTTTGAGGCAGGTTATGTATTCAGGACATTAGAGAATACAGATGCATTAAGACCAGAATTAAGTTTAAGTCAGAATTTTGAAGCACTGGAATTAGACACCTATTTAAGTTACAGGTTTAACGATAAGACGTCTTTATATGTAGGTTATGATCTTAGGAACTTACCGCCACAATTGAATCAATTACAGCCATTTCAAGATGTCTCTGATCCTTTAAATACCATAACAGGTAATCCTAATCTAGAGCCTGCAAATCAGCACAGTATTTATGCTAATTTCAACAGATTTAACTTTCAAAAAGGATTTAGCTTTTTTGGGTATTTCAATTTAGATGTAACCAATAATCAGGTTGTGGCGCAAACAACGGTAGATGAAAATTTTGTAAGAAATACGACTTATGTTAATGTAGACGGCAATTACAATTTAAATTCTAATGCTAGTGTGAGTAGAAAGATAAAGTTAGATTCTTTAAGAACATTTGATATTAGACTTGGAGTCTATGGCAATTTAAGGCGAAGCGTAAATTTTAACAATCAAGAACAATTTGCATCTCGAAACAGGAATATTACACCAAACATACGCCTATCTTTAAATTGGAAGGAGGTTTTTGAGATTAGCCCAAATTACAGGGTTACCTTTTCAAAGAACAGTTTTAACATAGTAGATTTTCAGGATGAAGAATTTATAAGCCATAATCTAAGGATCAATACGGCCTTATTTGTGCCTAAACATTTTGAATGGCGTAATGACTTTAGTTATAGTTACAATCCTAATGTGGCATCAGGATTTCAGCGAAATATTTGGTTTTGGAATTCCACACTGGCGTATAGCTTTTTAAAGGATAAAGCCACGGTTACTCTTAAAGTTTACGATTTGCTTAATCAGAACAATAACGCCAGAAGAACGGCTAACGCCAATTTTATACAAGATTCCCAAAGCACGGTTCTGCAGCGCTTCTTTATGATAAGTCTAAGTTACAAATTCAACAGTCTAGGAAAAAAGGGAGAAGTTAACGATGGGCCAACGTTTTTCTTTTAGCATTTAGATTTACCATCCTCCAGAGGCGCCTCCGCCTCCAAAGCTTCCTCCGCCGAAACCGCCTCCAAAGCCACCTCCGAAGCCTCCTCCAGAACTGCCTCCAAAGCCGCCAAAACCACCAGAGGAGCGGCGTCTGTAACTTCCGCGTCCCATATTGCTTAATATAATGGCCTCCAATAAGCTGGTATCTTTAAACTTTTTGCCGCCGCTGCCACCGCTACCACCACCTCGGCTTTTGGAGATAGCTATTATAAAGATGATAAATATTATGAGTAAAAAGATTAGGATTTCAAATGGAAACCTAACCGCATTAGATTGTGGTCTAGAGCCAGAATAGGCTCCTGTTAGTACCTCAAAAATAGCATCTGTACCACGATTGAGTCCACCATAGTAGTCGCCTCGTTTAAAATAAGGAATAATGTCGCGTTCTATAATTCGCTTGCTTAAAGCATCAGTGAGTAGAAACTCTATGCCTTTCCCTGTATTAATACCAATTCTTCGGTCATCTCTTGCCAATAGTACAAATATCCCATTGTCTTCTTCTGCTTGTCCAATTCCCCATGCTTCAGCCCATTGTGCGCCAAGATAATTGATATATTCACCTTCAGTAGAGCTTATTACTGCAATAACAATCTGTGTTGAAGTTGTATCTGAATATCGAATTAGTTTGTTTTCTAATTGAGACTTTTCAGCAGTGCTAAGTAAATTGATATAGTCGTAAACACTGGTTTGAAATTCCGGTTTCTTAGGAATCTCAAATTGAGCGGTCAATTCAAAGGTGCCCAAAAGGAACAACAGAGTAACGCTGAACAACCAATGTGATTTCTTAAACATCATCCTTTAGAAATTGAATTCTCCAGTTCATCTGTGTCCCCATGCTGCCAAGGGAAAAATTTAGAGAGTACCTTACCTGCTTCTTCAATACCGTCTATGAGACCCTGTTTAAATTCGCCATGTTTAAACCTGTTTTGAATTTTATCGCGTGTGCTATTCCAAAAATCTGTGTCAACGACGTCATTGATGCCTTTGTCCCCATAAATCACAAAGGCCTTATTATCAACCGCAACGTAAATTAAAACACCATTTTGCTCTTTGGTATTATCCATTTTTAACGCATGAAAAACCTCCAAGGCATGTTCGTAGACATCCATGTCGCATTTTTGCTCTATGTGCACACGAATTTCACCAGAGGTTTTGCCCTCGGCTAGTCTAATGGCTTCAATGATTTCCTCTTCCTCTTGGGCGGTTAGGAAATCTTCAATGTAAGGCATGGTTGTTTTTTTAGTTAAATTCAAAATTAACATCAGGTGCATTTTCACTTCCAGGGTCTGCCTTATATCGTGGCATTTCCTCGAAGCCAAACCATCCTGCGAGTATCTTTCCTGGGAATTTGGTTGTGTGTTTGTCGTAAATATTTACTTTTTCGTTGTAGCGATCTCTTGCAACATTGATACGATTTTCCGTGCCTTCCAATTGACTTTGTAGTTCCAGAAAATTCTGATTGGCCCTTAGCTCGGGATAACGTTCTACGGATACCAAGAGTTTAGACAAGGCGCCACTTAATCCTGTTTGGGCTTGCTGAAACTGAGCCATATTTTCTGCAGTGAGATTGCCAACATCTATAGTTGTTGAGGTTGCCTTAGCTCTAGCTTCAATGACCTCACGTAATGTGGTACGTTCAAAATCGGCGGCACCTTGGACGGTTTTAATTAAATTACCAATTAGATCGTTTCGTCTTTGGTAAGCGCTTTCAACGTTAGACCAAGCCGTTTTGGCGTCAGCCTCATATTCTACAGCTGTGTTGTTAAATCCAACGGCCCACTGGTAAAAACCAAAGCCAAGAATTAAAATAACGATTACTGGGATTAGCCATTTTTTCATATTGATTGTAGTTTAGATTATAATTGTTCTTTTATTTTGATGAGTTGTGCTTTTATACTTTCTAGTTTTTCTATGATTTCAAAATTTTCTAAACTTTTTTTGCGCTCTTCCTTTAGGTGGATTTTGGCCCCTTCTAAGGTGAATCCGCGCTCCTTTACCAAATGATAGATAAACTTTAAATTTTTAATGTCCTCTGGTGTAAACTTTCTGTTGCCCTTGGCGTTTTTTTTAGGTTTTATGATGTCAAATTCCTTTTCCCAAAACCTGATTAAAGAGGTATTGACCTTAAATGCTTTGGCCACTTCTCCAATACCGTAATAGCGTTTTTCTGGTAAATCTATGTGCATTTTAATCGAGGGATTGGTTCTCTAGGGATGCCTTCTTCAATAGTTCGTCAAACTCTTCAGGAGAAAGGTTGCCATAATAGAAATTAATTGGATTAATGCGTTCGCCATCCTTAAATATCTCGTAATGGAGATGCGGCGCTTCAGAACGGCCAGTACTGCCCACATATCCTATAAGGTCTCCGCGTTTAACACGTTGGTTTACCCTAACATTATATTTATACAAATGGGCATAAAGTGAGACATAGCCATAGCCATGGTCTATTCTTATATGTTTTCCGTAGCCAGTGGCCCGATTATCGGCACGTTTAACTATGCCGTTTCCGGTGGCGTAAACTGGTGTTCCTCTTGGAGCGGTAAAGTCCATGCCAAAATGGAACTTTCGCACTTTGGTAAAGGGATCCGTTCTGTAGCCATAACCTGAGGCCATTCGCGTTAAATCTTCATTATTCACAGGCTGTATCGCAGGAATAGACTCGAGGAGCTTCTCTTTGTCTTCGGCAAGTTTAGCAATTTCATCTAGAGATTTAGATTGAATTACTATCGCTTTTTCTAAGATGTCCAATCGTTTATTAGATTCGGCTATAAGTTGTGAATTATCATAGCCTTCGTATTTTTTATAACGATTTATACCTCCAAATCCTGCCCTGCGCTGTTCTTCGGGAATGGGATTGGCTTCAAAATAAAGTCTATAGATGGCATTATCCCGCTCTTCCACATTCTCTAATGCAGCTATGGCTTCATCCATACGCTTATTAAGCAACTTATACTGTAACTGCATATTCTCTAATTCGCGGGCTAACTCGCGCTCTTTTGGAGATTCTATGTAATGACTTGCAATAAAAACAAATAAAAACCCAAAAAGAGCCGAAGCCAAAATAAACATGGTAGCATACTTAAAGGTTGTCCTTTTCTGCTTCTTTATTTTTCTATAAGAAAGCGTTTCTGGATCGTAATAATATTTTACCTTACCCATGTTTGAATTTATAGTATTTTTGCAGCGTTTATGTACAATGTATGTAAAAATTACCTAAGCGTAACGCTAATACCGTTTAAAATATTTCTAAAACAAATTTAAAAAACAAATTAGAAATCAGTTTAGGTTCTAAAAAATCATTCAACTTTAGGAGTACAGTGATTTTTTTTGCAATAGAATTAATAATGTAAGTTGTAAAGTTAATAGTGTTATGAAGTCCCAAGATGTTCGTTCTAAATTCTTAGAATTTTTTAATGAAAAGGAACACCTTATTGTTTCTTCTGCACCAATGGTGGTGAAGAACGATCCTACCTTAATGTTTGTTAATTCCGGCATGGCACCCTTCAAGGAATATTTTCTTGGTAATGCCAAACCTAAGAAAAACAGGATTGCAGATACTCAGAAATGTTTGCGCGTTTCGGGTAAGCATAACGATTTGGAGGAGGTAGGCTATGACACTTACCATCATACCTTATTTGAAATGCTAGGCAATTGGAGCTTTGGTGATTATTTTAAGGAAGAGGCCATTGCTTGGGCCTGGGAGTTATTAACGGAAGTCTACGGCATAGACAAGGAGATGCTTTACGTTACTGTTTTTGAAGGTAGCGACGACGAGGATAATCTTAGCATGGATAAGGAAGCCTATGATATTTGGAAAACATATATAAATGAAGACCGAATTCTAAAAGGTAGTAAAAAGGACAATTTCTGGGAAATGGGCGATCAAGGCCCTTGCGGTCCCTGTAGCGAAATACATGTTGATATTCGTTCGGCAGAAGAAAAGCAACAGATTGATGGTGCCGATTTAATCAATAAAGACCATCCTCAGGTTGTTGAAATATGGAACCTTGTATTTATGCAATACAACAGAAAGGCTAATGGTAGTTTAGAAGTACTGCCAAACAAGCATATTGATACAGGGATGGGGTTTGAACGACTTTGTATGGTACTTCAGGGTGTTCAGTCTAATTATGATACGGATGTCTTTACACCATTAATTAGGGAGATTGAAACAATAACTGCCACTCGTTATGGAAAATCTGATGAGGTAGATGTTGCCGTTAGGGTAGTTTCGGACCACATTAGAGCAGTGGCTTTCTCCATAGCAGATGGTCAGCTCCCAAGCAATACAGGAGCAGGCTACGTTATTCGAAGAATTTTAAGGCGTGCAATCCGTTACGGATTTACTTTTTTAAATCAAAAGGAGCCTTTTATTTATAAATTGGTTGGTACGCTAAGCAAACAAATGGGCCAAGCCTTTCCTGAAATCAAGGCTCAAGAACGATTGATAAAAAATGTAATCAAAGAGGAGGAAGTTTCTTTTTTAAGAACCTTAGATCAAGGTCTTTTACTGTTGGATAGAGTGATTGAGGAGGCTAAAAATAAGGTCATAGACGGCTCAAAGGCCTTTGAATTGTACGATACCTATGGTTTTCCTTTGGATTTGACTCAGCTCATTGCGAGGGAAAAAGGGTATACGGTAGATGAAGAAGGCTTTAAAAAGGGTATGCAGCAGCAAAAAGACCGTTCAAGATTGGCTTCGGCATCTGAAACTTCAGATTGGGTTACAGTTAAGGAAGATGCCACAGAAGAATTTGTTGGTTATGATACCCTAACAGCAGAAGTGGAATTAACGCGTTACAGAAAAGTTGTTTCAAAAAAGGATGGGGAACACTATCAGTTGGTATTTAATCTAACGCCTTTCTATCCCGAAGGTGGTGGTCAAGTAGGCGATAAGGGCTATATCGAGGCTTCTAATGGCGATGTGGTTTACATCCAAGACACAAAAAAGGAAAATAACGTTATTATTCATATCACAAAAAACTTGCCTTCACATCTCGAGGACAGATTTAAAGCTGTAGTAAACGAAGAGCACAGACGCCAGGCGGCATCTAACCATACGGCAACACACTTATTGCATCAGGCATTAAGAGCCATTCTGGGAACACATGTAGAGCAGAAAGGGTCTTTAGTGAAACCAAATGGATTACGATTTGATTTTTCCCATTTTTCTAAGGTTAATGACGAAAAGTTGCAAGACATAGAGAATTTTGTAAACGCTAGGATTAGAGAAAACTTACCTTTGGAGGAGCATAGAAACATCCCTATGCAACAAGCCATAGATGAAGGCGCCTTGGCTTTATTTGGTGAAAAATATGGCGATAGTGTTAGGACCATAAGGTTTGGCCAATCTATCGAACTTTGTGGTGGTACGCATGTGGCGCAAACTGGTGATATTTGGTATTTTAAAATAAATTCCGAAAGTGCCGTTGCCGCAGGCGTAAGACGTATTGAAGCGATAACTAACGTAGCGGTTGGCGATTATTTTGAGAAGGTAGATAAGCAGTTTGAGGCCGTAAAGAATACATTAAAAACTCCGAATGATCCTGTAAAGGCCATAGAATCCTTGCAAGAAGAAAATGCGGCGCTTAAAAAGCAGATAGACAGTTTGCTTAAGGATAAGACCAAAAACTTAAAAGCGGAACTTTTAGGAGAATTAAGACCTATTAATGACATTCAGTTTTTAGCCAAAAAAGTAGATTTGGATGCTGGAAGTTTAAAGGACTTATGTTTTGAGATGGGCCAGCAACATAACAATCTTTTTTTGCTCTTCGCAACAGAGCATAAGGGAAAAGCGCTTTTAACGTGTTATATCTCCAAGGATTTAGTGGCCAAATCGGAATTAAATGCTGGTAACATCGTAAGAGAGTTAGGTAAATATATTCAAGGAGGCGGTGGAGGCCAACCGTTTTTTGCTACTGCTGGAGGTAAAAATACAGAGGGCATCGATGAGGCCCTTAAACAGGTTGAGCATTTAATAGCCTAATTAAGTTGAAGCTGCAGACCCAAATACCAATAAAAAGACAACAGCATAATCAAATCGATTATAATTCCAAATTATTTCTTTTAGGGTCGTGCTTTTCGGATAATATTTACAACAAATTAGACTATTATAAACTCGATGCTTGTTCTAATCCTTTTGGTATTCAGTATCACGTAATTGGTATTGAACAACTCATATCTAGGGCTATAAATCAAAGCTATTTTAGCGAAGATGAATTTGTAAGGAGTGATGAAGCCTACTTTAGTTTTGATGCCCATTCTAAATGTACCTCAAGGACAGCGGAAGATTTGTGCCAGAAACTTAACGTACAATTAGATGACGCGCATAATTGGATAACTACGGCGACGCATATCATAATAACCTTGGGTACCGCTTGGGTGTATAGGCATATCGAATCCGATAGTATTGTTTCTAACTGCCACAAGATTCCTCAGAAGCGCTTTTTAAAGGAATTGTTGTCAACAGAGGCAATTGCCGAAAGTTTAGAGGGCATAATTACGTTAGTAAGATCTGTAAATCCAAAAGTGAATTTCATCTTTACGGTTTCTCCTATTCGACATATAAAAGATGGTTTTATTGAAAATAATAGAAGTAAAGCTCACCTTTTAAGTGCGCTGCATATGCTTGTAGATCCTAAAATTGGAAACTATTACTTTCCTTCTTATGAAATTCAAATGGATGAATTAAGGGATTATCGTTTCTACAACGCAGATATGCTTCATCCCAACCCTTTGGCGATTGACATCATATGGGAGCGATTTGCCCAGACATGGCTTTCGGATAAGGCACAAAGGACCATGGTTGAGGTAGAAGCTATTCAGAAGGGGCTTAACCACAAACCTTTCAATCCTAACTCTAAAGGATTTGATGACTTTAAGAGAAATCTTCAAGCTAAAATTGAGGATTTACAACTTCAACATCCAAGGATACACTTTTAATATTTATTGGATTTGTAAAAATCCTTGAATTAGAAAAATACGCAATTCTTCGTATGGCGTGCTATGGATTCATTTCTCATTTTTGACCCTGTATTAACCAATAATTTATTTCAACAATGAGAAGATTAAATCAATTCATGTTAGTTCTAATGACTTTTTCGTTAGTAACAACAACATCTTGTAAAAGCGACGATGATGGTGGCAATCCAGGTGGTGCTCCTTCCGGAACCCTTGTAGCTACCGTAGATGGTGTAAATTACCAATCATTAGACATTACGTCCTCGGCAACGGTAAGCTCACAGAATTTAACTATAGTTGCTTCCAACGCGGATGCAAAAGCTTTTGCCATAACAATCTTTGGCTACAGTGGGCCTGGTACTTACCCAATTGGAGGAGGAGCTAATATATTCAACGTTGCTAGTTACACAGAAACGGATGTTGATATTAACAATCCTATGAATTCTACTACCGAGGTTTGGCAAGCACCTTTTGATGATACTCAGGTAGGAGAAATCAATATTACCGAAGAAACAGATGCAAAAGTCATTGGAACATTTAATTTCACTGGAAAGAATGTAAACGGTGACCAGTCTGAAAAGACTATTACAAATGGTTCTTTTGACTTGGACAAGCAAACTGCTGGGTAATCTTTAGATTTTACTCTATCAGTAAAGCGATGAATTAAATCAAATCCTGAACCTTTCAGGAAAAGGGCATAAAAAATCTATTACAGCAAAAATCTTGTTGTTGGGATTTGATTCGGATTAGGCGTGATTAGTGACTAGTTGCGCTTAATCTTTTATAAAAGCGATTTATCGAAAAAATCCGAACTCGAGGGTAAATAGTTTTATATTTATTATGCTATTAATCAATTTTTCTAAAAAAGCATCAGTTGTTTTTTGGGCACTAAAGTTCAGAACATATCTGATGCTTTTTTTTATGACTTCCAGTAAAGTGTTTTCTCTAGAGGTACAGGAAGTGCACTTTAAACTAGAATTGATTGAAGTCACGACAAAACTATATCATAACTCTTTTTATGTTCTCTTGGTCATTCTAATTACAGCAATTCTTCTTGTTGGCTTGAGACTGTACCTGGATTTTCAAAAAAAAGCTAAAACGCCCAAACATATTGGGCAACTTATGGATGCGCTTTGGTCTCAAAAGCGTATTAATAACGGTATTAAAGACAAGGAACAATTGCTATTACATACAAATGAGATGATAAACGCTAGAAGTAAATCATTGTCATTACAGCTGGATGAGTTGTCAAGTTCCCTAAATAACGGCCAGAGCAAGGTAAAGGCTACCTTAACTCATTTAGGTCAGTATTCTTCAAGTATCGCTCATACGACTAGTATTTTAAAGAAATATTTAAATTAGTGATGATTAACATAGTTTCATCGATTATGCGAAAATTACTTTATATAGCTTTCATCTTATGTTTTACTCACGGATACGGTCAACAGCAAATCATTGATAGTTTAAAACAGGTGATTTCTAATCAACCAGCCGATTCGGTGAGGATTAAGGCCTACAGTGATCTATGCTGGTATTACCGCACTATTTCATTAGACTCGGCATTCGTCTGCGGAAATAGGGCGCTTGACCTTTCTGTAAAAACACGCAACGTTAAAGGGGAGGCTCAAGCTCTTAATGATATTGGTATTCTTTATTACAGCAAATCTGAATTTGACAAAGCTCTAGGTCTTTATCATAAATCACTAAAATTAAGACAAACACTTTCAGATAGTCTTGGTATGGCAAGCCTCTACAATAAAATAGGCCTTGTTCACCAAAATACTTACCAATTAGATTCTGCTTTGAGCTATGGCATAAAAGCCTTGCGTATCTATGAAGAAAAAGGGGTTAAAAGAAATGCCTACATTTTAAAAAATAATATAGCCAATATTTACAAAAACCTTAAACAGTACGATAAGGCCTTAGAAACACATTTAGATATTGCAGCATACAATAGTGCTATAAATGATGAGCTATCGTTGGTAAAGTCGTATAATAACATCGCCAATGCGTATATCTTATTGGCCGATACCGCCAATGCGCAAACCTATTACAACAAGGGTATAGATCTGGGTAAAAAAAATGGCTACAAGAAGGAACTGGCAGCACTTTATAATAATGTAGCAGGTATTGCCATGAACAGAAAGGACATGGAAGCCGCCATAGAGTACTACGAAAAATCCTTACAGATTAGAGAAGAGCTTGGCGATAATTTTGGCAAAGGAAGTACACTCTTAAATTTAGGGTCTCTTTATCTTGAAACCAAACAACTTAATAGGGTCGAGGATTATCTTAAGCAGAGCATTAGCCTGGCCGAAGCTTCTAATGCTAAAGAACAAATGATGAATGCTTACGATAAATTAGCACTTTATTTTGCTTACACAAATAAGCCTGATAGTACAAAGTACTACAGTGCCCTATACAAGCAAATGAATAATTCCCTTTTCAACTCGCAAATTTTAAAGGAAGTAGCAGACATCCAAGAAAAATACAATGCTGTAGAGCGCGAAAAGGAAATTGTGACGCAACGTGCTGCCATAGCAGAGAAGGAATTGGATATCAGTAAAAAAAATCTTTACCTATTGGGTCTCGGAGGTTTAGTGGTTATCGTTACCTTATTAGGACTTTTGTTTTTTAACCGTCAAAAACTAAAAACGGAACAGGTTAAAAAAGAAGGCGAATTAAAACAAGCCTTGGTTAGAATTGAAACCCAAAATAAATTACAAGACCAGAGACTTCGGATATCTCGCGATTTACATGATAATATTGGAGCTCAACTTACCTTTATAATATCGACCTTGGATAATTTGAAATATGGCTTTAAACTTCCCGATAAATTAAATTCCAAACTTGAGAGCGTTAGTGCCTTTACTACATCAACTATAGACGAACTGCGCGATACCATTTGGGCCATGAATAAAAGTGAAATTTCTTTTGAAGACCTTCAGGTTCGCATATCAAATTTTATCGATAAAGCAAATATAGCCGCCCAAGGCATTGATTTCAAGTTCAGTGTGGCAGATGATGTTGATTTATCCGCAACGTTCAATTCGGTACAAGGAATGAATATTTACAGAATAATTCAGGAGTCTGTTAACAATGCCATTAAATATGCCAATGCCAAAGAGATTAAAGTGGATATTTCTACAAAAGACGGTCGATTCCACTTCGATATAATGGACAATGGTAAAGGCTTTAATGTAGATGAGGTCGAATTAGGTAATGGATTAAGCAATATGAAGAAAAGGGCCAGTGAATTGGGAGGTAAACTTAGTATTAATAGCAAAATAGGCAAGGGAACAACCATTTCGTTAACCTGTTAATTATAAAATATGAACATTAGAGTAGCTATAGTTGATGATAATGCCTTTTTGACCAAAGCTGTTGAAGAGAAATTATCTTTTTTTGATGATATCGATATCAAATTCAAGGCAAAGAATGGGGAAGAAGCGCTTACGAAGCTCTCGGATAACCATAACCTGGACTTGATTCTTATGGATATAGAGATGCCCATAATGGATGGTGTAGAAGCTACTGCAAAGGTCAAACAGAAGTACCCACAAATCAAGATTATTATGCTTACCGTTTTCGATAACGATGAAAATATTTTTAAGGCTATTAAAGCTGGTGCTGATGGCTATTTGCTAAAGGAAATAAATGCAAGAGATTTACATACTGGTATATTGGAAACCTTAAATGGTGGGGCGGCAATGAATCCATCCATAGCTCTAAAAACCCTTAAGCTGTTACGAAATCCCTTTGTTGCATCTAGTGAGCAAAGTCAGCAGGATATTAAATTAACTGATAGGGAAATAGAGGTTTTGGAGCAATTGAGTAAAGGATTGAGCTATAATGCCATAGCAGAGAATCTTATTCTATCAACAGGCACTATTAGAAAGCACATAGAGAATATTTACCGAAAACTTCAAGTCCACAATAAACTAGAAGCCGTACAAAAAGCTAGAAAGAATAACCTTATTTAGAGGTTACTTTGACACTACTTGGTACAAGCACAGAGTAGTCACCGTTGTTTCTAATAACGTCTCTTACTATAGAGGATGATATAAACGATGTTTTAGACGCTGTTAATAGAAAAACCGTTTCTATTTTAGACAACTTTCTATTGGTATGGGCTATGGCTTTTTCAAATTCAAAGTCGGCAGGATTTCTTAAGCCACGTAGAATAAATTTGGCATTGATTTCTTTACAAAAATCAACAGTGAGGCCTTCATAGGTGGTTACCTTGACTTTTGGTTCGTTTGCAAAGGATTTTTCAATAAAACTTTTGCGTTCCTCAATACTAAACATGTAATTTTTATCAGCATTAATTCCTATGGCAACTACTACTTCATCAAAAAGCTTTACGCCGCGTTTAATGATGTCGTAATGGCCAAGGGTAATGGGGTCAAATGATCCCGGAAATAGTGCTCTCTTCATACAATGATGTTGATGTTAGCTAACGCAAAGATAACTAATTAATTTGCCATAGCTTCCTGTATGGCGTTTTCAAAAAGCATGGGAAGTGTAATACCGGCAGCTCTAGCTTGTTGTGGTAATATACTCTCTTCTGTTAATCCTGGTACGGTATTGACCTCTAAAAGGTAGGGTTCGCCATCCTTAAAAATGAATTCGCTACGGCTTAAGCCTTTTAATTTTAGGATTTCATAGATTCGCTTTGCTTGTTGCCTTACTTTTTGGGCAAGGTCTTCTGAAATTCGAGCTGGTGTTATTTCTTGCGATTGGCCTTGGTATTTGGCAGCATAATCAAAAAAGTCATTTTCAGAAACAATCTCGGTCAACGGTAAAACCATCACCTTACCTTGATATGTTATGACGCCAACAGAAACTTCAATACCGTCTAAAAACGACTCTATAATAATTTCATTGTCTTCCCGGAATGCATTATCTATGGCTTCGTTTAAGTCCTTTTTTTCGTAGACTTTGGTAATTCCAAAACTACTGCCAGCCTTGTTGGCTTTTACAAAACATGGTAATCCTACTTTATTGATTATGGCATCCTCATCAATAGGGTCACCTAAATTTAGGCAATAATTGGTTGCCGTTTTTATGCCATAAGGGCGTAAGGTGGCCAATAGGTCTCTTTTGTTAAAAGTCAGGGCGGCTTGATACATATTACAGCTTGTTTGTGGTATGTTAAGCAGTTCAAAATAGGCCTGCATTAAGCCATCTTCTCCAGGTGAGCCATGAATGGCATTGAACACACAATCAAAGACTATCTTTTTGTTGTCAACGACTATTGAAAAACCATTTTTGTCAATAGGATGCTCATTGGAGTCTTCATCAACATAAACCCATTTATCCTTGAAAATGTGAATACAATAGCTGTTGTATTTTGTGCTGTCTAAACAAGCCTTAACTACTGATCCACTCTTAATCGAGATTTGATATTCGCTAGAATACCCTCCCATTATTATGGCAATATTTTTCTTCATTTTCTAAGTTGACCAAGTCTAGAGGTAAATGTATGACATATTTTCAAAATCTAATCGCGGATGTCATACGTATATTAATTTTATGGCGTTATAATATTTATTAGTTTTGTCCATTAAAATTACAATATGAGCTTAATTAAATTTCTTACCAGTAAAGTGTTTTTTAAGCATCTGGCATTAGCAGTAGTTGCCATTGTAGTTTTGTGTTATTTGATTCTCAAATGGTTAAATATTAGCACCAATCATAACGAATTTGTGGTAGTACCAGATTTAAAGGGCAAGTCTCTGGAGACCGTTGAGATTGAGTTGAATGATCATGATTTGGCCATGGAGATACAGGATTCTGCAAATTATAATCCCAATTATCCCAAGTATAGCGTTATAGAACAAAATCCCAAAGCAGGATCTAAAGTAAAGGAAGATAGAAAGATATATCTGATTCTTAATCCATCTGGATATAGAAAAGTTGCAGTACCAAATGTTTTAAAGCGAACGATTAGGCAAGCTAAACCTCAATTAGAGGCACTAGAGTTTCAAATAGGCGAAATTACCTATAAGGACGCCATTGGCGAGGGTGTAATTTCTATGTCTCACAAGGGTAAGCCTTTGGAGCCAGGGACCTTACTTCCACTGACTTCTAAAATTGATTTGGTAATAGGTAACGGTAAATTGTAAAACTAATGCCAGAGACCACCAATTTGTCAGAGGATGCAAGTGAGCGTTACGAGCATTATGCTTTTAAGGTAGGCCAGGGACAAACTCCTACGCGTATTGATAAATATCTGCTTAATTATATTGAAAATATTACACGCAGCAAAATCCAGAATGCCGCGAAAGAAGGAGGTGTTTTGGTAAACGATGCTGCCGTAAAGCCTAATTATAAGGTTAAACCTGGTGATCGTATTTCGGTAACATTTGAGCACCCAACCTACGAACAGCTTTTGGTCCCTGAGGAAATTCCTCTGGATATTGTTTATGAAGACGATGATGTTTTGGTGATTAACAAACCAGCTGGCATGGTGGTTCACCCTGGTCACGGTAATTATTCTGGAACCTTAATAAATGCCTTGATTTACCATTTTGAGAATTTACCCAAAAACTCAAGTGACAGACCTGGATTAGTGCACCGAATAGATAAAGATACCACTGGATTATTGGTCGTGGCCAAGACTGAAGTTGCTATAAACCATTTGTCCAATCAATTTGCAGAAAAGACCTCTGAGCGTGAGTATGTGGCTCTGGTTTGGGGAAATGTTGAGCATGATGAAGGCACTATAGAGGGACATATAGGGCGTCATCCAAAGAACAGACTACAAAACACGGTTTATGAAGGCGAAGAGGTTGATAAAGGAAAAGCAGCCGTCACACATTACAAAGTGTTAGAACGTTTTGGTTATGTGACACTAGTAAGTTGCAAGCTTGAGACTGGAAGAACCCATCAAATTCGCGTGCACATGAAACACATTGGGCATACGCTATTTAATGATGAGCGCTATGGTGGCAATACTATTTTAAAAGGAACTACATTTACCAAATACAAACAATTTGTAGAAAATTGTTTCAAGATTCTACCACGTCAGGCTTTACACGCAAGGACATTGGGCTTTGAGCATCCAACCTCTGGAAAGTATCTTAGATTTGAGGTTGACATACCAGATGATATGGCGCAGTGCATAGACAAATGGCGTAACTACGCAAAGCATCAAGATAATTAATAGTACTATTGTTATAATTTCTTAAAAGTCGCTGAGGTTTTGTTGCATGCATCGTAACTTTGAAAGTATTAAAAGTAAGTATTATGAAACTTGTAATTTCACCTGCCAAATCCCTGGATTTTAACACTGAGCTACCAACAGCCAAAACTACAGAGGGTTGTTTTTTGGTAGAGGCCGAACGCTTAAATAAACTGTTGAGGCAAAAGTCTGCAAAGAGTTTATCCAAATTGATGCACATTTCAGATAATTTGGGTCAATTGAATTATGAGCGCAACCAAGAATGGGAGTTGCCATTTACTTTAGATAATGCAAGACAGGCTATTTATGCCTTTAATGGCGATGTATACCGAGGTATAGATGCCTATACCATTAAGCAGGACAAACTCGATAAATTACAGGACACAGTACGCATCTTATCAGGTCTCTACGGCGTGTTGAAGCCTTTGGATTTAATTCAACCTTATCGTTTGGAAATGGGCACTAAAATGCCTGTTGGCAAGAATAAAAACTTGTATGAATACTGGCAGAAAAAAATAACCCAAGCCTTGAACGATGAATTGGAAGAGAATGAGTTATTCATTAACCTTGCTAGCAATGAATACTTTAAGGCCATTGACAAAAAAGCACTGAAAGTTCCGGTAATAGACATAGAATTTAAAGAATTTAAGAACGGTAAGTATAAGGTAATTGGTTTTTATGCCAAATATGCCAGAGGTCTAATGACGCGTTTTATTATTGATACCGATGCTAATACCATTGAAGATATAAAAGGCTTTAACTTGGAGAATTACCGTTTAAGTGAAGAGCTATCTACAGATTCTAAGTTGGTCTTTACGCGCTGATGTTTGACCATAAGCATCCATTTCCTCCATTTATTCCCGAAACGGCACAAAAGCTCATTATTGGAACCTTACCGCCACCAAGATTTTCAACGGGTCAGTTAAAGGAGCATGATGTTAATTTTTGTTACGGTAGTAGGGATAGTCAGTTATGGCCAATTTTAGATGCTATTTTTAATATTGGATTTCGTTATGACAATTCTGAGCAAGCTGTCATTCAACGCCAAGAATTTCTAAAGTCCCGAGGAATCGGAATTTGCGATATTGTTGCTCGATGCAAGCGCCAAAAAATCGATGCTTCCGATTTGGGCATGAGTAACATTGAACTAAGAAATATAGTTGGTCACCTAAAAGAGCGTCCAGCAATTAATACGATACTTTTTACAGGAGGCAATAGTAAAAATGGCCCTGAATATCTTTTTAGGCAACATCTCAGAGAAGAAGGTTTTAAACTGCGATTGATTTCTAATGAAACACCTAAAATCCATCAATTTCAAATTGATAACAGACAGATTAAAACGGTGTCCCTGACTGCACCATCTGGTTCAGCGAATAGGGCTGTTGGTAGCATGCCACTATATAAACAACTTAAGGCTAGGGACTCTAATTTCACTACTTTAGATTTTAGGGTTTTACAATATAAACCATACTTCTAAAGTGCTATTTTCTTCATCTTTTTGCTTTTCTTTTTGTCCAAATAATGCCTTAGGACGCCACCCTTAACGTTATTGACATCAAACTCTATGATGAAGGCCTTATCGTCTATTTCGTCAATAAGCCGATGCATTTTCTTTAAGTCTATTCGGTTTATGATGGTGTGAATGATGTCAAAATCTTCTTGTTTACCAGTGCTTCCATAGCCTTTGGTGCCTTTGTAGGTCGTGAGGCCAGCACCTAATTCTTCCATAATCGCCTTTTTGATTTTTAGGTAGTCTTTAGATATAATGGTCACACCAATAAAATCTTCAAAACCTTCTATGGTGAGGTCTGTTACTTTGGCCGTAACGATATAAGTTAAAATGGAATATAGTGCTATTTCAGTAGATATTACATAAGCCGTTATACTGAAAAGCAGTACATTGAATATTAAAATTACTTGACCAATGCTAATGCCAAACCTATCATTGATATAAACACCTAATATTTCGGAGCCATCTAACACCGACCCGTTTCTTATGGCAATTCCTATTCCAGCTCCAAGGAACAATCCTCCAAATATGGATATTAGTAGTTTGTCGTCGGTAATGGTTTCAAAATTTTCAAAATGTATAAAAAGAGCTAAGGCCAAAATACTTACCATGGATTTAATGACGATACGCTTAGAAACGGTATAAAAGCCAAGGATTAGAAATGGAAGACTAAATAATATTAACAAGTAGGAAATCTTAATATCCACAAAAGTCCTAACAAGCAATGCTATACCTGTAACACCACCATCTAAAAAGCCATTAGGCAAAAGAAAGGCCTTTAATCCAATACTGGCCAAAACAACGCCGAGAGCTATCTGGCCATATTCGGAGAAGAAGTTATAAGTCTTTGAGTGTTTCATTATAGTTTTTTGTTCCCACTTCTAAAGGTGTCGCTAATAAACTCTAGTCCTAAGGGTAATGACTGTATCCAGAAATTCCAGGTATGCGCACCATCCCTAACACGGTATTCATGCGGAATTCCCTTTTTCAGTAATTCGATATGCAACGTGGAATTTCCGATAGCTAAAAAGTCGTCATCGCCACAATCAAAATAAATATTTACGGTTTTTAGCTGGTCAGCTGGTTTTGTCTCAATAAGTTGAAACAAGTTGTATTCCCTAATGGCTTCTGTGATACGGTCATCGCCGGTTGCACCAATGACCGAAGGCGAAATACGGCCAAAATAGTCATCAAAACTTTTTTGTGATTCTGCCATTAGTTCTTCCTCCGTGCTAATTCCAGAACTAAATCCTGCGCAAGCTCCAAATAAGTCATGATACTTAAGAGCCAATCGCAAGCTTCCAGCACCTCCCATGGATAACCCACTAATTCCACGAAACTTTTTGTCTGATTTTATCTTATACGTGCTTTCTACAAAGGGCATAAATTCCTTTATGAACATATCTTCATAAGGGTAGGTGCCATCGTCTTTATTCATATATAGCCTATCATCACCGTCTGGCATAATAATCACTAAAGGCTCAATTTTATTAACTTTAATGAGTTGGTCTACAACCGTTTTTAATTGGCCTTGACTAATCCAGTCGGTTTCATTTCCCGTAAAACCGTTTAAAAGGTATACAATGGGATAATTTTCTTGGGAACTTTCATAACCATGAGGAAGATAAACAGAATAGCGTACAGTGGTTTTAAGAAGTTCACTTTGCATTTCAAGACTCTTTAAAACCTTGCTTTGGGAATTGCTGCTAGTTACCAATAAAACAATCACTAGCAGCGAAAAAAGATATTTCTTGGTGGTCTCTAAGTACATAACGATGTGTAAAGCTCTTCTTTCAAATATATTGAAATATTAGGGTAAAAAAGCCTGTACGGAAAATAAAAAACTTGAGTTTTAACTGAAGCTAAGCCAAACAGAGCCCTATTTTATAATAAATAAGTTTTGGTCTGAAGCCTTTTAATATGGTTTAATGGTGCTAATCGGTTTGGTTGTTCTTCGATTTAAAAACAGAACGAACTACTAATCGAATAAGCAGTATAAATGGAAAACCATGTAGAACTACATCAAAATAGTCTTGTGCCTGCATTCCCTTGGCGCCACCAGCAAGCCATCTCAATTTTCCGATAATATGTGGCTCAGGAAAAAAAGGTGCTAAACCGAGGGTTAAGCATAGGAGCACCACTAAACGCCAATCATTAATAAGTTTACGCATAAAAAAAAGTCTATTTAAAGTTAAAAATAGACTTTTTTAGTTAGTTGAATTATATGTTATTTTTTGTTTTGTTGATTTTTAATGGTTGCCTCATCAATATCAAAATTGTTAGTGTTCGATTTGCGTGGCAAACCATTTGGATTAACAGGGTTGTCCTGTTCTTTTGTTCGTTTAAATTTTCGTTTATCTTTTATTATTCCCATA
>CAZGDG010000041.1:0-25899 GCA_964524415.1 uncultured Flavobacteriaceae bacterium
AGCGACATTGAGATATGTTGGCCTTCACCCGTTTTTAATTTATTGATAAGCGCACAAAGTATGGCTTCTTTCATGTGGTGGGCAGCGAGTACATCAATTAATGCCACCGGCATTTTTACAGGGTTTCTATGAGGCTCACCATTCATATACATAAAACCGGTTTCAGCTTGTAATACAACATCAAATGCTGGTCTAGAGTCGTCACCGCCAAAACCTGTAAGCTCAGCATAAATAAGTGACGGATTGTATGGTTTTAAGTCTTTATAATCCAATTTGAGTTTTCTGGCAGTACTGGGTTTATAGTTGGATATAACAATATCGGCATCCTTAATGTGCTCAATTAGAAGCTCATAGTCTGAACTGTCCTTTACATTAAGAAATAGGCTTTCTTTAGAATAATTTGCGGCGCTATAATATGCAGAGACAGAGTTTTCTTTGGATTCCGTTGGGAGTTTCCATGTCCTTGTAACATCTCCCTGAGTCAGCTTATTTTCTATTTTAACGACTTTTGCACCTAACTCGGCAAAGAACGTTCCGGTCAAAGGACCAGCTAAAACACTTGCCAGTTCTACTACTTTTAAGTTTTTAAACATAAGGTAATTTTTAAGGGTTGGTTGTAATTCTGCTTAAGGAAAGCGATACAGCCTATTGTATTCATGGATTCAATTATTTATTTGATTTAATCCCTAATTTTTATTTCATTATCAAAAAGGGTTAATCAATGATAGTAATATTCTTTACCAAAAAAGATAAAATTTACTTGTAAAAGGACAAACCGAAAAGTAGTCACAGTAGCCTTTGATGAAATTGTTCTCACACTAAATTAGAATACTGCCTTTCTTTGACTGATTCCAATTATTGATATGCAAAGCAATCAAAATTCCAATGACCACAAGTATAATTTCACCAAGAGCCTATTTAAAATACCTGCCTAGGGCTAAGGTAGGCTTTCCGATTTTGGCTTCTGTGATAAGGCGTTGTCTTTTATGTCTAAAGAACTTAATCATATGTCAGGTTTCTATTTTTACCGCAAGTGGCTATCTCCACCAAAGGTTTAGTGGGCCATCTTGGTTCGCAACATTGAGTTTAGACGTTCAAAAGAATTTTATCATTTTTTTCTAGCTGGTTATAATAAAGCATAACGGTCAATATATGCATAGTGTGACTGATTGGAGATCTTATCTCATAGAGATTGTTGTTAGTGGTTTTTACTCTCTCGCTGTTATGTATTTTCTCAAATTTGAATTGAGAATATCGTATAATTCTTCTTTGTTTTTCTGATCAGTTTCTGTAAAGACAAACCCAAAAAGAGGATAGGTGTTAATATCTAAGGCTCTTATCAAGAGAGGGTTTTCAAAATCATGAGCAAGTGCTTTGTAGTCAAACTTAGCAATATTAGCAGGCTTTATTCCTGAATTATTATCTAAAACTATAACACTAAATATTTTGTTTTCTTTGCCTTGGTATAGAACATCCCAATTTGGGTAAGTATTTTCAAAATAGTATTTGTAGGAATTTAGACCTACTGTAATTCCGGATAAATCGGCCGTAGTGCACCAACCGCCAAAACGAAGTGGGTTGATTTCAATAGGAATTATGTTGCCGTTTCCATCTATTCTTACCTCTGCATGAGCTGGAAAATTCTTTAAATTGAATTTATGTCCAATCGTGCTTAAAAACTTCTCTAATTTGGCTTTATGTTCTTTTATAATTGCTTTAGAAGTCGAATAGACTCTATCACTTGTATCTGTTCCCGATGAAAAAACGTGGTGTAAAATATTTAATATAACCACTTCGCCCATTTCATTGTGATAATAATCTATAGCATATTCTTCACCTTGAATAAAATCCTCAATAATAAAGTGAGAAGTATCGAGTACATTTTTTGGGAAAATGCTTTTAAGTTTGTCCAGCTTTATTTGCTCTTTTACCTTAATCCAGTCGCTTTCATCGTTTACAATATAGACACTGACGCTTAAAAACCCAATAGATGGTTTTATAACAAATGGAAATGACAATTCCTCAGCAGTAATATTCTCAATGTTTTCTAACTTGATTTTTTGGAATTTAAAATCTGGAAATATGGTTTTAATCTGTTCTCTGAATTTTGTTTTGTCTTTTAGGAGGTGGATTTGTTTGGACAATTCACTTTCTCCAAAATTCTTGTCTATCCAACCAAGAACATTTTCTGAATTGGAGTATATCCGTTGAGTAGGGTTGTTTTTTATAGTTGTTATAGCCTCTTCTTCTCTAATCCAATTTAAGGAAGTATCAGTGATTAATTTTTTTGCCACTTTTGTTGCAACTACTGGATAGTGATTTTCTTTTATGGTATCTATAAGAAAGTCTGATATATATGGTTTGTCAATGAGGTACATTTTTAATGTATATAGGTCCTTACCCAAATTATAGCCAACTGTTTTGTGCATGTCTCGTTGCGGAAAGTCATAGCTAATTTTCAGCCCTAACGATGTTTACACATTGGTTTGCTCTCGTTATTTAATTAATTCGTCTTTAATGATATCTAATATTTCTTTAATTCTTCTATGTAAAGCTTCTGATTGTAAATTTGCCGATTTATTTATTGTAATGGCAGTCCCAATATGACCTTCAAGCTTTTTACTGGTCAATATGTCATTTAGGGCCACTCCTAATTTTGATGTTCCTATTTTAATTTTATACGACTCTGGATTGTTATCTAATAACCAAAGATGGTCTTGTTCATTCATAAAACTATTAGATAAATCCCTACCGATACCCAATTCTGAAGTGGTTAAATCAAATTGGTTATACACGATTTTAGACCAGGCATTTTCAACCTCTTTTACCGCAACTACATCTGATGACCAATTTGACAGCAGTCGACTTAATTTTACATTTCTAATCAATCTTAAATTTTCAGAGCTGTTTAAATCATTTTGTATAGGGTCAAAAGTTGGGTCATTTCCGATAATTGCAATTTTTTTTATAACACTATCTCTATTCGCTTTCTGCGGATAATCAAATGCTTCTAATAATGCAATCCCTGAACTTATTATCTTTTCTCTTGTTGCCATTTTTTCTTCAAGTTGCATTAGGTTGGCCTGATAATCTTCTTGAAGTTGTTTGAGCAAAATGTGTTCTTTTGTTCTGTCTTTTCTTTGCTCGTTCCAATTATTAATTTGAAGTGCAATTAAAATTCCAATGACTACGAGAATTATTTCACCAATAGCATATTTGAAGTATTTACCAGTTCTATTTTCACTCATAAGATTATATCGGATTTTACGAAAGAATTTTATCATTGGTTATTGGTTCGTTGTAATGGAGTGCAGCTAAAGGGTTAAACTTAGTTCTGATTTGAGAATTATAAGATAGTAAATTCCTTGGCAATAATTAGAGAAAAGGACTTTCTTACAATTCATACTTGTTGATTATTAATATACTTTGCTAAGCTTGATACAAACTTTAGTCATTCTTGAAAATACTTCAAACATCGCACAAATTTGCATTTCAACACTTTATGTCGAATATTAGTACCGTACAGCGAATATGATGCACGGGAATACGTATTAATAATAATTTAGAATCGAATTAAAGTTATATGCCCAATGCCCAAATCGATAACTACTTCAACCCATAGAAGCATGGCTTCCTTTTTCTCTCAAACATTAAAACTTATAAGAGTTCATCACTGGATTAAAAATTTGGCGGTTTTCTTGCCTGTTTTTTTTGCTGGAGAAGTTCTTGATATACTAGTGGATTATAGAATAATTGATTTGACGGTGCTGTTTTTTGCATTTTGTTTAACCAGTTCTGTAATTTATGTCATAAATGATTCTGTTGATGTAGAAAAAGATAGACTGCATCCAACAAAATGTAAGCGTCCACTTGCTAGTGGATTTTTCTCCAAGCGCGATGGTTATGCCATCGCTTCCGTTTTGCTGTTGATAGATATTTTGTTATTGGCTAACTTGGGTTTATCCAAATGGTTCGTTTTAAGCTATTTTGTTCTTAATTTGGCCTATTCCTTTAAATTAAAAAATATTGCAGTTATTGATGTGACGTGTATTAGTTTAGGGTTCTTATTGCGAATTCTAGCTGGAGGTGTTGCAGCATCTATAATAGTAAGTCACTGGATGATTATAATCGTTTTCCTCTTAAGTATGAGTATTGCCTTTGCCAAAAGACGGGACGATTTGGTTATTAAAAAGGATGGTGAGATTTTAAGAAAAGCACAGGAAGGTTATAGCTTAGCATTCATAGATGCTGCAAAAGGTATAAGTTTTAGCGTTACCTTAGTATGTTATATCATGTACTCGGTCTCTCCTGAAGTTGTTGAGCGCATTGGGTCTGAGTATGTTTACACAACCTCACTTTTTGTATTTTTAGGTATAGTAAGGTATTTACAGATTTCAATCGTGCGACAGAATTCGGGCTCTCCAATAAAAGTCCTTGCTAAAGACTTGTTTATGCAACTCATTGTATTGGCATGGGTAGCACTGTTTTCATTCCTTATTTATTTTTAGAAACCTACATTATGCTTAAGATGATTTCTCTTAAAAGGCTCATTTATTTATTTTTTATTGGTCTTTACATCTGGATTGGCTATAGATTATGGCATTTTGACCATACTGGTAATGGTTTTATTCTCGGTGACTGGTTTGTTAACTATCAAGATGGTGGTTTTAAACGCCGTGGATTATCTGGTTCAATCTTATTTTGGATTCAGGATATTACAGGGTTTGGGTTAGTTAATATGGTTTATACTGTTCAAATGGCATTACATCTTTCCTTCTTCTTTTTTATCTACAAAATTTTGGAAGCTAAGCGTGTTAGTTTGTTTTATTTCACTTTAGTGATTTCACCGCTAACGTTCCTTTTCTTTTTTAACGATTCTGCTATGGTAGGACGGAAGGAGCTTATCTTCCTAAATATTTTTGCTTACTATTTATACTTAATTAGTAAAGGTAAATTGACTGTAGCTAAAGAGGTCTTAATATATATACTCTTGTTTGTGGCCACCTTCCTCCATGAAATAACCGTTTTTTACATTCCTTATTTTCTGTTGGCACATTATCTCATTTACAAGAAGTTTGATTTTAAGCGTTACGCACTTTTTTTTATGTCTGTAGGTATCCCCGCAGTTGTTATATTTCTTTTTGGGGCTAAAACCAATGAAGGTGAAACTTTAGCCATTTTAGCCTCTAGAGGTGTTGAATTGCAGTCCTACAGTATTTTTAGCTTTACAAATGATTTGTTTGTGCAACTAGATAAATACAGAAATAATGTGCTAGGCTATGCCCTATATATACCTTCTTTGATAATTGGTTTATTGCATTTTGGCTTTTACGTTAAGCAAGAGACAGAATTTAATTATAAAAAGGTGATGTTTTACTTTTTTGCGATCATCGCATACACTTTTCCGCTTTTTTTCTTAGCCTGTGACTGGGGCCGATGGTTACAAATTCACTTTACCTTGTTTCTTTTGATATTGACCTTTAATTTACCGCATTTATCTACCGAAAGGTTTAAGAGCGAGGCTATACTCCCATTTTTAGGTAGAAATCTACAGTATGGATTACTCATCTTATTCCTTTTAGTGTGGTCTGTAAAACATTTTAACTCAGGATTGAGCTATGATGGTCTTTTAACTACATTATTTCTAGATTTGAATTACAATTTAACCCATTAACATGAGTGGAAAATCAACCACTTTAGCGGTTTTTGATCTAGATGGTACCATCACCACTAAGGATACTTATTTGGAATTTATTAAATATGCTGTAGGTAATGGCCATTACTACTTGGGTCTTGCTGTCCTATCGCCATATATTATCGCCTACTACTTGAAGTTGTATCCTAATTATAGATTGAAAGAAAAATTTTTTAGCTACTACTTCAAAGGAGAAGTTGTAGAATCTTTAAATTCAAAAGGGGATTTGTATTCCACAGATGAAATTCCTAAAATCACAAGACAAGGTGCTTTAAAGGTTTTAAATTGGCACAAATCGGAAGGCCACACTATTCTGATACTTTCAGCCTCAGCTGATATTTGGCTGGAAAAATGGTGCAACTTTAATAAGTTTGAGTTGATATGTACAAAATTTGAAGTGTCCAATGGACACTATACTGGCCAAATTGAGGGTGAAAATTGTTTTGGTGAAGAGAAGAAAAAACGATTAGAGAGCTATTTAAAAGCGGGGAACTTTGAGTTTAGCTATGGCTATGGTGATAGTTCAGCCGATAAGTATTTTCTAGAATTAGTAGATGTACCCTACTTGATGCCCTTAGAAAAAGAAAAAGTTGAAAACTTGTGGCGCCCAATTAACAATAAGACGTAATGAATTAATTAAAACTTATCTTTTGTTCCTTATTTTTGCACAAAAACTGTGCTATGTCTATTATAAAAAGCTTGCAATGGCGCTATGCCACCAAAAAATTTGACGCCACAAAAAACTTACCTGAAGCCAAACTCTCAATTTTAAAAGAAGCCTTTAACCTCACAGCATTATCCTATGGCTTGCAAACGCTTAAAATGGTAGTGGTAAAGGACAGGTCACTACGAGAGCGATTGGTAGAAGTGGCTTATGGTCAGCGCCAAGTAGCTGATGCCTCACATTTATTGGTGCTTTGTGTCCAATCAGACATAAATGCGGACGATGTAGAAGATCATTTTCAAACCGTAAAGGAAGTCCGGGAAACACCAGATGAAATTTTAGAACCGTTTAAAGCACAGCTCAAATCTACTATTGAGAGTATGCCAGAAGCTAAGAAATTAGATTGGGCGGCACGGCAAGCTTATATTGCCTTGGGTAATCTAATGACAGTTTGCGCCGTTGAAGCCATAGACAGCTGCCCTATGGAAGGTTTTATTCCAGAGAAATTGGATGAGGTGTTGAATCTGAATGAAAAGGGACTTAAATCTGTTCTATTGTTGCCGGTAGGATACAGGGCTGAGGATGACATGTTTTCGCAATTGAAAAAGGTACGAAAACCAATTACCGAAACAGTTGTTGAAATTTAAGAACAAAATGATATCTTATTATCTAGTAAGTTTAAAAAAATTAAAAGTTTATGCCAGGATTTGAACTATTTGGTGATTTAGAACGACAAGAGGTCCATGATGTCTTAGATAACGGCGTACTCATGCGATATGGGTTTGACGGTATGCGCAAAGGTCATTGGAAAGCGAAGGAATTGGAAGCTCAATTAAAAGCAACCTTTAATGTAAATCATGCCCAATTGGTTTCCAGCGGTACAGCGGCTGTTTCCGTAGCCTTGGCCTCGGCTGGTGTAGGAGCTGGAGATGAAGTGATTATGCCTACATTTACCTTCGTGGCAAGCTTCGAAGCTATTATGATGCTTGGGGCCATTCCTGTGTTGGTAGATATTGATGAAACACTCACTTTAGACCCTAAAGCTGTTGAGGCTGCTATGTCACCTAATACCAAAGCCGTAATGGTGGTTCAAATGTGCGGTAGTATGGGCCATATGGATGCTTTAAGGGACATTTGTTCTAAATACGATTTAATCTTTATAGAAGATGCTTGCCAAGCCATTGGTGGTACTTATAAGGGCAAAGCGCTAGGTAGTATAGCCGATGTGGGCTGTTTTTCGTTCGATTTTGTAAAAACCATTACCTGTGGCGAAGGCGGTGCAGTAATTACCAATAATAAAGAGTATTACCTAAATGCTGATCATTACAGTGATCACGGTCATGATCATGTAGGAAATGACCGAGGTGCAGAAACCCATCCGTTTTTAGGGTATAATTTTAGAATTTCTGAGTTGAATGCAGCAGTTGGCTTGGCCCAAATAAGACGACTTCCCGAATTTATTGCTCTTCAAAAACGAAATTATACCATTTTAAGGTCGGCATTGGAAACCATTCCTGAGGTAAGCTTTAGGGAAGTTCCAGAAGGAGGAGAGGAGAGCTATGCCTTTCTGAATTTCTTTTTACCAAATTTAGAGACTGCCAGAAACGTGTCCGAAGCATTCAAGTCTAATGGTATCGATGCTTGTTTTCATTATTACGATAATAATTGGCACTACATAAGAAAATGGGACCATTTGAGAGAGCTTAAATCCTTGTTTCCTATTTCAGAAGAGGTCAAGGAAGGGCTCAAGTACTTAAAAACCAAATCCTTTGCACAGTCTGATGATATCATAGGCCGAAATTTGTCGTGTCTTATCAAGTTGTCTTGGACTGAAGAGGAAGCGGAAGCAAGAGCTCAAAAAATGGCCAAACTCATAAAAGATAGTTTAGGAGTATAGCTTCAATTAAACAAAGAAGAGGGCATAATATGCTTGTTCTTGAGTTTTAATTAGCAAATAATGCTTATATTAAAAGAAAACAGGCTATGGTAAAACAACTACGCTTCTTAATATTCATTTTGGTTTTTAATCTCGGCTCAGCATACGGTCAAGTAATGCCAATAGACTTTTCCGATAGTCAAGATAATTTCATAGGCTTTGGAGGCGCTGGTTTTGCCGTGGTTTCAGACCCTCAAAATACAGCCAACCCTGTTGGTGAGTTTACAAATAACGGTACCGACCCTTGGGAGGGATTTTTTATAGACTTACAATCACCTGTTGATTTAAGCCAAAACCAGATTCTTACCTTATCGTTTTATCAATTCGATTCAAATAACCACACAGTAATTATTAAACTTGAAAATGGCACAGAAACAGATGTTGAGGTAACGCAAACAAACGACCAGTCTGGCTGGACTACCAATCTTAGTTTTGATTTCTCCAATGCTACAGTAAGTGGAACGGCAAATGTGGTCAATGCCACCGGAACCTATAACAGGTTAACTATTTTTGTTGATGGAGGCATCAATGCTTCTGGGACCTATTTAATCGATGACATTAGTGATGGCAGCACACCAAGCGACCCTAATGAGCTTGATGTCATTTATACCGACTTAGTGTGGTCTGATGAATTTGACAGCACAAATCCTGCTACTGTTGATAATACTAAATGGTATCACCAAACATTAGGACCAAATGGAGGCCAATGGTTTAATGGAGAACAACAGCATTATACAGATAGGCTAGAAAATTCCTTTGTTGAGAACGGTTTTCTGCATATCGTGGCCAAGAGTGAATCTTTTCAACAAGATGGGATAACCCTGCCCTATACTTCGGCACGACTAAATTCTAAATTTGCCTTCACTTATGGTAGGGTAGACGTTAGGGCTAAATTGCCCGAAGGCGCTGGAACTTGGCCTGCAATTTGGACCCTGGGAAAAAACATTACAGAAGAAGGCGCTTATTGGGAAACGCAAGGTTTTGGCACCACACCTTGGCCTGCATGTGGTGAAATTGATATCATGGAGCACGGTTTGCATAGTGTAAACGAAGTGAGTTCAGCAATTCACACGCCGTCTAGTTTTGGAGGTACCATTAATACAGCGACGCAACAACTTACCGATGTTGCCAATGATTTTCATGTATATTCAGTCAATTGGTCTCCAAATCAAATCACTTTTTTAATCGATGGTGTAGGTTATTATACGTACAATCCAGCGGTTAAAGACGCAAATACTTGGCCCTTTGATTTAGACCAATATCTCTTACTTAATGTGGCCATGGGAGGCGCTGCTGGCGCTGTGGATACTAATTTTACAGAGAGTGCTATGGTCGTCGATTATGTGAGGGTCTTTCAGAATGGTAGCTTAAGCCTGGATGAGGTTGAGGAGCAAACCATCCGTATTTATCCAAATCCGTCGGCATCACTGATTAACATTCAATCCGATTTTGATATTGTAACATTAGAATTATACACTATTATGGGTCAAAGGATACTTAAAACGACAAGCAACTTCTCACAAATTGATATTTCAGACCTTGACGCTGGAATCTATTCCCTACGTATTTTCGCTAATAATGGTAGAATGCTTACGAAAAAATTATTAAAAACTAGTAATTGACGTAGTCAACGATTTCTAGACCATAGCCAATCATACCAACGCGTTTGGTTTGCAGACTATTGGAGATTAAACGTAGTTTGCTAATTTTTAAATCGTGAAGAATTTGTGCGCCAATACCAAAATCTTTGGAGTCCATACCAATTCTTGGCGCTTTTACAAGTTGTCCTTCTATTTGCTCTTCTTTCAAGACTTTTAATCGGGCCAGAAGGTTCATGGACTCTGCCTGCTGATTGATAAAAATGATAGCCCCTTTGCCTTCTTTATTAATGACGTTGAACATGTCATCTAACTTCTTATCAGCATTGTTGGTTAAGGTTCCAAGTATATCATTATTAACTAATGTGGCATTAACCCTGGTGAGTACGGCCTCATCCGATTTCCAACTTCCTTTTGTAAGTGCAATATGGATTTGATTGTTGGTTGTTTGACGGTAGGCCCTTAGGCGGTAGCATCCAAAACGGGTTTCTATATCAAAATCTTCTTCCTTGGCAATAAGTGAGTCAAACGCCATGCGATAGGCTACCAAATCTTCTATAGAAACGATTTTTAAGTTAAACCGTTCTGCAACTTCTATGAGTTGCGGTAAGCGCGCCATAGTACCGTCTTCGTTCATGATTTCAACGATAACACCTGCGGGTTCAAAACCCGCTAGTCTCGC
The DNA here is from genome assembly GCA_964524415.1 of uncultured Flavobacteriaceae bacterium. Lineage (GTDB taxonomy): Bacteria > Bacteroidota > Bacteroidia > Flavobacteriales > Flavobacteriaceae > Winogradskyella. Next base: position 10,576 of record CAZGDG010000041.1, read on the forward strand.
AAAGTCAATGGCCGCTTCGGTATGTCCTGTGCGTCTTAACACACCTCCTTCCTTAGCAACTAAAGGGAAGATATGTCCTGGCCTTGCTAATTCAAAGGGTTTGGTGTTTTTGTCTATAAGGGCCTTTATGGTTTTGGATCTATCGCTGGCAGAAATACCTGTGCTTACGCCATTTCCGCGTAAATCTACAGAAACTGTAAAAGCGGTTTCCATGGGGTCGGTATTGTTGCGTACCATCATGTTAAGGTCTAATTCCTGGCATCTGCGCTCCGTTAATGGTGCACAAATAAGACCACGACCATGTGTGGCCATAAAATTGATCATTTCTGGCGTAACCTTTTCTGCTGCGGCGAGAAAATCGCCTTCATTTTCCCGATTTTCGTCATCTACAACTATGATGACCTTACCTTGCCGAATATCTTCAATAGCTTCTTCAATCGTGTTTAATTGGATTTCGGTATTCGCGGTATTCGTTGCCATAAAAAAGAATTAATTGTGCAAAGATAGGCTTATTTTATGTTTTGCAGACAGCTGTAGTAGAAGTCTTGGTCTATCTTATTCCTTAATACAATGAATTTTAAAGGGTAGACTGGCAATGTCAGTAACAAAATAAGCGGCTTTAATTTCTTTTTGGGCAAATCTATGGTTTTATAAAAGCGGGAATAGACCACGGCATCTACAAGGGCATAAATTACAAAAAATATAAAGGCCATAATACTCAGACTCAAGGAAGCTTCCGCTACCTCAGGCAGTTTATTGTTCTTAAACACAAAATGCAAAATAAGAAGGATACCGCCAATTGTATAACTGACCAAACTTGTTTTGGAATAATCGTTGTAATCCTTGAGTAAGGCCTTGGCTTTAAATAGCATATTTGGTATATCAAGTCCTTCTTTTTTTAAATTCTCAAGACCTATATTTCTGTGCAAAAGGTTATGGAGCGCTATTTCCTTGGGCTTCTTGTTTAAATCGAAGTCCTCCTGTTTTTTCACAATGGCAACAAGTTGTTCTACAGAGTATTTTTTATAATAATTAAACTCCTTAGTTTCGCTTTCTGACAGATTGAGCTTGGTTCTGGGTGTGAAGAGTCTTTTAAATGGAACGATAATGGCATCTAAATTAAAAACACCTTTATCGTTGGTTGCCCTTGTCGTGAGGTACACACTAAGGGGGAACATTACAGCGGTAGATAACCAAGAACCAATGATTGGGCTAAAGGTTCCTTTCTCTGCACTGTTTTTAGCAAAAATACCGAAGAAGTGATACGTAAGAAAAAGGACAATTGCGATGACCATAGGTAAACCCAAGCCACCTTTTCTAATCAAAGCGCCTAATGGTGCGCCGACAAAGAATAGGATAACACAAGCAAAGGCCAATACAAATTTATCGTGAAAAGCAATAATGTGCTTGTTTAACCACACACTCTTGGTATCAAAGTTTCGTTTATTGGATTCTATGATCTGCATGGTACTGTTAGCGGAATTGATACCCAGATTTACAATTTGCAGTCTATTATGAATTTCAAACATACTCAAAAGGTCACCATTTGCTAGGCTATCATTTTCCTTAGTGTTTGGATTCTTATTTAAATCGTTGAATGTGGTACGGTTGAGCAAGGTGTTTGAGAGGGCCTTGTAATCTTCTTCTTTTTTTACATTTAAACTGTCAATGGTATAGATTAACTGCTTTGTATTAAGCATGTTATACTTACTTGTAACTTCCTCAGCTTCATCTTGGGAATTGAGGATTTCTAAATCGACATTAATGGTGTACGTATCAAAATAACTCTTGGCATGAGGTCTATTGCGTCTATTTTTACGGTCCTTGCTAATGATTTCCTCATAGTAATTCCCGTTGTATAATTCTAACTGTAAGACATTGGAATCCTTACTGCTTTTCAATTCACCTTTCTCGGCAGTAATAACCTTAAAATTTCCTGAGCGTGCCGCACTTTTTTCGTGCATGATTACACCCTCTAGAAACTGACCGCGATCACCAGTTTTTTTATCAACCTTTATGGTAATATTGCCAATCTCATTAAATTGACCTTCGGCAATGGCTAGTGCTGGCTTGGCTTTAGCGATATTACGTCTAAGATTATAAAAATTATACTCACCCCACGGAATAACATTATTGGCAAAAAAGAAACAGGCAACACCTAAAATAACTATGAAAACACTAAGGCTCCTCATGGCTCTTTGCAGGGATATTCCCGTAGATTTCATCGCTGCAAACTCATAGTTCTCTGCAAATTGCCCGAAAACCATAATCGAGGTCAGCAAAATGGTTAAAGGCACAACCAGCGGAATCAGCTTTGGCATATAATAGATAATGAATTTGGCCGTAACCGATATATCTAGGTCCTTCCCAGCGAGTTCGGAGATATAGAGCCAAACACCCTGAAGTACAAAAATGAACATGAATATGATAAAGACACTAAAAAAAGTCTTTAAAAATGTAGTCAGGATGTACCTATCCAGTATTTTCACTTAGAATGAATTAGCGCTAATCTATTTTATTTATGAAATAATCACTGTACTTACTCTCATCAAAAGTGAATAGTGTCGCAGGCAGTGGTTCATCTGTTTGAAACGAGGATACGGTCAAGGTTGTTTTGGTTCCATTTTTACCCACTTCGATCAAATTATAGATATGTTTTGTCGTGGCGTCAATTCCTAAAAGGACATGCTTAATTTCAGAATTGGTGTCCATAGGATTCAGTTTTACGTATTGGATTTTGCGTCCCTTTACATTTTGTACGATATCCATCTTATACGTATAGCCATCTTCATAAAACGATAGCATTTTGCTCGGTGTAATGGTGCCTTCTTCTTCGGTATTTTCAGATGAAATGGTCACTTCTTCATCTTCTGGGCTTATAGTATACAGGGTTTTACCATCAAAAATCCGTGTTATACCTAAAATATTGAGCTTGTATTTGTCACCAGCTATAACCACATCACCTCTGGTTTCTTGGTTTATATTTTCACTCAAGTTGGTCAATTCGTACTTAAAATCAAGACTAATGTTTTTATACGATTTTATTTTGGCGCTCACCTCGTTAAGTAAGGCCGTAGCTTGACTGTCGTTTTGTGAAAAACCTAAATAGCTTAGCGCTAAAATGGCAATGATAACTATCCTTTTCATGTGTTGATTGTTATGTTTTTATTGGTTTTCATTTTCTAATAATTGGTCTAAAGCTGCAATATCGGGCACCAAAACCTGTCTTGCTTTACTTCCTTCAAAGGGCCCAACGATACCAGCAGCTTCTAGTTGATCGATAATTCGGCCTGCTCGGTTATACCCTAGTTTTAATTTGCGTTGAAGCAGTGAGGCCGACCCTTGTTGTGCGGTAACAATGACCTCTGCCGCTTCGCGAAACAGCTTATCGCGATCCTCTATATCAATATCAAGATTTGTGCCATCCTCGCTACCCACATATTCGGGTAAAAGATGTGCATCTGGGTAGGCTTTTTGCGAGCCGATAAATTCCGTTATTTTTTCTACTTCAGGTGTGTCCACAAAGGCACATTGCAATCTAATAAGGTCATTGCCTTGCGTGTAAAGCATGTCACCACGACCAATGAGCTGGTCTGCACCTGAGCCATCTAAAATAGTCCTGGAGTCAATTTTGCTGGTAACCCTAAACGCAATACGCGCAGGGAAGTTAGCCTTTATTATTCCTGTAATAACATTAACAGAAGGACGCTGTGTTGCAATAATCAAGTGAATACCTATCGCTCTTGCCAACTGCGCTAAACGGGCAATAGGCGTTTCAACTTCTTTACCAGCGGTCATAATCAAGTCGGCAAACTCATCTACAACCAATACGATATAAGGTAAGAACTGATGACCTTCATTTGGGTTGAGCTTGCGGGCTTTAAATTTGGCATTGTATTCCGTAATATTTCTACAAAATGCGTTTTTGAGCATTTCGTAACGGTTATCCATTTCAATACATAGTGAATTTAAAGTATTGATAACCTTAGTGTTATCAGTAATAATAGCATCCTCGCTATCTGGCAGTTTCGCCAAATAATGGCGTTCTATTTTGTTGAATAAGGTCAATTCAACCTTTTTGGGATCGACCAATACAAACTTTACCTCGGCAGGATGTTTCTTGTAAAGGAGGGAGGTTAGTACGGCGTTAAGACCAACGGATTTACCCTGACCAGTAGCGCCAGCCATTAAGAGGTGAGGCATTTTAGCCAAGTCTACCACAAACGTTTCATTGCTAATGGTCTTTCCAAAAGCAATGGGTAATTGCATTTTTGAGTTCTGGAATTTCTGTGACGAAATTACCGAGCGCATCGATACAATCGTCGCTTTTTTATTTGGGACCTCAATACCTATGGTTCCTTTTCCTGGTATGGGTGCAATAATTCTGATGCCAAGAGCCGAAAGTGACAAGGCAATATCATCTTCAAGGTTTTTTATTTTCGAAATTCGGATTCCTGCATCAGGAACAATCTCGTATAGGGTAACCGTTGGGCCAATGGTGGCCTTAATACTACTGATACCTATTTTATAGTTGTTGAGGGTTTCAACAATACGATTTTTGTTTTCCTCAAGTTCTTCTTGGTCTATGGAGATGCCTTCGTTATCGTATTTTTTGAGTAAATCTATAGTTGGAAACTGATAGTTGCTCAATTCTAACGTGGGATCGAATTGTCCAAAGTCCTCAACCAATTTTTGAGCTTTAATGTCCGTTTCGGATAACTCCTCATCTACTGTAGGCTCTACTTCAACCTTCAATTCTGATTGTTCCGATTTATCCGATGATTTATCAGAAGATTTAGAGGCGGTTGGTTCTGAATGCTTTGCAATGGAGGGCTCTAAATTTTCTACAGGCAGCTCTAAAGCAGATTTAATGGCTTCAGCTTCTTCGCTATGGCTATTATCTACGATTGGTGTGGCTTCTGCTTCAGAAGTTGCAGTCTTCATCGCGCTATCCATATCTTTTTTGGCGCCCTTGAATACATTTAAAATATGTTGCCCTGTAATTTTAAAACGCACGGCCAAATAGGTGATAAGACCAAATAACAGAATAAGGGCTGTACCTATTTTTCCAACATAATCCTGCAAGAAATGGTTCATCTCATACCCTATGGTACCACCTAGGATATCGTACTTGTGGGTAAAAAACCCTAACAATATAGACAACCATATTACCCAAAGCGTACCCCAAATCCAAAAGCGTAAAAGTTTGGTTCTTTTGAGGTTTAGGGTAACGTAGATACCAGATAAAAAAACGAGTCCAGAAAATATAAAGGAAGGCAATCCAAACCCTTTGGTGATAAAAATCTCACTGACCCAGGCACCCAATTGACTTGCCCAATTTTTGTAAGCGTCTGACCGCTCTGGAAAATTGCTCAACACACTTTGGTCTTCCTTACCTGTAAAAATGAAGGAAAGAAAGGAAATAAAAAGAAGGACACCAACAATAATGAGTAAGCTGCCAAAAATAAGTTTTTGTTGATTGGATAATGTAAATGAAAGCCGTTTTGAACTAGACTTTGATTTATTTGTAGAAGACTTCTTTTTGGTACTCTTTTTAGCCATATTTACCTAAGGTGCAAATGCTATGTTTATTCCCGCGATCCCGTATGTTTTAAAACAAAATGACGATTAAAGGATAGCTGAACAAAAATACAAATATGTAACGTTAATCCTAGTAGTTTGGTATTTAAAGCAATTTAGGTAAATATATGATACAGGCTACTACAACAGCAACTAAAGCTGCTATAAAAACAGCACCAGCTGCAATGTCCTTGATAAGGGCGATTTTATGGTTTTTTTCGGGATGAATAAAATCCGAAAGATACTCTATAGCGGTATTCATCCCTTCCATACTCATCACAAGACCGATCACAATAATTTGATCGAGCCATTCGGTTTTTGAAATATTGAAATAGAAGCCAGCAATGGTCACTATAAGCGCTATAACCATTTGAATTTTAATGCTGGCCTCTGTTCTTAATAAGATGAGCATGCCTTTAAAGGCATACCCTACACTTTTAAGTCTGTTAATAAGAAAAGGCTCTTTCAAAGGTGTTTTAGCTATGATAAACTTGCTAAGGCTGCATCGTAATCTGGCTCGTCTCCTGTTTCGCCTACTTGTTCGGTATAAATGACTTCACCATCCTTGTTTACCACCACGATACAACGTGAATGTAAGCCTTCAAAACCTCCGGTCTTAAAGGTAACGCCATAATCCGTACCGAATTTACCGGTTTTAAAATCCGATAGCATGACTACGTTCTCGATGCCTTCTGCCGCACAAAACTGATCTTGGGCAAAAGGTAAATCCCTTGAAATACATAGTACTTTGGTATGGTCTAAAGCAGCAGCTTTTTCGTTAAATGTCCTGACCGAAGTGGCACAGACACCTGTATTAACACTAGGGAATATATTGAGCACCAAGTTGTGGCCTGCAAAATCGGCCATGGTTTTAGTGCTTAGATCAATTGCCGTTAGTTTAAAATCTGGTGCTTTTGACCCGACTTTTGGTAAGTTGCCTACTGTTTCTACTGGTGTTCCTCCTAAAGTTATGTTTGCCATTTGCTTTATGTTGTTATGGATTAAAAAAACTTTTAACGAAATTATGAATTAGAATCCGTATTTGCTACAATTAATTAATTTCTCTTCTAGTTTTTAAGTAGTTAACAATCAAAAGCCTGGAATTATTTTTGAAAAGGAAGGATAATGATTAATGTCAGGTTTTTTTAATTTTTATTTATTAATTTGAATAAAATTTAATCTATTGAAATTCAAGCTAAAAAGAAAATTTATCTTGAGGATGTTTTTTGGGCTAATCATCCTTTTGCTCACTGCAAATTTGGTGGTGCATTACCTTATGGTTTATTATGGCACAAGTGAAAACAAATGGTTGACAACTGCCTTTAAGGCTTTTGATTTTGATACCGAAACTAATTTTCCAACTTTATTTTCTGCTAGCATTCTACTTTTTAACGCGATATTACTGATAATAATTTCGAAATATAAAAAAGTAAAATATTCTTATTTGTGGCTCTTTTTAGGTATTGTTTTTATCTTTTTATCATTTGATGAAATACTGCAATTCCATGAGCATTTAGTTGAACCTATGCGTACCTCGTTTAATGCTTCAGGATATTTCAATTACGCCTGGGTCATTCCATATTCTTTTTTTATTATGGTGTTGGGGGTATGTTGCTACAGACTTTTATTTAATTACCTACCATCGAAATCTAGAAATCTATTCATCTTAGCTGGGGTTTTGTTTCTATGTGGCGCTATTGGGATGGAGATGTTTTGCGGAAAGTATGCAGAAACGTATGGTGAGGCAACAGAAACCTATTTTTTTATGTACACCATTGAAGAAACTTTGGAAATGCTCGGTGCATCTATTTTTTGCTACGCCTTATTGGATTATATTTTTGTAACTATAAGAAGAGTGAAAGTCGTTTTCTAGCAACAATACAACCTGATGATTTTATGTCTCAAATTGCTATCGCAACTCACCACCAAGCTTCTTTTCAAAATTAGCTTGCAGCTTCGACATGATTTTATCTATTTGTTTATCCGTCAGTGTCTTGCTGGTATCTTGCAAGGTGAAACTCACCGCATAGCTTTTTTTACCTTTAGGTAAGTTTTTGCCCTCATAAACATCAAACAGATTGATGTTTTTAAGCAAGTGCCTTTCGGTTTGCTTCGCTACGTCATAGATATCGCCAAAAGAAATTTGCTCATCGATCAACAAGGCAAAATCCCGTCTTACTTCAGGATATTTCGGGAGTTCTTTAAAGGTAATGCTGTTGTGCTTAGCCAAAGCTAAAATATTATCCCAGTTAAAATCAGCATAGAGCAACGGCTGCGCAATGCCAAAGCTTTTAAGAATGGACTTTTTTACCAAACCAAAATTCACCAAAGTATGCTTTCCTAAGGATAACATGAGACCTTCACTGAACAGATCTATTTTGGTAGGTGCTGATTTTGTTCGATTCAATCCTAAGCGTTCCAAAACCGTATCAATAAGACCTTTCAGGTAAAAGAAATCGCTCGGTTTTACGGTCGCATTCCAGCGTTCTTCGGTATTGTTTCCTGTTACAAATAACGACAGGTGCTTAAATTCTTCCCGACCACTGTTGTAGTGGTGGTAGGTTTTACCAAATTCAAATAATTTAAGGTCGCTTCGCCTTCTGTTGATATTATGGGCCACTGCTTCCAAGCCTGAAAACAACAGCGACTGACGCATAACACCTAAATCCGAACTCAAGGGATTCAGCATTTCTATATTATGCTCGTCATTAATTTGGTCACTCAATTCATTATATGAAGCTGTGGTTAGCGAATTGGCCATGATTTCAAAAAATCCTTGGGCCGTCAACAGGTTACCAATAACGTTTTGAAGTTTATAATCCTCAAATTTTGAAGAATTTGAAATCGAAGCATTTAATTTCTCTGTTGTAGCGACATTATTATAACCATAGACCCTGAGGATTTCCTCGATAATATCCGCTTCGCGCTGCACATCGTTTCTGTACGCAGGTACGGTAAGCCCTAATCCGGTTTCGGTAACGTTGTTAACCTTGATTTCTAAGGAAGTCAAAATGCTTTTAATGGTTTCCCTTGGAATTTCCTCACCAATGAGGCGCTTGGCATTTTCAAAACTTAAGCGGACTTCAAAATCCTTAATTTTCTTAGGGTAGGAGTCCGAAATATCACTAGCCATTTCCCCACCAGCGATATCCGTAATCAATAAGGCGGCACGTTTTAGGGCGTACTCCGTAATATTTGGGTCTACACCACGCTCAAATCGAAATGAGGCGTCTGTACTTAGCCCATGGCGCTTGGCCGTCTTTCGGATACTCACAGCATCAAAGTATGCGCTTTCTAGGAAAATATTGGTGGTTTGCGCGGTAACACCAGAATCTATACCTCCAAAAACACCAGCGATACACATAGGTTTCTCGGCATCGCAAATCATCAGGTCTTCGGCATCTAACTTACGTTCAATGCCATCAAGCGTGGTAAAGGTAGTGCCTGCTTCACAGGTTTTAACCAAGACCTTATTGCCCGAGATTTTATTGGCATCAAACGCGTGCAAAGGTTGGCCCAGTTCGTGAAGTACATAATTGGTAGCATCTACAATATTGTTAATAGGTGAGAGGCCAATGGCTTTTAGTCGGTTTTGCAACCATGAAGGTGACGCTTCTACTTTTACGCCAGAAATAGTAACACCACAGTATCGCGGACAACGTTCTTTGTCCTTGATGTCAACATCGATTTTTAAAGATCGCGTATCTACATGGTAAGACATGACCGAAGGTGTAATGAGCTCCTTGTTGATTTCCTGTTGCAATAAACCAGCTTTAAGGTCGCGTGCTACACCATAATGGCTCATGGCATCAGCGCGATTGGGCGTTAAACCTATTTCAAAAACCTCATCGCGTTCTACCTTAAATACCGTTGCTGCTGGCGACCCAACCTTTAGTTTTGGGTCTAAAACCATAATGCCATCGTGCGATTCTCCCAAGCCAAGCTCATCTTCGGCACAGATCATACCATGGCTTTCCTCGCCACGTATCTTTCCTTTCTTTATGGTCCAAGCTTCACCTTCAGGTGTGTAAAGGGTAGTGCCAATGGTAGCCACAGGTACTTTTTGTCCTACAGCCACATTAGGCGCACCGCAGACAATCTGTAAGGGTTCGCCATTGCCAATAGTTACTGTGGTGAGTTTTAGGCGATCGGCATTAGGGTGCTGCTCGCAAGTTAAAACTTCGCCTATAACAACGCCTTCCAATCCGCCTTTAACAGATTCAAACCGCTCAATACCTTCAACTTCCAATCCCAAATCCGTAAGAAGCGCACCTGTTTTTTCGGCATCCCAATCTATATCTATAAACTGCTTTAACCAGTTGTATGAAATCTTCATAACCCTTAACCTATTTTAAGTGCCCAAAGATAGCAATTCCCTAAAAGTCACGAAATTTGAAAATAGCTTTTTTATCTTTGCCAACTCTTGTGGTTTCCACGGTTAAATACGCAATAAAATGACGCATATACATAGAATTTTTGGCCTTGTTGTTTTACTCCTCATAAGTTCCTGCAAGGAGGAGCGCACACCCAAAGTATTGAAGAATGGATCGTATAGAGCAACCCTCGATGTACAGGATGGTTATAAATTGCCCTTTATTTTTGAAGTGGATGGCCCTAAGCAGTTACGTATTTTTAATGCCGAAGAGGTGATAGAGGTCAACGAAATCAGCTACAGTAACGACTCCGTTAACATTGCCACACCAGTCTTTGAAGGTTACATAGCCGCAGTTTTTGAAGGAGACAACCTAAAAGGGCAGTTTATTAAGGAAAGCCGTGACCGAGCGGTGGATTTTGAAGCGACCTTTGACCAGAAGCAACGTTTTACCAATACTACCGAAGCTCAACACGATGTTTCAGGCGTATGGGAAACCGTGTTTAGTCCTGGAATTGCAGAAGATGAATATATAGCCAAAGGTATTTTTAGGCAAGATGAGGGCAAGGTTACCGGAACGTTTAGAACCACAACAGGCGACTACCGATTTCTCGAGGGTGTGCTGTCTGGCGATAGCCTAAAGCTTTCTGCTTTTGATGGTGCGCATGCCTTTTTGTTTATGGCCAAGGTTACGGACTCTACCTTGGAAGGTATGTTTTATTCCGAAAACCATTTTAAGGAACCCTTTACTGCCAAACGCAATGCCGCTTACGAATTACCAAGTGCAGATGCCTTGACCTATCTCAAGGAGGGCTACGATAGTTTTGCCTTCAGTTTTCCTGATAGCGACGGCAACATGGTCTCCTTAAATGACGAGCACTTTAAGGACAAGGTGGTCGTGGTGCAGATTATGGGCACCTGGTGTCCCAACTGTTTGGACGAGACCAGATACTATACCGACTTTTACAAGGCCAATAAGGATAAGGGTTTTGAAATCGTGGCCTTAGCCTTTGAATATGCCAAAACCGAAGCCAAGGCCTTTGACCGTATTGCTCGACTGCAACAGCAATTAAGCATTGAATATCCCATTCTCTTGGCGCAATATGGTGGCTCTGATAAAGCCAAGGCACAGGAAAAATTGCCTATGCTCAACCATGTCTTGTCGTATCCCACGTCCATATTTATAGACAAAAAAGGCAAGGTGCGAAAAATCCATACCGGCTTTAATGGCCCTGCCACTGGCGATAAATATGTGGAGTTTAAATCCGAGTTTGAAAATTTTATAGATCTATTACTTGCGGATTAACTAAAGAAAAAATCAATTCTTTGCCTTTTTCAAATGCTCTTATCGTTAATTGATTTTAAAAATTGATATGAATACATAAACAGAAATGCTATTGCCCAAAACTTAGAAATATCTTCAAGTGACAATCTCATTAACCCTCTTGACGCTCCAAAACTGTCTATTATGGTCATTATCACAAATAAAAAACCTCCAATGATTAAATAGTAATCTCCTTTTGTTTCTGGCCATTTTATTTGTTTGCAATACATAAAAACACCTAATTCAATCAATGCTATTACCATATGAAATAGAGAATATCCTCTACCAAAATAATCTCCAATGCTTTCGTGAAGCATAAACCTTTCATCAAACGCTAGAATTAGAAAAATAAAAAACTGAGTCGCTGCAAAAAGGAGAGTTTTATTGTGCTTTTTGGTATCGGAATTTAATTTAAGGAAGCTGAGTCCAAAGTTATATGCCGTTAATACCAGAATAATTGTTGTTAAGGTAGTATTTACTCCATGAAAAGGAGCTTCGCCTTTAATATCCGTTACGTAGTGTCTTACGGCATCCTGACCTTGAAAAAATTCAGTTAAAACAATAAAAGACGAGTACAGGATCAAGACTAAAAACAAAATCCGCTGGAGATTCTTTAGCATAAAAACAAGGGTATATAAGATGGCAAACTACTATTTAGTAATGTTATATCAAAATGATTTTCACAATGAAGTTTTCTAAGATTTAAGAAATTCGCTACTCTTTGAGAACAGAAATAAAAGAGAATGGGCTATTTAATAAAACCATGGTAATCACATACAAACACCCAAATCTTGAGTGCTCTTATATAACTTTGGTTATTATGCCGTTTTTTACTGGATGGAGGGAAACACACCACGTGTGCCCATATCTACAACCTGCTCTCCTAGCAAGGGTTCGTACTTACCATCACCATTGGTGTCTTCCCACTCAAAACTTTGGTTGGTGGAAATAACAATTTGGATATTAATGTCTTCTGTTGGATTCTCTGGTATCACTAAAGCCGTTGGGAATTGGCCAGTCACCACACAAGAGCCTTCCGGTACCGGTGAGGTGGTATCAATAGGATTAGGCACCGTGGTCTGTGGCGCATCTCCTTCGGTGACCTCATTAAAATTAAAACCAGCTACCGTTCCGTTAGATTCCAAACCAAAATAACCTTGTAGTTTGTTGGCATTGACCACAACAAATTGGCTGTCCAAGGTGTAGTTGCGGTCATACTTTGTTGGCAATGGTTGTTTATTCCCCATATGGCATTTATAAGAAAAAAGTGGCTCCGATTCTTATTGTATTGATGTCATTTGTAAAATTCGGATACCAACCCGCATTGACCTTAAACTTGTTCGGTGTAATGATGTAGTTGAAATTAACTTCAGCTTGCCAAATCGTATCAAAGCTAAAATGGGTAACAATAGGATTTACAAATAAAAATGCTTGTTTGTTAAACTTAACACTCATATTGGTTTGAAATCCGTAACCGCTTTTTTCAATTTGAGTGAGGTAAACGTAATTAGCACCTGGGAAGAGAGAAATACTCTCATTTAAAACGAGACCTACAACTACGCCCGCAGCAAGAGACCACGTGTCTGCACCCAACCCATTTTCAGCTGAGCCCGTTGGCATGGTGATATCTGCAAATGGGGCAATGGCAATAACGGTTTTAGAAATATCACGTTTTACAGCTCTAAAATAGCGCACTCTCACATCAGATAGTCCAAATGAGTTTGTACCATCGTTATATAAAAGCGGTACTTCAGCCAGTAAAAGATTATCAGGGTTAAAGGCATACTGAAAATTTAGGCGAGTTCCAAAGGTGTTAAATCCATCGTAAGCATTCACCTCTCCCAATGTGTTGATTTGAGTATATAAGTTGGTTGGTTTAGACGGATCAATGTCTTGGGTTGTCTCTTGTGCCTGAATGGATGCCATAAAGGCAAATAAGACAAGTACTGTTAAAATTCTATGGTTCATAACTCTTAACTTTTTTTGTAAACGGTTTGACCTTCTTTTATGGTTTCCAATACTTGAATATCTTTAATCTTCATGGGGTCAACCTTCAAGGGGTTCTGGTCTAAAATCACCAAGTCGGCTAGTTTTCCCTCTTTCAAAGTTCCTTTACGGTCTTCTTCAAAATACTGGTAGGCAGCACTGCTGGTGATGGCTTGCAGAGCTTGATATGGCGAAACTCTTTCGTCTGCACCAATTACCTCACCATTTCTGGATACTCGATTTACAGCTGTCCAAATTACCATCATTTGATCGATAGGTGCTACATTAAAGTCGGTGTGGTTGGTAGGTCGCAAACCTTTTTCTAAGGCTGTTTTCATCGGGCTTATAAACGATGCTTGGTCCAAACCTCTATTTTTGATGTGTGCATCTGCAAAAAAGAACGTGTGTTCTGTATAAAGTGATGGAATCATTTTGTATTCTACATACTTATCTAGTTGATCTTTTCTTACAAATTGTGAGTGAATGATGGTGGTTCTGCGTTCTTTGGTAGGGTTTCCATCACTAGCAAATTCGTGCGCTTTGATACACATATCTATGGCGCCATCACCATTGGCATGAAAGAGCGATTGTAAGCCTTTATCATATACGCTTTTCAACATTTGATTTACTACATCCTGCGGGAAGGTAGATTCTCCCAACCAATTCTCTACGCCACTAGGGCCTCCTGTTAGGTAAGGTGTTGTAAACAATGCCGTACGTCCTTGTGGCGATCCGTCTATAGTGATTTTTATCCCGCCGAGTTTGAATTTGTTGTTGTATTTCCCAAAATCTTCAACAGAATACAATTTGAAAATAGTATCAAATTCAGTAATAAAGGGGTAAGAAACCACGTCGATAAACAAGGCTTTATTATCGGCTGCCTTCTGTATAATTTCTACATCGGCTAAATGAGAGGCTCCATCTTGTGCAGTGGTGACTCCAGCCTCAGCGTAAATCATTTGTCCGTCTTTGACTTGCTGCATTAATTCTTCTTCAGAGGGTTTAGGCAACTGAGAAAAAATGGGTAAAAAAGCCGTTTCCATGATTAAACCATAAGGTTCGTTAGTGCCAGGTTTTCTAACTATAATTCCTCCAGGTGGGGTTTCTGTTTTCTCAGAATATCCAAACTGTTCTAAAGCCTTTGAATTTAAGACTGCACCGTGCAAAGAAACGTGCATCACCATCACCGGGTTATTGGGAAAGGCTTCATCCAAGTCATCTCGATTTAATAATTTACCTTCGGGCATTACGGTATCGTCGTAGCCATAGCCCATAATCAATTCACCCTCCGGAATATTTTTTTCTGCTTTAAGGTCTTTAAGCGCTTTAATGATACCATCCACATCATCTGCTTCTCCTACGGGAGATGGCGAACAATTGGCTTGAGTGCTCATTCCTAGGGAATTAATGAAATGGGAATGCGGATCGATAAATCCAGGCAATAGCGTTTTGCCTTCTAGATTCACCATTTTATGACCTGCACCAGCCACTTTCATGGCTTCGTCACTGGATCCTACAAAGGCAATTTTACCCTCTTTTTCTACCACGGCTTCGGCATATTGTGGTGTGTCGCCTTCCATGGTAATAATGTCTCCGTTATAGTAAACGGTGGCCATATTTTCTTCAACTTGTCCGTTTTTTTCCTCTTTACAGGAAAATGTAAGAACAATAGCAGCTAAAAGTAAAAGAATTTGTTTGGTGTTCATATTTTTTAGTTTTGATTATTGCCAACTTTCTGATATGAGGTCGTTTTAAGGCCTTATATCAAACGTCAAATAAAATTCGCTGTTTCTGAGCGAAAATACAACAGTAGATAAAGCTAATTTATTGAAATTTATTAACATAAACACCAAATAAAAAGCACTCAAATCTTGAGTGCTTTTTTACAACTTTAGTTGTAATGCCATTTTTTACTGGATAGAAGGAAACACACCTCGGGTTCCCATATCCACTACCTGCTCGCCTAGCAAGGGTTCGTACTTGCCATTACTGTTGGTATCTTCCCATTCAAAACTTTGGTTGGTGGAAATAACAATTTGGATATTAATGTCTTCTGTTGGAT
>CAZGDG010000042.1:0-25722 GCA_964524415.1 uncultured Flavobacteriaceae bacterium
GCTGCTGTAAATCTTGATTAAAAATCCAAAGGGTATTATCAAATCCTGTGGAAATAAACGATACATTTTTATAAGGCAATATGGTGTTGAAGTCAATTTTAAAGATTTCAGCTAATCGATTATCTAGTATGATAGCCGTATTAAAATCTTCATAGAATAAATTAATCTTTAATGGATTAAACGTATTGGCAGTGGTGATTTCATTCAGTTGAAAGTTGGTGTAGGTTATTATAGTATCGTTCGTTTTTTTGTAGAAGGTGTTGTCTTCCGTTGTGTAATAAAATGTACCAAAGGTGTCTACGCCAAATATTGATTTGGCATCAATTTTAGTGGAATCCTCAAAAACAGCCTTAGGTGCAATCTGGGCATTTAATAAATAGCCTAAACCTAGAATAATGTAAAGTAATATGCGCATAAGCCATGGAAAAGTACAAAAAAATGTACCAATACATAACAAATAAACAAGACCATTTATTGTTTAGAACTTACATAGTGAGTTTGTAGCCATAGCCGCGCACATTTATAATTTGAATACGCTCATCAGCTTTGAGTTTTTTTCTTAATTTGGAGATAAACACATCCATACTCCTTGTAGCAAAGAAGTCATCATTGCCCCAAAGTTTGTTTAAGATAAGAGATCGGTCTAACACCTGATTTTTGTTTTTAATAAGGTGAAAAAGCAAGTGTGCTTCCCTGTGTGTGAGCTGAATGTCATCGTTGTTCTTGTATTTCAATAATTGCCTTGGAAAATCAAACGAAAAGTCACCAAGTTCAATAATTTCAGTTTGCTTTTGAAGTTTAGCACGATTTAGAAGGTTGTGAATGCGAACAATGAGTTCTTCCATACTAAAGGGTTTTTTCAAGTAATCGTTTCCACCAATAGAGAACCCTTCGACAACATCTGCTGTTTGCGATTTTGCAGTGAGAAATATGATGGGCACAGTATCGTCAATGGCACGGATGTCTTTGGCTAAGGTAAACCCATCCTTTTTAGGCATCATCACATCCAAAACCAAGACGTCAGGAGATTCAGATTGGTATTTTTCCATCGCTTGTACACCGTCTTCGCAAAGTATAACGTTAAAATCCCTAGTTTCTAGACTTTCCTTAATAATTTGCCCTAAGGCGGCTTCATCTTCTGCGAGTAATATGGTAATGTTTTCAGTCATTTGGTAAACTAATTTTAAAGGTCGTTAAGGCGTTGTTTAAGTCAACCTTTATGGTTCCGCCATGCTTTTCTATGATGGTTTTGGTATAAAACAAACCAATTCCAAAGCCTTTGACATCATGGGTGTTGCCTTTGGGGACACGGTAAAACTTTTCAAAAATACGGTCTTTATTCGCTTTAGACAGGTTGTTCCCATTATCAGAAATTATTATTTCGAAAGAATTTGTTTTAGAGACCAACTCAAAGGAAATATTGGCTCCTCCATATTTTACTGCGTTATCTAAAATGTTATTAATGGCATTTTCAAAGTGGAATACATCTACTGAAGCCATAACAGGCTCCGCTTCTAAATTGAGGCTAAAGTTTTTACTTGGAAATTGCAGTTCGTAACGCTTAAATAGGTCTGTCACAAGCTTGGTGATATCAACAGTTTCTTTTTTCAAGTCAAGCTTGTCACTATCTAATGTTGCCGTCTCTAAAAGTTTTTCGACCATCATATTAAGTTTCTCTAATTGCTGGGACGACATATTGATGTATTTCTTGGTTTTCTCTTTATCATCTATGCCATTAAAACTGCTTATACCTTCTAGTGCGGCGCTTACGGTCGCAATCGGTGTCTTAAATTCGTGGGTAATATTGCTTATAAGGTCATTTTTTACTTCGGCCAATTGTTTCTGGTGCTTAATAATGTTAAGTAGATAGAACAAACAGCTTATTACAGCTAATACAAGAATTGTAGAAATGAGTATGCCTCCAAGACTACGTTTTAACACAGTCTGGGTTTCGTTACGATATTTAAGCTCTAGGACACTTCCTTTGGGTAACAGTGTGGATTTTGAAATTGCACTTAATTCATAAGCCTTGTTCTCAAACTTTACACCATTTTTCACTGCCTTCAGTGAATCTTTGATTCTCGCTACTTGTTTTGCTACGCTCGACTTATAGAAAACTAATTCCTTGTCTAAATTTATCTGTTTTCTTCTAAATTCTTCCATTAGCAAGCTATCCACTTCCTCTACGTTGAGACTGTCATTTCTAATAGATACAACAATTTTTGATGTAAGAAATTCGATACTTTTAAAATCGGAGAGAGAGTCATTATTTTTTAGACTATCTATTTTCAATTGAAATTCCTCTTGGGATAGTGATGGATTTTTTTTCTTGATAATTTGCTCCATCGAATCTACTGCCATTCCTTTTAGAACGGTTATTCCTTTGATGTCTTCAAAAACAAGGGAATCGGGAACATTAAATTCCTTTTTCGTTTCATCTATACTGTCAAATTGCATCATTAACTCTTCAACAGGGCCACCTTCAGCAAGAGCGTTTTTTTGTTTGTCGCCTTCCAGATAAATACCATAGGTGGTTCGCTCTGCCAATCTAGTGTAGTAATCATCCACAGCTTTGTCTAAACTGGTTTGAACGTCACTGATCAACTGCTGCTTGTTATTGACGTAATTTTTGTAATTCCAATAGACTTGAATGACAATTGTAGCGAATATTACTGCAACGATTATATATAAGATGTATGTATAGCGTTTGTTGTTCATAGTTCAAATGTAGGTGTAATATCATTAGGAATACTAATCGGTTAACACACGTTAACACTGGTTAACTCAAATCTTCAGCATTGGTTCTCATCTTTGTGTTGTATTAATCATTAAATCATTAGAAATCATGAAAAATTTAATTTTACCTTTAGTATTGTTGATTGGAGTTGCAGGATTTAGCCAGACCAAGTCCTTTGAAGAGTTAGAAGTCAAAAAAGAAGTTAGGGCAGAACGTGTAGATGTTGTGGTAGAAGTTGATTCTCTGGAAGAACTAGAGTCCACATTCTCGGTAGAAGATGTTAAAAGCGTTTTCGAACTCACCTCAGAACATAAGGACGTATCCTTTAAGTTGGTTTGTAATGGAGAAGTAATGTCTAACGGAAAGAAATCTCATATGTCTTATAAAGTTGATGGGTCTTCCTCTGATCAGGATGTATTTTTAAAGCGCATAGAATTCATCAGGGATGCAGCTATCAAATATTATAAGAACAAAAAATAGAATTTAAAGAATCAATCAAATGACAACAGTTATAAGGATAGTAATTTTGGTATTGGCAGCAGCATTCTCTGCTGCCAATGCACAAGATTTCCAAGGCGTGGCTACTTATAAAACTAAGCGTAAAGTAGATTTAAAAATAGACAGTAGCAACACGAGTATTTCTTCGGACATGCAAAAGAAAATGGCCGAAATGCTTAAAAAGCAATTTGAAAAAACCTTTTTGTTAACGTTTAACAAGGCGGAGTCCATTTACAAAGAAGACGTGTCTTTGGAAACTCCGGGCTCCGGCATAACCATGGATGGCGTATCTATTAGAGCTTTTGGTGGTGGCGGTTCTGATATATTGTATAAAAATACCCAAAAGGGTTCTTTCATCAATCAAAATGAACTATTTGGAAAAGTGTTTTTGGTTAAGGATAGCCTACCAACCTATAAATGGAAATTGCACAGCGATACCAAAAATATAGGCAAATTCACCTGTTACAAAGCCACCTTTACCGAAGAGATAGAGGTAAGTGTAAGCAATTTTGGAACTGGTAAAGACGAAGACAATGAAACTAAGACCGAGACCCAAACAAGGACAGTAACTGCGTGGTACACACCGCAAATTCCAATCAGTAATGGTCCTGAGCGCTATCAAGGTTTACCTGGATTGATTCTGGAAATCAATGATGGCAAGCAGCAAATGATTTGTAGCCAGATTGTCTTAAATCCAGAAAATGAGGTTAACATAAAAAAACCTTCAAAAGGGAAAGAGGTTAATCAATCTGAGTTTGATGCGATAAGGGAGAAAAAGTTAAAGGAATTTCAGGAGCAATATCGTCCAACTGGCAGGGAAAGAGGAGAATCCATTCAAATTAGAATCGGAGGTTAAAAGTTTAAGAAACTTTTAACGAAACCTTATTAAACGTTAGAGGCATGGTGTAGGTCTAAAAAGGTATTAATAAGTCTTAGCCTTTATTTTAGAGTGTTAATGTTATAATAAAGAGATTTTATTTGTTGAAACATTAAATACATTTGTTAGGTAAGATTATAGCTATAAATCAACACCTATGAAACCTTTACTACTCAAAATCAGCATTTTTGTTTTAGCACTAACATCGTTTACGCTTCATAAACCACCGGTTCAAGACTTTCAGGGACAGGCTGTTTATTTTTCTAAAACCGCTATGGATTTAGGTCGCTGGGGCGCAAGATTTAGTGAAGCGCAGAAAAAACAAATTAAAGAACGGATGAAAAGTCAATTGGAAAAGACTTACATCCTTAATTTCAACAAAGAAGAGTCTTTATTCTATGAGGAAGATAAACTAGACGCTATGTCTGGTGCGACGAATTCTTGGGGAAAGAACTTTGCTGCTGGAGAGAGCTATAAAAACGTAAAGACAAACACGCAAATTCAGGATCAAGAGTTTTACGGTAAACAATTTCTTGTTAAGGACAATTTGCAGCCTATACAATGGACTATGGGAAAAGAGTCTAAGCAAATAGGAAATTATATGTGTTTTAAGGCAACGGCAATTATACCAACAAAGGAATTAACGTGGTACACGTTTAGTTGGAATGAGTTGCGGGACATGGAACGCAACCAAAAAATTAAGGACTCTCTTTTAGCTATTGGAGAAGAGCCAAAAGAAGAGGAACCAATGACAATGGTAGAAGCGTGGTATACACCACAAATACCTGTGAGCCATGGTCCATTGGAGTATTGGGGCTTACCAGGTTTAATTTTAGAGGTAAGTGCCGGCAACACTACCATGTTATGTTCAAAAATAACCTTAAATCCTAAAGAAAAAATAAAGATTGAGGCGCCTTCTAAAGGGAAGGAAATCACTAAAAAAGAGTATAAAGAGACCATTATATCTAAAATGCAGGAGTTTAGAGATAATCGAGGACGTCGTAGACGCGGGTAAAGAAATGAATGGTCTTTTTAATTAAACCAACCAATATTTAAGCACACATTATGAAATACGTTTTAATTGTAGCGTTTTTATGCGCTACTAGTCTATCCTTTGCTCAAATCACAATGAGTGGCGTGGTAAAAGACAGTATCGGGACTCCTCTAGAATTGACCAACGTTATTGCTATAGACCCAGAAAGTGGAGGTCTGGAGTCCTACAGCATTACCGATTCTAAGGGGTATTACAGATTATCACTAGCTAAAAATTCAAAATTCAAATTACAGATTACGGCGATTGGGTTTAAGTCAATCCAAGAAGAAATAATTACGAAGGAAGACGATATCGCTAGGGATTTTGTTATGAAAATTGATGACGCTTTAGATGAGGTAGAACTTACTTATGAGATGCCTGTGCAGGTTAAAGGTGACACCTTAATTTACAATGCAGACTCCTTTAAAAACGGTACCGAACGAAAACTTGAAGATGTTCTAGAAAAATTGCCAGGCGTTGAGGTTACTGAAGATGGCGGTATCGAAGTTGAAGGGCAACGCGTGCAAAAAGTAATGGTTGATGGCAAGGACTTTTTTGATGGTGACACCAGAATTGCCACTAAGAATATACCTTCTAACGTTGTTGATAAAATTCAGGTACTTAAAAACTACTCAGAGCAACGTCAGTTAAGCGGTGTGAGAAATAACCAAGATAACGTAGCTATAAATATTAAGCTTAAGGAAGGGAAAACCAATTTCTGGTTTGGTGAAGTTAAAGTGGGAGGAGGTGCCTCAACAGACGAAGCCTTGTACGTTGCGCAACCAAAATTGTTCTATTACAGTCCCAAATACAGTTTAAATTTTATTGGGGATTTAAATAACATTGGAGAACCAGCTTTAAATGGGCGCGACCTCAGGAATTTTGGAGGAGGTTTTAGGCCTCCAAGCACAGGAAGTGGTACCAATCTTAATTTAGGTACTAATGTGGGGAATTTTCTAAATACCAACAGAAATAGGGTAGAGCGCATTGAGTCCAAGTTGTTGGCAGGTAACTTTAGTTATTCTCCTAAGGAAACCTTAGATTTTAGCGGGTTTGCTATATACAATACCAATCGGGTTGATGTAAGGGAAAGAAATTCTATTCAATATACAGATCCAGAACTAGGCATACCAGATGAAAACACAAGTCAAGATGCTAGGCAAGGCACAGACAACGGTATATTAAAGTTTAGTACACGTTATATCCCAAATGTAAATAACCAATTGGATTATGATATTTTGGGACGATACACCAAAGAATACCAACGCCAAAGATTTGAGTCTTCGGTTCTTGGAGGGACATCACAATTTGACGAAAATGATCCTTACAGCATTAACCAAAACCTCAATTATTACCTAACCTTAAACGAAACCAATATTTTTGCTTTTGAGGCTCAGCACCTCTTTCAGAATGAAAATCCGTTTTACAATGCCATTATTGAGGAAAAATCTACCTATGACGCAACAGCTCAGGATATAGGTCTAGATATAAACCAAGCTAATTATGATGTTGCACAGGATCGCCGGATTAAAACCAATCAGTTTGACGGCAAGTTGGATTATTACAAGGTTCTCAACAATAAAAGTAACCTTAACCTCTTTTTAGGAACCATATTTAGCCGTCAGGATTTTGATTCTAGAATATTTCAATTTTTAGATGACAACAATACTTTTGACCCAACACCGGATGGAGACCTCAGTGCCACCAATGATGTGCGTTACAACTTCAGTGATGTATATGCTGGTGTGCGTTATACGGCTAAAGTAGGCGCATTTACCTTTCAACCAGCGGTATCATTCCATGCCTATGGCAATAAAAACTTTCAGAATGGCCAGGAATTTGGTGAGGACTTTTACAGGATACTTCCCGATGTTGAAATTCGTTGGGATATAAAAAATAGTGAAAACTTGCGCCTAACCTATAATATGCAAAACCAGTTTACGGATGTAGCAAACTTGGCTCAAGGACTGGTATTGAATAATTTTAATAGTTTGTTTGTAGGTGAGCCTACCCTGGAAAATGGACTATCCCAAAATGTCAATTTGAGATATACCAATTTTAACTTATTCAACTTTACCAACATCTTCGCCTTTTTAACCTACAGTAAACGAGAAGATCAAATTAGAAATATTGTAGATTTTGAAAGTGTAGTGCGAAATTCAACCGTATTTAATTCGCCATTTGCAGATGAGACCTTTACCGCTTTTGGAAGGTATCAGCGTACATTTGGCAAAATAAGAGCAGAATTTCAAGCTAATTTTAATTATGCTAAGTTTAATCAGATTATTGGAGGCAATCGTTCAACGAACGAAAATTACACGCAGACATATAGGCCTGGTGTTAGAACCAACTTTAGGGAGGCACCTAACTTTAGTATAAGATGGGCCTATACCATTCAAGATGTGGATCAAGGAACGCGTCGAAATCAGGTGTACACCAACGAACCACAGGTGGATTTTGACGCCTATATTTGGAACTCCCTTACGTTTCGTACCGATTATACCTATAGTAGTATTGATGACGGTACTAATATAAACACCTTTGATATTTGGAATGCAACGCTTTCCTATAGAAAAGAAAGAGCTTCTAAATGGGAATATGAGATTAGTGCAACCAACCTTTTAAACACACAATCCCGAATCAATACTAATGCTGGGAATATTTCCTTCAGTTTACAAGAAACCTTTATACAGCCAAGATTTATCAGTTTTAGGGTAGTATATACCCTATAAATAAAAACGCCTTATCTGATTTGATAAGGCGTTTTTTCTGTTTCTAAGAATTAAAGTCCAAAAGCTTCTTTAACCTTGTCGACATAATCCAATTTTTCCCAAGTAAACAATTCTACATCCAAGGTAATAGATTCACCATTAGGTTGTTCAAAGGTTTTAGAGACAACTTCGTTTTTCCGACCCATATGGCCATAGGCTGCAGTTTCGCTATACATCGGTTGGCGCAATTTTAAACGTTCTTCAATCGCAGCAGGACGCATATCAAATAATTCTGAAACTTTTTGGGCTATTTCACCATCAGTTAAATTAAATGGGCAGGTACCATAAGTCTCAATAAAAATACCCATGGGCTCAACTACGCCAATAGCATAAGATACTTGCACTAAAACTTCATCACATAATCCTGCGGCAACTAAATTTTTGGCGATATGCCTAGTGGCATAAGCAGCACTGCGGTCCACCTTGCTAGGGTCTTTACCAGAAAAAGCACCGCCACCATGTGCGCCCTTCCCGCCATAAGTGTCTACAATAATCTTGCGGCCGGTTAATCCTGTATCACCATGAGGTCCACCAATAACAAATTTACCTGTAGGATTGATGTGGTATTTAATGTTATCCGTGAATAAAGGTTTTATATGATCTGGTACTTTTTGAATCACCCTAGGAATGAGAATGGTTTTAATATCATCCCTAATTCTTTGAAGCATAGCTTCTTCCTCATCGAACTCATCATGCTGAGTAGAAATTACTATGGCTTCAATACGTTGTGGTGTATTGTCATCGCTATACTCAATGGTAACCTGGCTTTTAGAGTCGGGTCTTAAATAGGTAATTTCTTTGTTTTCCCGCCTGAGTGCAGCAAGTTCTTTAAGGATAAGGTGGGAAATATCCAAAGCTAAAGGCATATAGTTGTTGGTCTCATTAGTGGCGTAGCCAAACATCATACCTTGGTCACCAGCACCTTGCTCTTCTTTGGTAGCTCTGTCAACACCGCGATTTATATCCTCTGACTGTTCGTGAATAGCAGAGAATACACCACAGGAATTACCATCGAACATATATTCGCCTTTGGTATAGCCTATTCTGTTAATGGTGTCTCTGGCTATTTTTTGAACATCGAGATACGTGTCCGATTTAACCTCACCCGCTAGCACTACTTGTCCTGTTGTTACTAAAGTCTCACACGCTACTTTAGAGTTTGGGTCAAAGGCCAAAAAGTTATCAATTAAGGCATCACTGATTTGATCGGCAACTTTATCTGGGTGTCCTTCAGAAACACTTTCTGAGGTAAATAAATATGACATAACTATTAAATCTTTAAGAAGGAAAGATTTTGAATGCCCGAAAATATGCTAGAGTAGTGGTCTAAACTGCTTTAGCATTTTTGTTTCCGTTAGCCCTGCTAACTTCAGAGGTTGCAATCAGATCAAATCTTTCCTCTAATTTCAATGACCGCAAAAATAGGTAATTTGTTAGAATCGACCATGTAAGCTCATAGAATTATAATTTTATTAGGATTCCCAAAAAACATTCCTGCACGCAAGACATAGGTCAGTCTGTTAATTATTTTATTTTTGCGTCGTCAATAATTCGATGAAAAGAAATTTATTTGTCTTACTGTCTATTTTGGGAATTCTTGTTTTGAACTCCCAAGACAATCAAGAGCCTCAGTCTTATCTCGATATTTCCTACTTTAAGGGTAATATTGCGCTGCATAATAGCGATGTCCTGCATCTCATCTCGGGAAGACCCGAAGGGTTTATCCTCAGCTATAACCGCAAGACCTTTGGCGAAGAAAAATGGGAACAACGTTATAATTATCCAGACTATGGTGTGTCCTTTTCATATCAAAACCTTAAGGATAATAGGTTGGGCGAAAACGTAGCATTGTATGCGCATTATAATTTTTACTTTTTTGAGCGAAGATTGATGCTGCGCATAGGCCAAGGCATTGCTTATACTACCAATCCTTACGACAAAATTGAAAATCCCAAGAATAATGCTTTTGGTTCCGAGATTTTAAGCTCAACCTATTTAATGTTTAATTACAAAAGGGAACGTGTCTTTGGTCCCATTGGCCTACAAGCTGGGTTGTCATTGATCCATTATTCCAACGCTAATGTGAAGGCTCCTAATACTAGCATTAATACGGTAGCGTTGAATGTAGGTTTAAACTACAATTTACAGGACGAAGACAGAGCATTTATAAAGGAGGTAGATACCACTAAATTTACAGAGCCAATAAGATATAATATTGCTTTTCGTTCTGGAGTAAATGAAAGCGATGTTATAGGAAGTGGTCAGTTTCCATTCTATATACTTTCGGCTTATGCAGATAAGCGTATAAGCCATACCAGTGCTCTTCAATTTGGAGCAGATGTGTTCTTTTCAAATTTCTTAAAGGAATTGATTTATTACAAATCGGTCTCATTTCCTGAGGAGAACGTATCAGGCAATGAAGACTATAGGCGTGTAGGTATTTTTGTTGGACATGAACTTTTTATAAATAGAATATCTATTGTTGGCCAGTTGGGTTATTACGTTTACTATCCTTTTGATTTTGAGGGAAGGATTTATCTCCGTGCAGGATTAAAGCGTTATTTTGGCAATAAGTTCTTCGCTGCCGTTACTTTAAAATCGCATGGAGCAAAAGCAGAGGCCGTTGAATTTGGTATTGGAGTTAGATTATGAGAAAGAGTAATTTCTTAATTAGGATAAAGCACATGGTACTATGGATTACCGTAAGTTTGCTTTGGTGTTGCGACTCGGAAAATGCGCTGGATTGTTTTCAAACTTCAGGGCCAACAGTTACTCGAGAGTTAGATTTGGGTCCATTCAATAGAATTTTAGTGAACAGAGATATCACCCTTCAAATCAAAGAAGCTCCAGAATATAAGGTGATAATTCAAACAGGGGAAAACCTGTTAGGCGATGTTGAAATTGAAATCATTGGAGATAGACTGATTCTAACAGATGACAATACATGTAATTTGGTAAGGGATTTTGGAATCACGCAGATAACGGTAGAGGCTCCATATATTTCAGAAATAAAATCCTCTACTCAATATGAAATTGAATCCGTTGGAACCTTAAACTTCCCGGAACTGACTTTAATTTCTGAGGATTTTAATGAACCCTCGGAATTTACGGTCGGAGATTTTAGAATGTCATTAAATGCTGAAAGCGTCACCGTTATCTCAAATAATATTTCATTCTTTTATTTAGAAGGTGACGTAGAAAACTTATCAGTTAATTTCTTCTCGGGCTCAGGTCGTTTTGAAGGTGCGTCTCTTACCGCCCAAAATGTAGAAGTCTTTCATAGAGGGAGTAATGATATGGTGGT
This sequence comes from uncultured Flavobacteriaceae bacterium, assembly GCA_964524415.1. Classification (GTDB taxonomy): domain Bacteria; phylum Bacteroidota; class Bacteroidia; order Flavobacteriales; family Flavobacteriaceae; genus Winogradskyella. The sequence continues at coordinate 11,221 of CAZGDG010000042.1, forward strand.
AAATCCACAACAGTCTTTAACAGGGGAACTGTATGGAACGGGTGATCTTATTTCGGTTGCTGTGCCGCCAGTTATGGAGGTTGATCAATTCTATACAGGGCAACTTATTTTTAACTAGTAAGTTCTCTAAATAAGGTTTCTAGACTAACGTTCTTTTGGTAGAGCTGAAGGATTTTTAAATCATTATCATGAGCAAAATCAAACACGTGCGATCGCATATCCTTTGATGCCGAGAATGTGATTTCGTAGACAAAGTCGTGCGTATTTTTAACATGGGTCGCTTGTGGTAACTTAAGAAGAAAAGCATCTTCAACTCTATAATCAAATTCTGCTACTACAATTTGAGACGTTCCGTCCTGTAGATCATTTAAATATTTGTCTGCAACGATTTTCCCTTTGTTAATAATGATAACCCTGTCGCACATTGCCTCTACTTCTTGCATGATATGTGTAGATAGAAACACCGTTTTAGTCTTTCCAAGTGATTTAATAAGTTGTCTTATATCTATGAGTTGGTTTGGGTCTAAACCTGTTGTTGGTTCGTCTAAAATCAAAACTTCTGGATCGTGGAGCAAGGCAGCTGCTAAACCCACACGTTGCCTGTAGCCCTTTGATAATTGTCCTATTTTTTTATGGCATTCTGGCGTGAGACCTGTAAGAGCAATAACATCTTCTATTCTCTGTTGAGGTACCTTGTAAATTTGAGCATTGAACTTTAGATATTCCTTTACGTACATGTCCAAGTACAGCGGATTGTGCTCAGGAAGATAGCCCACACGTTTTTGCACCTCTTGTTTGGCACTAAGGGTGTTGTAGCCGTTGATAGTGGCAGCGCCATAAGTTGGGTCTAGGTAAGCGGTTAAGATTTTCATCATGGTAGACTTGCCTGCACCATTGGGACCTAAAAAGCCAACGACTTCCGCAGAATTAACAGAAAAGGATACGTGGTCTAAAGCTTTTTGTGTGCCGTATAATTTAGTAATGTCCTTTACATTAATAGACATAGAGGTTGTAATTTTTGTAAAAATAGTCAATTGCTAAAACAACCTTGCAAAAATTAAATTATAGAGTTTTGTTTTTACAGATTATTAACTACTTTAGCCATATATAAATAGATAATGTTTAAACACAGAACATATTATAGCTGGTTCTATTTCTTTTTTACCAAAAGGAACGAGGCTTAGTGTGTTTTATTTAAGATAAATAATAAGGTCTCGAGGTAATCGAGACCTTTTTGTTATGGGTAAACCGGTTGCGATACAAGGAATAAAAGGGTCATTTCATCATCAAGTGGCACAAGACTATTTTAAGGAGGATCAAGTTGTTTTGGAATGTAACTCTTTTGATAGTACCATTGATAGCTTAATCTCTGGAAAGTCTGATTACAGTATCATTGCTTTGGAGAACTCTATCGCTGGCTCTATAATCCCTAACTACGCTTTAATCGATTCCAATGATTTAGAAATTAGTGGTGAGTATTACTTAGATGTACAGCACCATTTAATGGCTTTGCCCGACCAAACAATTGAAGATATAAAAGAGGTGCAGTCGCATCCTATGGCGTTATTGCAGTGCAAAGTTTTTTTAAAGACACTGCCCTGGATTAAGCTGGTAGAGGCTAAGGATACTGCGGCAGTCGCTATGGAAATATGCGATGCCAATCTTAAGGGAGTTGCAGCAATTGGAAGTAAATCGGCAGCTGCTCTATTTGGTCTTAATATTTTGGCTCATAATATTCAAACCATTAAGCACAACGAAACACGTTTTGCCATAGTACAGCGAAAAGATAATAACGCAGTTTCGAAACCATTTAATAAGGCTTCCTTAAAATTTATCTTAGATCACAAACGAGGTAGTTTGGCCACTATTTTAAATGTTATGAGCGACTGCAAACTCAATTTAACCAAAATACAATCGGTACCAATAATCGATGTCCCATGGAAGTACGCCTTTTTTGTGGATGTTACTTTTGCCGATCAAAAAGATTACTTAAAGGCAAAGTCCATATTGCAGATTATGGCTGAAAAGTTTAAGGTTTTGGGAGAATATAAAAATGCCAAACTATGATTGAAGTAGCAAATAGATTAAAAGCTGTTGAGGAATATTACTTTTCAAAGAAGTTAAGGGAGGTGGCACTATTAAAATCGCAAGGCAAGCCCATAATTAACTTGGGTATTGGAAGTCCAGACTTAGACCCACCTTTTAAAGCAACAATGTCGCTTCACGATAGTTTGATGGATGAGGGCGCGCATAAGTATCAAAGCTACCAAGGCATTCCAGAATTAAGGGAAGGAATCTCAAATTTTTACAAGAAGCAGTACAAGGTTAATCTCAGCTACCAAACCGAAATATTGCCTTTGCTGGGAAGTAAAGAAGGTATTATGCACATCTCCATGGCATTTTTAAACCCTGGTGATGAGGTCCTTATTCCTAACCCAGGTTATCCAACATATTCGGCGGTAACAAAATTATTGGAAGCCAAACCAGTCTATTATGATTTATTGGAGAACAATCATTGGCTGCCAGATTTTATAGCTCTAGAGCGCATGGATTTGAGCAAAGTGAAAATTATGTGGATAAGCTATCCGCATATGCCCACAGGAGCTAATGCGACCAATAAGTTTTACGATGATGTCATTGCCTTTGGGAAACGCCATAATATATTAATCGTTAATGATAATCCTTACAGTTTTATACTAAACAACAAACCTATAAGTATAATGCGTTATAGAGGTGCCAAAGAGGTCTGTTTGGAGTTAAACTCTTTAAGTAAAACCTTTAATATGGCAGGTTGGCGCGTAGGTATGCTTGTAGGACATTACGATTATATCAGTGCTGTCTTAAGAGTGAAAAGCAACATGGACTCTGGCATGTTTTATGCCATTCAAAAAGGGGCCATTGAAGCTTTGAAATCCTCTAATTTATGGTATGGCAGTTTAAATAGTGTATATAAAAGTAGAAGAGAACTTATCTGGAAATTGGCAGAAGCATTAAACTGTACATATGATAAGGACGCTTCTGGGTTATTTGTTTGGGCTAAATTACCACCACATATCAAGTCGGAGGAGTTTACGGATACGGTGTTAAAAGATCATTCTATTTTCATCGCGCCAGGTACGGTCTTTGGTAGTAATGGAGAGGGCTATGTTAGGTTTTCCCTCTGTGCGCAAGAAGAAGATATTAACGAAGCATTGGCAAGGGTTTAAATGATGATAAACAACGTTTTTATAATTGGAATTGGGTTAATAGGAGGAAGTTTTGCGCTGGACTTAAGGCAAAAATATCCAGGTCTTAAGATTTATGGTATAGATAAGGACGAAAAACACTTAGATGAAGCAGTAAGTCTGGGCTTAATTGATGAAAAGGCAAGCATGGAGACGCTTAATAAGGCTGAGGTCGTCATCCTTTCTACTCCAGTAGATGCAGCCTTGGAGGTATTACCTTCGGTATTAAACAACATTTCCGAGGAAACCATCGTATTCGATGTTGGGTCAACCAAAGAAGATATTTGTGCTGTTGCTAAGAACCATCCAAGAAGACGAAATTTCTTGGCAGCGCATCCCATTGCAGGTAACGAATTTTCAGGGCCTTCTGCAGCTATCAAAGGACTTTTTCTCAACAAGACAAATATTATATGCGAAGTAGAAGAAACGGCTTTCAAACTGCAAGAGAAAGCACTTTCAATATTCGCCAATTTAGGGATGCGTATTCGGTATATGAACCCAAAAGCCCATGACAAGCACATCGCTTATGTATCACACTTATCACACATAAGTTCGTTTATGCTTGGTAAGACCGTTATTGAAAAGGAAAAAAATGAACGCGATATTTTTGATATGGCAGGGAGTGGTTTTGAAAGTACCGTGCGTCTAGCCAAAAGCTCACCTGCAATGTGGACGCCCATATTCCGACAAAATAAAGCCAATGTCATTGAAACCTTGGAGGAGTACATTGCCAATTTGGTGTATTTCAAAAATTTAATGAAGGAAGATAATTTTGAAGCCGTATATGAGGAAATGGAATCTACAAATCACATTAAGAATATTTTAAAAGGTATAGAATAGAAAAAGAGAAATTATACGATTATGGAAAACAAAAAAGAATTGCGCAATTGGTTAGATGCCTTTAATTTAAGTCACCCTTTGGTCATAGCAGGGCCATGCAGTGCGGAAACTGAGGAGCAGGTGCTTAAAATTGCCCATCAACTTAAAGATAGTGATGCTACAGTATTTAGAGCGGGTATTTGGAAACCCAGGACACGTCCAGGCAACTTTGAAGGCGTTGGTGCTTTGGGCTTAAAATGGCTGCAACGTGCTAAGGAAGAGACAGGTCTCATGATAACAACCGAAGTGGCCAATCCGCATCATGTAGAACTGGCACTGGAGCACGATGTAGATATTCTTTGGATTGGTGCCAGGACTACAGTGAGTCCATTCATTGTTCAGGATATCGCAGATGCACTTAAAGGGACCGATAAACCGGTTTTAATAAAGAATCCAGTAAATCCAGATTTATCATTGTGGTTGGGAGCTGTGGAACGTTTTTATAAAGCAGATGTGTCCAATTTAGGTGTCATACACAGAGGATTTTCTACCTATGAGAAAACGAGATACAGAAATAATCCTGAATGGCAAATAGCTGTTGATTTGCAAAATCGTTTTCCCGATTTGCCTTTAATTTTAGATCCTTCCCATATCGCAGGCCGAAGGGATATTATTTTTGATTTAAGCCAAACAGCACTAGACCTCAATTATGACGGTTTAATGATTGAAACGCACCATGACCCAGATAATGCCTGGAGCGATGCCGCCCAGCAGATAACACCCAATGCCTTAATTAAATATACTGAAGATTTAAGAATTAGAAAGGAAGTCGGTGATGATGCCGCCTTTAAAAATAAAATTAATACGCTGCGGACTAAAATCGATGTTATTGACCATCAGTTGATCGAAATTTTAGGCAAACGTATGAAAGTTGCAGACGAGATTGGCGAACTCAAAAAAGCGCACAATGTTGCGGTACTACAATCCAAACGCTGGAATGAGATTCTAGGAAAGATGATTTTGGAAGGCGAGGAGAAAAACCTTAGCGAAGAGTTTATTCTAAGAATGTTTAAGGCCATTCATCAAGAGTCCATCAATCACCAAGAGGAAATTATTAATCATTAAAAAAAGGCTCGCAAAATGCGAGCCTTTTGTTTTTACTGCTTATTTCGTTTAAAAATATAGCGCGTTACAAAAATACCCTGTCCATCGCCTTTTCCGGCATCACTTTCAGAACTGCTGCTAACAAAAGCGAGCTCCCAGCCATCTTCAGCCATCGCATTCAGTTTTGAGGTAACAACCGCATCATTGGCTACGATATTTTGAAATCTAATCCCTCCAAGATTATAAAAGTTAAGCAATTTGGTTTCTTCGAAATCCTTAACGCGGATATCGCTTCGTTTTGATTTATTGCGCTTGTCCTCGTCCTTATCGCTAGAGCGTTCAGAGGTAAACTCATCATAATCTCTAGAAACATTGGCAGAAATTAATCTAGACCGACCTAGACCATTTGGAACAATAGATTCTACACTAGTAACGACCATATATTCTACTTGTGCTGTTACTTCTGAAAACATAAGGCTTATAAAGGCAGCCAGGAAAAGAAATTTTTTCATGTGATTTGATTTTTGATTATGATTTCAAAGTAGCGAATTTTTACGAAAAGTCGTTTCTTTGTTGTTGTTTTAATAGATAATGACAGGAATCGTTTACAAATCTACGGGTAGCTGGTATGTGGTTAAGACCTTAAATGGCCATTTCTACGAGTGCAGAATCAAGGGTAAATTACGGCTAAAAGGCATTAAAAGCACCAACCCAGTTGCTGTAGGCGATAAGGTTCAGTTTGAGCTAGAGACCAAAAATAACAAGGAAACAGGTGTTATTACTGGTATAGACGAACGTAAAAACTACATCATAAGAAAATCTGTTAATCTCTCTAAACAAACCCATATCATTGCCGCCAATATCGATCAGGTTTTTTTGCTTGTAACACTTAATAACCCACCAACCTTAACAAGTTTTATAGATAGGTTCCTGGTTACAGCTGAGGCGTATTCTATAGACACCATCTTGCTGTTTAATAAAATTGATTCTTATAATGAAGAAGAGCTTTTTGAAATTAAGTATTTGGAAAGTATCTACAGTAAAATAGGATATCCTACTATTCAAATTTCAGCACTTACGGGTAAGAATATTGATAAGGTAAAACAACTCATGGAAGGGAAAGTGAATATGTTTGCTGGACATTCTGGTGTCGGGAAATCTACGTTGATTAATACTATTGAGCCCTCTTTAGATCTTAAAACAAAGGAAATTTCTGAACAGCACCTCCAAGGGCAGCACACTACGACCTTTGCTGAAATGTTCGACTTAAGTTTTGATGCCAAGATTATTGATACGCCTGGCATCAAGGGGTTTGGTGTCGTTGATATGGATAAGGAAGAAGTAGGCGATTATTTTCCTGAGTTTTTTAGATTAAAACAAGATTGCAAATTCAACAATTGCCTTCATGTTAAGGAGCCTAAATGTGCTGTAAAGCAGGCTTTGGAGAATGATGAGATATCCTATTCGCGATATCGAAGTTATCTTCAGATTTTAGAGGGTGACGAAGAAAATTATAGAACCGATAATTGGGATACGGAATGAGAGTGGTAATTCAAAGGGTTTCAGAAGCAGCTGTAACCATAGATGAAAAAATAGAAGGCAAAATAGCATTGGGTTTAGTGGTATTGTTGGGTATTGAAGAAAGCGATGGCCCAGAAGACATTGAATGGCTCTGCAATAAAATAGTTAATCTTAGAATATTTCCAGACGATAAAGGCCAAATGAATAAACCTATTCTTCACGCTGGTGGCGATATCCTCTTAATAAGCCAGTTTACGCTGCACGCTAGTACCAAGAAAGGCAACAGACCAAGTTATATAAAAGCAGCAAAACCTAATATTGCAATTCCACTTTACGATACGTTCATTGAGACACTGCAACATCAGCTAGGCAAACCCATTTACACAGGAATATTTGGTGCAGATATGAAGGTAGCCTTAGTTAACGACGGACCCGTTACCATAAGTATTGACTCCAAAAACAGGGAATAGACCATTTTCTTTTGATTTCTATCCCTAAATACCCTTTGATTTATTTTGTAAGAAAGTATTTCATCGAAAAATTATGGGATTAACGGATTTTATGAGATTTGTCAGGTTTAAGTAATAATTTAAATAGTATTATTGCTTCGTGTTAATGTAAATAAAATCATATGGTTGCAGGCAGTAAAAAGGTCCTGCTTTTATTTCAGATTGTTTGCCTTTCAATTTTTTCTCAGGATTCTGACCTCTATAAATCTAGTACGGTTCCCGCTGTTTTAAAACAAAATGCCAATGCTACGGTTAGGTATGATCATACGCAATTGGAAATCCAAGATTTTGATAGAATTCTAGTAAAAACCCACAGGATTGTTAGCATTTATAATGAATATGGAGAGCGACACCACAATGCTGTTGAGTTTTACGACGATAAAACGAAAATTAAGGAGTTGGAAGCTCGAATTTATGATGCTTCAGGAAATCAAATAAAACGTATTAAAGAAAGGGATTTTGCAGATGAAAGCGCCGTAGACGGAGGTACGCTATACTCGGACAATAGAGTGAAATATCTCAACTATACAACACCGAGCTATCCTTATACCGTAGAGTTTAAAAGTGAAATTGAATTAAGGAGTACCGCCTTTGTACCGAGTTGGTATCCTGTAGATGATTTTTATTTGTCTGTCCAACATTCAGAATTCCAAATAATCAATAATTCTGGAATTGAATTGCGCACCAAGCCCGAACGTTTTGAACACTTTGATATTTCAAAAAAAGCACCGTTGCATTATGTTGCCAAGAATATCCCTGGCATAAAATACGAGGTCTATAATGAAGGCATTAAAAACATAGTCCCTCAATTTAAATCAGCCCTAGTTAGGTTCAGTATGGAAGGTGTAGAAGGCCAAAACAATAACTGGAATGATTTTGGGCAATGGATGTACAACAAGCTTTTACATGGTACAACTGAAATTCCAGAAAGTGTTGTTAGGGAGGTTAAAGCACTTACGGATGACCTCAGTACAAATAAGGAAAAGGCGAAGGCAATTTACAAGTACATGCAAGAAAAAACACGTTATATCAGTGTACAAGTAGGCATTGGTGGCTGGAAACCAACTGAAGCAAACGACGTAGATAGATTAGGTTACTCAGATTGCAAAGGGCTTACTAATTATACTAGAGCGTTACTTGATGCCGTTGCAATTCCCGCTTATTATACCGTGGTTTGGGGTGGAGATGATATTAGGAATATAGACAAGAGTTTTTCGGTCACGGAGGGCAATCACGTTATCTTGTGCGTGGCCGATGAAGAAGAGAATATATTTTTGGAATGTACCAGCCAGACCAATCCTTTTGGATTCACCGCTGGTTTTACAGATGATAGGGATGTGCTTTTAATAACACCCAACGGTGGGCAAATAACGCATACCAATGTCTATAATGCTAATGACAGCCAGCAAATCACGACATCAGAGCTAATACTAGATGAGACAGGCTCTTTAAAAGCAAACCTGACACGAAAGTATACGGGCTATCAATATGCACTACATTCAGATGCTGCGTATAAGCTGGACAAAGAACACAAGATGCAACATCATTCAGATTGGGGTTATATCAATGCTTTGAAAATAAGTAACCTTGTGGTAGAGAATGATAAGGACGCTGTAAGTATTGCCGAGGAACTGGACATGACTGCCTTAAACTATGCATCAAAAAGTGGAGCTCGTTTAATTTTTCAACCAAACGTATTTAATCGTATAGAAACTATTCCTCCGCGCTATGCTAAAAGAACTTTAGATTTTAAGATACATCGTGCTTACAAGGATGTAGACACCTATGTATTTTCCCTTCCTGAAGGTTATACGCTGGAAGCAATGAACCCGAGTGCGACCATAGAAACCGTTTTTGGGTCTTACCACTACAGCCTCGAATTACTCACTAACGATAAAATAAAGTATCACCGTACACTTACAATAAATAAAGGCCTTTACAATAAACAGGAATATTCAAAATATAGGGATTTCCTAAAGCAGGTCTCAAAACAAGATAAGACTAAAATAATTTTACTTAAAGAATAAACCACTAATCATGAAATCAATCACTTCACTTCTTATTATCTTCATCCTCGGGTTTTCCCTGACATCATTCGGTCAAAACTACAAGTTTGGCAAGGTCTCTAAGGCAGAGGTTGAAGAAGCCTTATATCCTTTGGATTCAAACGCTAATGCAGCAATCCTTTATAAAAAGGAATATATAAACTTTGATTTTATTAAGGGAGAAGGTTGGCAACAAACCAGAACAGTACACAAACGGATTAAGATTTACAATAAGGAAGGCTATAAATGGGCCACTCATGAGTTACTCTTATACACTGGCGGATCAGGGAATAGAGAGAAAATTTCAAATATAAAAGGCTACACATTTACTTTGGACCAAGGTAAATTAGACAAGACGAAACTAAGGAACGAAAGTATTTTTGAAGAAGAATACAGCGAGTACAGAAATAAAACGTCTATTACCATGCCAAACGTCGCTGAAGGCGCTGTAATTGAATTATCCTATAAAATCACGTCGCCGTTTTTAGAGATTGATGATATTGTTTTTCAATATGAAATTCCTATTAAGGAATTGGAAGTCAATGTTGCCATTCCGCAGTTTTTAGTCTACAATGAGTATTTTAATCCTAGAGCTTCGTTTTATCCAAATGTGATTAGGGAAAAAATGAAAAGGACGTACATGTCCACTAGTAAAAGTCGCGATGGAGATTTTTATAGTCCCAATACTACGTTCTCCACAAACAAGACAGATTACCTAGACAACATAATGCGCATTTCGGAACAGAACATTCCAGCTATTAAGGACGAACCTTACATTGGTAGCATAAACAACTATAAAGGTGTTTTGACTTTAGAACTTTCTGCCTTTGTGGATGACATGGGCATAATCGAAAAATCATTTTCGTCTTCTTGGGATGCCGTTTCAAAAACCATCAATGAAAGCAGAGACTTTGGCGACCAACTGGGAAAAACAGGCTTTTTTAAAGACGATATTGAAATGTTGGTATCAGAGGTTGCAGATCCTTTTAAAAAAGCGGTAATGTTGCATGCTTTTGTCAAGTCTAAGGTGAAGTGGAATAACTACAATGGCTATTCGGCTATGAGAGGCATAAGAAATGCCTACAAGGAGGGTTCTGGAAATATCGCAGATATTAATTTACTTTTAGTGGCAATGCTGAGGTCTCAAGGCGTAGAGGCCAATCCTGTACTTATAAGTACTAGAGACAATGGTATTCCTCTATTTCCCACACGTAAGGGCTTTAATTACGTGGTGTGTATGGTGGAGCACCAAAACCAATATATCCTTCTCGATGCCTCGGAGCCTTTTACCACGGTAAATGTCCTGCCACAACGCGCACTAAACTGGAAAGGGAGACTAATAAAAAGTGACGGCACCTCTACTTGGGTGAACTTAAGTGCAAATGAGCATTCGACCGAATCGACAATGATAAATATTGAATTAACGGATAATTTTGAAGCAAAAGGAAGTGTGAGGCAGAGTTTTTCCAAGCATATAGGGCTAAAATCAAGAAACAACTATGCCAATATCAGTGAAGCGGATGTAATTAAAAGATTAGAGCGAGGTAAAGGTGCCTTAGAAGTTGGCAATGTAGAGTTTAAGAACTTAAAAGACATATCAAAACCTTTAAGAATGTCCTATGACTATAATCTTTCGGATGCTGCTGATCAAGTTGGAGACAAGGTCTATTTTTCTCCGATGTTATTCCTGGCCATGACCGAAAACCCATTTAAACTAGAGGAGCGATTTTACCCTATTGATTTTATTTATCCCTATGAAGATAAATATATGGTAAACATTAAATTACCAGAAGGTTTTGAGGTAGAATACTTGCCTGAAAGTGAAGCTGCTGCTTTTAACCAAAAGGATATGGAGTTTAAATATATAATTAAAAATAATGGTGCATTTTTACAGCTTATGGTAGATTTTAAAATTAATAAAACCATTGTCGGCCCTGAGGATTATGCTGTTTTTAAATCTTTTTTCAGTAAAATTGTAGACAAACAAGCAGAACAAATAGTGCTTACCAAAAAGGAGATATGAATATAAAGAATGCCCAGCAGGATGTTGACAATTGGATAAAAGAACACGGTGTCCGTTATTTTAACGAGCTTACCAATATGGCCCAATTGACCGAAGAGGTTGGTGAGGTGGCAAGAATCATCGCACGTCGTTATGGTGAGCAGAGCGAAAAGGAAAGCGATAAAAATAAGGACCTAGGCGAAGAATTGGCCGATGTTGTTTTTGTTGTGCTTTGCCTTGCCAATCAAACAGGTATAGACCTTCAAGACGCTTTTGACAAAAAAATGCAAAAAAAAGCAAATCGCGATCACGATAGGCACCACAACAATGAGAAATTAAAGTAGCTTTGTAGCTAAAGCCTAACTTAAGCTCATGTTATTATATCTTCAAAAATCGAAACTCGTTTCAGGAAAAACCTTGCAAATAACAGGGTCTAAAAGCGAATCGAATAGGCTGCTATTGCTTCAAGCGTTATTTCCTGAAATTAGGATTTTAAACCTATCCAATTCAGATGATACGGTTTTAATGAAAAAGGCCATAGCTTCAGAAGTAGAAGTTGTAGATATTCATCATGCTGGTACGGCTATGCGGTTCCTCACCTCATTTTTTGCTGTAAAGCCCAAAAGGGAAGTAGTGCTTACAGGTTCGCAACGAATGAAAGAAAGACCCATAGGTATATTGGTCGAGGCCTTGCAAACCTTGGGTGCGGACATTTCATATTTGGAAAAACAAGGCTATCCACCGCTAAAAATCAAAGGCAGAAATATTAACAAATCCCAAGTGCGATTAAAAGCCAATGTCAGTAGTCAGTACATCTCGTCATTACTTCTTATTGCGCCAGTATTAGAGCGTGGCCTAACCATAGAATTGGAAGGTACTGTAACTTCTGTGCCTTACATAAATATGACACTTAGCCTCTTAAATCAATTAGGTATCGAAACCAGTTTTAAAGGACAGATTATAACGGTTTATCCCTCAAAAAAACCAGTTTCTGTCAATAAAACTCTAGAGGTTGAATCAGATTGGTCATCCGCTTCATACTTCTATAGTTTTATAGCGCTCAGTGAAGTGGGTACGGAAATCACTTTAAAATCGTATAAATCCAATTCACTTCAAGGTGATGCCATATTAGCAAAATTGTATCTCGAATTTGGTGTTGAAACGGTTTTTGAAGTTGGAGCCATTAGGTTAAAAAAAATAGACACCGTTGCAAAGGAATCAAGTTTGGAAATAGATTTGAGCAATGCACCAGATATAGCTCAAACCATTGCAGTCACTGCATTTGGATTACAAAAGCCAATACATTTAACCGGACTTCATACCTTGAAGATTAAGGAGACTGACCGTCTTGTAGCCTTAAAAAATGAATTGTCCAAATTAGGCGCCCAAATTGAAATTACAGCTAATAGCCTGGAACTTAAGGCTACCCAATCCATCAAGCCAAATGTTGCTATTGCCACCTACAATGACCATAGAATGGCTATGGCTTTTGCACCATTAGCATTAAAAACTTCAATTGTTATAGAAGATGCAGAGGTAGTGAGTAAATCGTACCCTTCGTTTTGGGACGATTTACAATCGATTGGCATCATTTTAAAATAAACCGTTCAATTACTTGACAAGCCCTCTATTGAGATTGTATATTTGCAACTTCAAAAAAAAATTACCAGTTTATGAAATTATCACACTTCAATTTTGACCTTCCACAAGAATTATTAGCCGAGCATCCAGCAGAACACAGAGATGAATCACGATTAATGGTTTTAAATAGGGAGAAAGAAACCATTGAACACAAATTGTTTAAGGATGTTATCGACTATTTTGACGAAGGTGATGTGATGATCTTAAATAATACAAAAGTTTTTCCGGCGAGGCTTTATGGCAATAAGGAGAAAACAGGCGCGCGCATCGAGGTTTTCCTATTAAGGGAACTAAATAAAGATCAGCGGCTTTGGGATGTTCTTGTAGATCCTGCGAGAAAAATTAGAATAGGTAACAAGTTATATTTTGGGGATGACGAAACCCTTGTTGCTGAGGTCATAGATAACACTACGTCTCGCGGTAGGACATTACGTTTCCTTTACGACGGGTCTTACATGGATTTTAGAAGAAAGCTAACCGAGTTGGGAGAGACACCGCTACCTAAATATATTAAGCGCGATGTTGAGCCGGAAGACGAAGACCGTTACCAAACTATTTTCGCTAAAAATGAAGGTGCTGTGGCAGCACCAACGGCTGGATTACACTTTTCAAAACATCTGCTAAAACGATTGGAGATAAAAGGAGTTGAAATGGCAGAAGTGACCCTTCATGTAGGTTTGGGAACTTTTAATCCGGTTGAGGTCGAGGATTTATCCAAACATAAAATGGATAGTGAAGAAATAAGGATAAGTCAAGCGGCTGCAGATATTGTAAATAAAGGGATTGAAAACAAAAAGCGAGTTTGTGCTGTCGGTACAACTTCGATGCGTACCATTGAAAGTTCGGTATCATCTAGTGGAAGACTGAATCCGTACGAAGGGTGGACCAACAAGTTTATTTTTCCACCATACGAGTTTAGCATTGCAAACAGTATGATAACCAACTTCCATACGCCAAAGTCTACTTTGCTTATGATGATATCAGCCTTTGCTGGCCACGAGTTTGTAAAACATGCCTACGAAGTAGCCGTTAAGGAGAAATATAGATTTTATTCTTATGGCGATGCTATGCTGATTATATAAATTTGAATTCAAAAAAATACCAAAGCCTCCTAAACGGGAGGCTTTTTTATGAGGCAAAGATTTATAATCGTTAATTTTGCAATCTATGACAAATGGCAAAAAAGATATAAGAGCACTGACTAAAGATCAATTACGAGCTTTTTTTATAGACCGAGGCGATAAGGCATTTCGTGGAAACCAGGTCTATGAATGGTTGTGGAAAAAATCGGCACATAGTTTTGAGGATATGACCAATATTTCCTTGGAAACAAGGGCTATGTTAGAAGAGCATTTTGTCATTAATCATATTAAGGTAGATCAGATGCAAAGAAGTTCTGACGGTACTATTAAAAATGCCGTTCAGCTGCATGATGGACTTATAGTAGAATCTGTTTTAATACCTACATCAACACGTACTACAGCCTGTGTGTCTTCGCAAGTGGGCTGCAGCTTAGATTGTAAGTTCTGTGCTACGGCAAGATTGAAACGTATGCGAAATCTTAATCCTGACGAAATTTATGATCAGGTCGTAGCCATTGACAATGAAAGTCGGCTGTATTATGATAAACCTTTAAG
>CAZGDG010000043.1:0-24760 GCA_964524415.1 uncultured Flavobacteriaceae bacterium
GTCAGGCAGGCTAGGCAGGTACTTTAAATACGCTATTGGGGAAATTCTACTTGTAGTTATTGGAATCTTGATTGCACTCCAAATCAATAACTGGAATGAAGCCAGAAAGGACATAAACCTTAAAAACAACTACTTAAATCAGCTTCTAAATGACTTGGAAAATGACACACGCGCAATTAACTTTCAAATTAATCGCATTACGCGAAATATGGCCGAATATGAAAATTACCTAAAGGAATTAGAAGCTCCAAACCTTCCCATTGACAGCATACTAAATCATTTGAAAAAGGTCAACTTCACCTTTCAACCCGCTAATTTTAATATGCAGACCTTTAATGTATTAGAAAGTACAGGCGATTTAAGATTGTTTGATGAGACGCTTAGAAATAATTTGATGGCCCTAAATACGGCCCAATTATCCTGCAATGAAACACAAAATACCAACTTTGAACTTTACGGAGATATTTTAAAGGATATCTATCTGATTTTCAAAAATGATTATTTAAAGGAAATGACAACCCAAAAACTACTGTACCAAAATTTAGAATCAAATCATCAGCTCCCTAATGAGATCATAAAATTAAATCATGCACTAAGATTTAAAAATTTTAGCCAACGCAATATGATAATGCTACTAAATAATATTCTTAATCAAACAGAAGAGTTAATAGCGCTTATTGAAGAGTCCCTAGAGCAAAATAATTAAGTTATGTTATGTAAACTATAATTTGAATGATTTACTTGCAATCAAAATCAAGTCCTCTTGAGGTTCAATTAAATATTCAGCGCCATCTTCTTTTACAACAGCCATCTCTTCAACAGATATCGTTTTAGTGCCTCCATTTGGTAATGTCCACGCATGAAAACCATCAAAAGCAAAGGTCATTCCATCTTTTAATTCTTTTTGCGAGGCTGGCCTTACATGAGAGGCCTGGGAGCCGCCTAGATTAGGACCAACATCGTGGGCTACATAACCCACAGGATGCCCTGTACTCCACATCACATAATCCGAGCCTGCCTTTTCCATGAGTATACGTTGCGCTCTATCTACATCAACACCTTTTACACCAGGCTTCATGGCTGCCAAAGCGGCTCGGTTTCCTGCCTTGCCACTTTCCCAATAATGCAATATATCTTCTGGTGCTTCCGTTTCACCATCGTTTAAAACGTAGGCAAAGCGTTGGATATCGCTGCACCAGCGGTCATAGACTTTAATTCCAAAATCAATCTGAATCACATCTCCAGGCATAATCACTTTATCCGTAGCGTGAGAGTGACCTCGATCAGGTCCAGAATTGACGTTAGGGTTTTGGTCTGGTGCCCAGGCATCCGTAACACCGTATTCTGCCATTTTCTGCTTCAAGAATTTAGCAATATCTGCATCTGTAGATTTTCCTGGCACCACTTGCTTATAGGCTTCAATTTGCCAATCTGCCGTTAACTGTGCCGCTTTTCGTAATATATCAACTTCTTCTGGTAATTTTATAGACAACCATTCATAAACCAATTCGGTAGAAGGCACTAACCTTTCGGAAAATTCACCAAGCTTAGCTTCTAGGTCTTGGCGTTGGGTATGACTCAAACCATCTGCCATGGAATTACTAGTAGAAGAGTTTACAGCAATGGTTTCAAAATCCTGTTCCTTAATGAAATCTGCTGCCATACCAACGGCCGACGTACCGCGTTCAACCGATATAACTTTATCGTGGATATCCAAATCATCTAAAGCCGTGCTCTCTCCCGAAGGTGAAAATACCAAGGAATGGAAACCGTCAGCATCATTATAAAATAAGAATGCGGCAGTACCACCAGCGTTTTCACCTCCAATATGGTCTGCAATAGGGTCGTTGTTATTTTCACGGCAAATTACCAGCCAGCAATCCACTCCAGCAGCTTGCAATGCCTTAGGAAGCAATTGATTGATACGCTTTTTTCTAATCTCTGGCCAAGGGTTTTCGCCCCAAAAGGCTTCAGCATTAAAAGCAGTTTTGGGAGTGATTTCCTTTTCTTTTTGTTGACAACCATTTAAGGCAACCATTATAGTTAGTAGTAGTGCAATTTTTGTAACTTTCATTGACTTTAAAATTGAATCTTGTGGTAAGATAGGCATAAGCCTACCAATTCCGCAAGTCTATTAACACTATGAAAACATTACTACGTCTATTTTTATTTTTTTCGTTATTGGCATCGGGACAAGACACACTGCAACCAAGGCTAGAAAATATAGCCTGGATTTCTGGGACTTGGCACGGTGAAGCCTTTGGCGGCCAAGTCGAGGAAATCTGGAGCAACCCATCTGGAGACTCCATGATGGCCACGTTTAAACTTACTGTGGATGGAAAAGTTCAATTCTATGAGATTGAAATCATTAGGAAAATTGAAAACAATTTAACCTTACAACTCAAGCATTTCAATAATGATCTTAAAGGGTGGGAAACCAAGGACGAAACCGTTGATTTTCCATTAAAATATATCACCAAAACCAAAGCGGTTTTTGAGGGCATGTCGTTTGAAAAGATTTCTGATCGTCGAATGAATGTCTATGTAGATATTGAAACTGAAGATGGGAAAGTGGAAACGGTGGCGTTTAACTACTTCCGAAACACAAAACCCTTTAAAATACCAACTGAAATTGCTAAAACCACAACTAAAATAACCATTGATGGCCAAGCGAATGAACCAATATGGCAGAATGTAAATTGGATGCCACTAGACCAGTTGTGGCTAGGCGAGCCTTTTACAGAAAAGGATTTTTTGGGCAGATACAAACTAACATGGCAAGAAGATGCGTTGTACCTCTTAGCGGAAATTACAGATGATGTTTTATTGGACAAAGAAAGTGACCCTTTAAAATCTTGGTGGGATGACGATTGCTTGGAAATCTTCATAGATGAAAATAATAGTGGCGGTGACCACCAGTACAATCACAATGCGTTTGCGTACCATGTGGCGCTTGATGGCAATGTTGTGGATATGGCCACGGATAAAACTGGTAAATTATACAATAGCCATGTAGCGTCTAAGCGCATAACCACAGGCAATTTAAGTCTATGGGAAGTAAAAATCTTGTTATATGACGATTCCTATTCGGATGAATCTGGAGGAAAACCGGTAAAACTAATACCTCACAAAAAAATAGGTTTTGCCTTAGCCTACTGCGATAATGATAGCAGTGCGCATCGAGAAAACTTTATAGGTTCTTCCAATAACGAAGGATTTAAACAAGATTTAGGATGGAAAAATGCGGATGTTTTTGATACGCTTATTCTAAAAGATTGACATTATCTGATCACACTTTTCAATTTCTCCTTCTTAACTCCAGAAGAAAAGTTAATTGCCGTTTCAATTAATGCTAAATGCGAATAAGCCTGAGGGAAATTCCCAAGTAAACGCTTGGATTTAAAATCGATATCCTCACTGAATAGCCCAAGGTGATTGCTATAGCTCAACAACTCTTCAAACATTTTTTTGGCGCGTTCCTCCTCTCCTATCTTGTACAAACTATTTATAAACCAGAAGGTACAGATGGTGAACGAAGACGATGGCAGACCAAAGTCATCCTTATTTTTGTAGCGATACAGCAATCCTTCATAGCACAGCTCACGCTCAATAGCCTTTACCGTACTGATATATTTTGGGTGCTTGGCATCTATAAAACCATAGGACTCCATTAATAAAACTGATGCATCCAAATCCTCTGACCCATAAGCTTGCGTAAAGGCTTGTACCTCTTCGTTCCAAGCATTCTCCATGATGTCTTCCCTAATGGTTTCTTCTAACAATTGCCAGCGTGCAATTTTGGATGTTTTATTTAAAAGTCCAGCTACCTTTAGGGCTTTATCCACGGCCGTCCAGCACAAAACCTTAGAAAAGGTGAAATGCTTGTCCTCATTTCTAAATTCCCATATGCCCTTATCGGGTTCGGTCCAGTGCCTATTTACTACCCATACGATTCCTTTGGTAATGGTCCATAACTCCTCCCTATGATCAACGTCACTTCTAAAATTGAGAAGAAGCTGGTAAATCACATCCATTAAAATACCGTAGATATCATTTTGCCTTTGTTTATAAGCTGCATTACCTATGCGCACGGGCTTTGAATTTTGATACCCTGAAAGATGGTCTAGAGTATACTCGGTGAGTCGTTTTTCCCTATCTATACCATACATGATTTGGAGTTTCTCATCCTTTTCAGGAATTAGGTCAATAATAAAATTGAGGTAACGTTTACTAATGTTTTTATGGCCTAGTTGGTTCATAACCTTTATAACCATGGACGCATCTCTTATCCAACAAAAACGATAATCCCAATTTCTAACTTCACCAATAGTTTCTGGCAAGCTCGTTGTCGCAGCCGCTAAAACAGCTCCCGTTTTATCATAGCTAAGAAGTTTTAAAGTAATAGCGCTTCGGGAAATAACGTCATTATAAAATTCAAATTCAGAAGTGCGCTCCATCCAATTTAGCCAATATACCTTGGTACGTTCATATTCTAATTGAACTTCCTTAACATCGGGCTTGACCAATTTCTCATTATAACTAAACCATAAAAAATAATCTCTGTCCAGATGAATTTCGGTTCCTTTGACTACAGCATCATAGTTGAAATCGGTATACAAAAAAAGTGTATCATATACTTCTTCATCGTTAATGCTTACAATGAAGTCGTGCTTAATGTACGTGGTTGTCTTCCCTATACCGTATTCCAATCTAGGGTCGTATTTAATTTTAAAACTTGGTTTCCCAGAGCATAACCTTATCGAACGTAAAACCTCAGGAGGCTTATGATATTTATTTTGTGCCTTGTAGTATCGAGGCATAAAATCGTGAACCTCAAAAGAATCTAGACCATTACTAAATCGTGTGACCAAAATGGCTGTATCCTGAAGATATTTTTGGGTGATGTTGTAACTTTCATCCACTTCGAAACCAAAATGGCCACCTTTTTTTTCGTCTAAAATACGAGCAAAAACGGAAGGGGAATCAAACTTTGGCAAACAACACCAATCCATAGAACCATCTTTTGAAACAAGTGCGGCACTCTGGCAATTTCCTATGATACCGTAGTGTAAATTATTCATTAATTCTTCTTTATTCATAAGGGAAAGCAATCATTTTTGCTTAAATTAACGAAATAAGAATAGCATTACAAAATATGAGCAACCCTAAAACGATTATTGTTTCAAATAGACTACCATTACAAATTTCAATTGAAGATGACAAACTAGAGGTATCACCAAGCGTTGGAGGCTTGGCAACTGGTATGAAATCAGTGCATTCTGAAGGAAACGGCGTCTGGGTAGGTTGGACTGGTATTACCGACGAAGAGCTTAACCCTAAATTAAGGGACGCGGTAAAAAAACGTATTGCCGAAGAACAATGTGTTGCCGTAAATCTTACCGAAAATGATATTGAAGAATACTATCTAGGATTCAGCAATAAAACGCTTTGGCCGTTATTTCATTATTTTATGGAATACACCGTTTTTGAGACCAAGGAATGGGAAACTTATGTTAAGGTAAACCAGAAATTTGCGGATGCCGTCTTAGAGCAGCTAAACGAAGGCGACACTGTTTGGGTACATGATTATCAATTACTTTTGGTCCCACAAATGATTAAAGCCAAAAAGCCAAATATCACTATTGGCTTCTTCCTACATATCCCCTTTCCATCCTATGAAATCTTTAGAACTTTTCCTTGGCGAAGTGAGGTTTTGGAAGGTATGCTAGGTGCGGACCTTATTGGTTTTCATACTTACGATTACGAACGTCATTTCCTAAGTTCTATAAAACGTATTCTCCGTTTGGATGTTAATTTCAATGAAATCAGTTATCACAATAGAGTGATTAAAGTTGATTCCTTTCCTATGGGAATTGACTACCAGAAGTTCTGGGAAGCCGCTTTAAAACATAATAACGAGACGGAAGAAAAATCCGATCTACAGAAACGTTTAGATGAACATATCGACCCAAAACATAATAAAAAATTAATCCTTTCTATAGATCGGATGGATTATACCAAAGGCATACCCAACCGCATTAAGGCCTTTGAATATTTTTTGAATACCTATCCAGAGTATAAAGAAAAAGTTCGGCTGGTAATGCTGGCGGTGCCGTCCAGGTCTAACGTACCACAGTACATAAAACTGAAACGGGAGACTGATGAGCTTGTTGGGCGCATCAATGGGCAATTTGCCACAGTAAGCTGGACGCCTATTTGGTATTTTTACAGGTCTCTACCTTTTGACAATCTTATAGATCTTTATACCTCAGCAGATGTAGCCTTGATAACTCCTGTTAGGGATGGCATGAATCTGGTAGCCAAAGAATACGTTGCCACGCGGACAAAAACCGATGGTGTACTAATTCTCAGTGAAATGGCAGGTGCGGCAAAAGAAATGAACGAGGCATTACTGATTAACCCAAACAGTTATGACGATTTTGCAGATACGCTAAAACGTGCCCTACAAATGCCCATAAGTGAACAAAAAACCAGAATGAAATTTCTACAAAAACGTCTTAGACGTTACGATGTAGAAAAGTGGGCTAAAGAATTTCTAAGTGCATTAAACGCCACCAAAGAGCTACAAGAAGTCATTGTAGCCAAGGAATTAACCCAAGCTGATACTTCTAAAATAATATCGGATTACCAGAAAGCGAACAAGCGCTTGGTTCTACTTGATTATGATGGCACACTTACTTCGTTTACAGATAATCCCCAAGATGCCAAACCTGATGATGAACTCTTTCAATTACTTGACACGTTGGAAGCTGATAGCAAAAACAACCTCGTACTAATAAGTGGACGCGATAAGGAAACTTTTAAAAAGTGGTTTAAAAATAAACCGTACAATTTAGTAACAGATCACGGCGTTTGGCTAAGACATAACTATGATTGGGTAGAGTTAGAACGGCTTAAAACCGATTGGATGACTCGATTATTACCTATCCTAGAAACCTTTGTAGACCGCACACCAGGAACTTTTATTGAACGAAAAAATTATTCCTTGGCATGGCACTATAGAACCGCAGACCCTGAACTCGCACAAATTAGAACTACAGAACTTAAGACAGTTGTAACCAGTATGATTGCAAATAATGATTTGTCATTGTTAGAAGGCAATAAGGTTATGGAGATTAAGAGCAGTAATGTCAATAAAGGCCGAGCAACAAATAAGCTTCTAATGGAACAGGATTATGACTTTGTAATGATTTTTGGTGACGACTGGACCGATGAATATATGTTTGAAGAAGCACCCAGCGATGCTTATACCGTTAAAGTAGGCTATAAAAAAACAAAGGCAAGGTATCAAATAAAATCACCGACTCAAGTAAGAGCGTTTTTAAAACAATTGGATTAAAAACGAAGGCAGTCATTGCAGCAATAATCATAATGCCATAATCGTACTGCTATTGTATTAATAAAGGTGTTAACAGTTCTTTAGACAAATACAATTTGTAAAAGTTTAATTTTACCTACAACTAACAATATTCTTTTTATGAAACTTTTTTTCTCTCTCGTGATGTTGGCATGTTTTGGTGTCACATCTTCCCAAACTGATACAAAACTTTATGATATCATTGACGCTGTTTCTGAAGAACGCCTTAGAAACGACATTAAAACCCTTGCTGATTTTGGTACCAGACATACACTTAGCGACACAGTTTCAGAAACAAGAGGGATTGGTGCTGCAAGACGCTGGATAAAAAAAGAATTTGATAACATTTCTTCCCAATGCAACAATTGTCTTGAAGTCTTCTACCAAAATAATTTCTATGAAAAAGGAACCAATCAGCGCATTATAAAAGACGTTAATATTGTAAACGTCGTTGCTATTCAACGCGGAACTAAGGATCCCAACCGCTATATTATAATGAGTGGTGATATAGACTCGAGAGTTTCTGACCCAACAGATTTTACCTCAGATTCCCCTGGAGCCAATGATAATGCCACAGGAATGGCAGGTGCCATTGAAGCCGCTCGCGTCCTTTCAAAATATAAATTCGAAAACAGTATTATCTACGTTGGACTATCTGGAGAAGAACAAGGATTATTCGGAGGTCAAGGACTTGCTAAATACGCCAAAGCAAATAATTGGGATATCATCGGCGTACTCAACAACGATATGATTGGCAACATCGAAGGTGTTGATGGCGTCATAGATAATAGAACCTTTAGAATTTTCTCCGAACCCATCACTACAGATGTTACGGACCCAAATGTATTGGCAAGGCAGGCAAGAGCAAGACGTTTTTATGGTGGTGAAGTTGATGGCATTTCTAGGCAATTAGCGCGATATGTCTATAAAACAACTAAAACCTATATGCCCGAAATGAACCCTATGATGGTCTATCGTCTAGACCGCTTTGGACGTGGTGGTCATCATAGACCTTTTAATGACTTGGGTTTTGCTGGGATAAGAATAATGGAAGCCCATGAAAATTACATCCAACAACATCAAGACATAAGGACCGAAAATGGCATCGCTTATGGTGATACTTTTGAGCACGTCAATTTTCCGTATTGTAAAAAATTGACTGCTGTTAATGCCATTACGCTTGCAAGCTTAGCCTCTGCTCCACCAGCACCAGAAGATGTTAGTATTGGCGGTATCGTTGAACCCTCTGCCAAACTAAAATGGAGCCCAGTTGAAGGTGCTAAAGGCTATAAAATTTATTGGAGAGCAACGACATCACCAACCTGGGACCATAGTAGATACGTAGGAGATATAACTGAATTTACGCTAGGAGGAATTGTAATCGATAACTTCTTTTTTGGGGTAGCTGCAGTAGGTGAAAATGGACACGAAAGTCTAGTCGTTTTCCCTAACCGTATCATGAGATAAATGTATGAAGGTTCAGTTAATCATCATTTTAGCTTTATTCACTTTAGGGCCTTGTGCGGCTCAGACCGTAACATCAACCAAAGTCAAATTCAACAGGCAAGATACGCTTAGAGGGAGCATAACGCCAGAACGCGCTTGGTGGGATTTAACATATTATCATCTTGACATTGAGGTGAAACAAGACGAAAAATTCATCTTTGGAAAAAACACGATTCAATACCAAGTATTGGAACCTTACCAAATACTTCAGGTTGATCTACAAAATCCTATGACTATAAAAAAGGTAATGCAAAATGGAACGGTCTTGGATTTTAAAACAGAAGGAAATGCCCATTTTATTACCTTAAAAGAGAACCAAAGAATCGGGGAAATTAATACAATCGAAGTATACTACCAAGGTTATCCTCGTGAAGCAAAACGCGCTCCTTGGGATGGTGGATTTTCATGGAAAAGGGACAAAAATGGCAAGCATTTCATTGCGACATCCTGTCAAGGACTAGGCGCTAGTGTGTGGTGGCCAAATAAAGACCATATGTATGATGAAGTAGACAGTATGCTCATTAGTGTAACGATTCCCAAAGGATTGACCAATGTTTCTAATGGCAGACTAAGAAAACTTGAAGAACACAATGATAAAGTAACCTCGCACTGGTTCGTTTCTAATCCCATAAACAATTATGGCGTAAATATTAACATTGGGGACTACGTTAATTTTTCAGAAGTGTATGACGGCGAAAATGGGCCATTGGATATGGACTACTGGGTGCTTTCCTATAATGTTGACAAAGCTAAGGAACACTTTAAAGATGCTCCAAAAATGATGAAAGCCTTCGAACATTGGTTTGGACCCTATCCCTTTTATGAAGATAGTTTCAAACTTGTAGAAGTGCCTTACCTCGGCATGGAACACCAAAGCTCTGTGACCTATGGAAACCAATATAAAAAAGGTTATTTAGGAAATGATTTATCTAGAACGGGATGGGGCTTAAAATTCGATTTTATCATCATACATGAAGCTGGACATGAATGGTTTGCCAATAATATCACCAACAGAGACATTGCTGATATGTGGATACATGAAAGTTTCACAGCCTATTCAGAAAATCTATTCTTAGACTATTATTACGGTGAACAAGCTGCGGCCGACTATGTCATAGGAACTCGTGCCAATATTAGAAATGACAAACCCATTATTGGCCAATACAATGTAAACAATGAAGGTTCGGGAGACATGTACTATAAAGGCGCCAATATGCTGCATACACTAAGGCAGCTCATCGAAGATGACGACAAATGGCGCGCCGTACTTCGAGGTTTAAATGAAACATTTTATCACCAGACTGTAACCACAAAACAAATCGAAGACTACATAAGCCGCGGAACCAATAAAGATTTATCTGCCTTTTTTAACCAATATCTAAGGGATACACGCATACCAACGCTGGAATACAAAATTGAAGAAGGTAAACTGTCTTATAGATATGTTGACATTGTAGAAGGTTTTGATATGCCATTAGAGGCCTATATAAATGGTAAATTACAATGGATTTATCCAACCAATTCATGGAAGTCTTTAAAGTTTGATGGTACAGAGTTTGAAGTAAAACGAGATTATTTCATAAACGTGACTAAGATGTAAATGCACTAGACTTCACATGAAAAAAATCGTCCTTTATTGCCTTGCCTTTGTAAGCTTTTATTCTTTCTTATTGGACGATACTAACAGCTTTAAAGAATTAGTTAGAAGTAAACTATACGACTATACTAATCAGAATTGGCCTGAGAAAATTTATGTACATACCGATAAACCTTACTACGCCTTAGATGAAGATATTTGGTACAGTGCCTATTTAGTCAACGGTATCACTCATAAAGCAAGTTCAAAAAGTAATGTAGTTTATGTTGAGTTAATTAATAACAGAGATAGTATTGTAGCTACCCAACGTCTATTTGTAAATCAAATGAGTACAGGTGGCCACTTCAAAATCAAAAAAGAATGGTCTCCAGGGAAATATTTGTTAAGGGCTTACACCAATTATATGCGCAATGAAGATTCTAAGGTTTTCTTTCAGAAGGACATACAAGTGATTTCCCTAGACCAAGAAAAAACAGAATCATCCATTAAGAGTTATATTGACCACCAAAAGTCAGGTTCAAAACAAGCAAAGCCAGACTTGGAATTCTTTCCTGAAGGCGGTTATCTCGTAAATAATATCAATTCAAAAGTTGCAATTAAAATAAAGGATTCACAGTATCATGATTATAAAGTACCTATTCAAATCGTAGATTCAAAAGGAAACGAAATAAGTCGATTCACAAGCGTTGAGTTTGGTTTGGGTTTCTTTCACATCAATCCAAAATTGGAGGAGGATTACTACGCCAATCTTAACCTAAACGGTGAGATGTATCAATACCTACTTCCAAAAGCATTACCAGAAGGATACGCATTGACTATCAACTCTAGAAAGGATGAGCTACTGATTAAAATGAGCTCAAGCAAGTCAACAGGGTTAAAAAATTCATATTTGGTTATTCATCAACGCGGACAGCTATTATTCGATAAAATTACCACAACCTCTGAAAAGTCAGATACCTTAAATGTGAACACTGGGATTTTAAAAGATGGTGTAGTACATATCACTTTGTTTGATAGTGGAGGTCAGCCAATGTGCGAACGATTGGTTTTTGTAGACAACCCAAAGAATAATATTTCATTTGAAATCTCAACGAACAAAGAAGACTTTGAAACACGCGAAAAAGTAACTTTAGACCTACAACTTAAAAACACCAATGAACAAAATTTATACGGTAACATCTCTATGGCAATAAGAGATTTAGAGATTATTCCATATAACGAAAACCAATCTAGCATTAAAACATGGCTATTATTAAACTCGGACCTTCGCGGCAAAATTGAAAACCCTGGATATTTTTTTAGCAAGGGAGAAAAGGTAAAGAAAGCCTTTTTACTGGATTTGACTATGATGACCAATGGATGGCGACGTTTTACATGGCAAAATATTCTTTACGATAGATCAAATGATGTCGAATTTGACATCGAAAAAGGAATAACCATTTCAGGAACTACCATGACGCTCAAACCGCCTCATAAGGACGTATCAGCAATTAATACTATTACCTTCCTTGGAAAACAGAGTATAGGTAGGGAAAGCGTCAATTCCAACAAATTTGGAAAATTCAACTTTGGACCATACGTATTTTACGATTCCATTCAAACTATTATAGAATCTAAATTAATTGATCCAACTTCTAGGACCGATGGCACTTACAGAAATGTTTTGATATCCATAGACAAAAAAACACATAAGAGCCCTGATGTTAAACGTTTTCATAAGGGTTACGTTTCATCTAATAATTCAGCCCTTAAGGATAACTTTTTAGAAACGGCAGAATACATCAGAGACCTTAACCTAGCATATGATAAGGATAGTGAGCGTCTGGATGAAGTTGTGCTTACCACAACACTACGAACCAACGAGCAGGAGCGCCAAAAAGAAATGGAAAACCGGTCTTACTTCGGTGCACCTACACGACGATTAGATATGGAATCGGATACTTTTTTACCAAATACACCATTACGATTAATTTTTCAGCGATTTCCTGGTGTAAGGGTAGGTAACCGCTCCTTGTATTATAGAGGTGAAATTTGTAGACTACTCTTCAATAATATTGAAGTTGATCTCGATTTTATTTCCTCATTAAATCCTGCCGATATATCATTTATTGATTTCTACGATCCGAGCAATTCCGTATATAGCAGAGCACCAGGAGGTGTATTTACCATATACGGAAAACTGGGTGTTGATCCGGATACAAAGAAAACACCTAGGCTTCCGGGCATCGTTAATTTCACTGCTAAAGGTTTCGATAAACCTAAAGAATTCTACGCCCCTGATTATTCAAAAAATATTAATCAAATGACTAAAACAGACATAAGAACCACGTTACACTGGGAACCCAAAATATCGTTTACAGATAAAAATCCTTCCAAAAGCATTTCGTTTTATACTTGTGATTTAAAGAGAACCTATGTCATAGAAATAGAAGGTATAACAGCTAATGGCATCCCTATTCACGAGATAAGTTACCTTTCTGTAAACTAATAATCTCATATTGTCATCATCTTTTGTGAGCAATACCTAGACCTTATTCACTGATTAGGTCTAAACCAATAACCGATAAGCCCTAAAAATAGAAGACTACAAGTGTAACTGAAGATACATTCCAAGTTGTAAGAGATGTCTATATTTAATCCAAGCAATTGTAAAAGCATTGAAAAGTCCGGGATTATACTTTAAAAATAACATGGAATATTGTAAATGGCTATTCAAGCATAATAACCAACATCACGTATTTACAATATTAAGTTACGCTCTTAAAACTGGACTAACAGTATTAATTTTAATAATTTTTGCCCTACTTCTAATTGCTCCTCTCAACGGCCAGTCCAATGATTTAAAACGAATAAATACATCTGAACTTTGGGCTGATATGACTTTGAATAAATCCATCGCTGAAAAATGGGAAATCGGTGGTGATTTTGGACTTAGGACAGCACTTAGCGACACCAAATTCTGGCTATTCTATTTAAGACCAAATGTAAATTACAAACCTGCGCATCATCTTAAATTTACCCTTGGTCTGGGCAGCTTCAATGCGTTTAGTGATGAACTCTTTAACACCTATGAGATAAGAGTTTACCAAGATGCTCTTATCCACTGGCCAAAACTTGGGCTATTCAACTTTTCGCATCGTTTACGGTTCGAAGAACGCTTTTTATCATTTAGTGAATCTTCCATTGATAACGATTTTAGATTTCGAGGACGATACCTTCTTGGTGTTCGTACCGATAGATTTAGTTTAGGCGGAGCTCCTAATTGGACAGTTTTTGGAAGTATAGAACCGTTTTTTAGGCTCAACGGAAAAGATAACTTTGTGGCCAATAATTTCCGCTGGGATACGGCCTTGTCTTATCAAGCTACCCAACATCTGAGAATAGAACTGCATTATATACTACAATCCTCAGAATTCTTTTTCGACAATAGGCAATCTCTCGAAAATATTTTTAGAATTCGTGTCTTTCAAGACCTTTAAATCCCTTTGATAAAACTGCCATAGGGATCTTGAAACTTCATCCCTTCAGAATAACGATATTTACTTAACTTTTTAAACTGTACAAGTCCCCATAGGATAAACTCTTTTTCAAAATGTATATCGCGTTCATCAATATCTGGTTGATATTCATTAACCAATTCGTCTAATGGTGCGATTTCATCTAATTTGGCTTTGTAGGTGGCATCGTCGTAATCGTCTAACAACTGAAAACCATCATTGTTAAAAAACCAAGAAATAAGATCGTCATAAGGTGTTTCTTCATCCTGTTTTTGAAGCTTCTCAATTTTAGGGAAATATTGCGGAAACAGCGTTTTAATGGCATTATCCATTAAGGTCTGCGCCACAAAATCGGCACCTTCTTGTTCACCTTCATAAACAAGTTCCACCTTTCCTGTTATACTTGGAATGACACCAATAAAGTCTGAAAGCCTCACTGTTGTATCTGATTCCCCAGCAAGGAGGGCTCGTCGCTCGGCTGTACTCAACAAGTTTTCATAAGCTGTAATGCTCATTCGCGCACTTACGCCACTCTTTACATCAATGAATTCACTTTCTCTAGCCTCAAAACTTATTTGTTCTAAAAGGTCTTTTGCTAAATCCGGAACGTAAATATGGTCTTTCTGATCTTTACCGGAATTGGCTTCTTGTTCTGTAATAATGCGAGCTGTTTCTATGCTAGCTGGATAATGCGTTAAAATTTGGGAACCTATTCTATCCTTTAATGGTGTAACTATACTTCCGCGATTGGTATAATCTTCTGGATTAGCCGTAAACACAAATTGCATGTCCAAAGGGAGCCTAAGTTTAAAGCCACGTATTTGAATATCACCTTCTTGCAAGATATTGAATAAAGCCACTTGTATCCTAGCCTGTAAATCAGGTAATTCATTTATAACAAAAATACAGCGATTTGCACGTGGTATCATTCCATAGTGAATGACTCTGTCATCAGCGTAACTCAACTTTAGGTTGGCTGCTTTTATAGGATCTACATCACCTATGATATCTGCCACGGTGACATCTGGTGTAGCTAATTTTTCTGCAAAGCGCTCACTTCTATGTAACCAAGCAATTGGCGTTTTGTCTCCTTTCTCCTTAATCAGCTCAACAGCATATCTTGATATGGGTCTTAGAGGGTCATCATTAATTTCTGAACCTTCAACATACGGCACATATTCATCTAATAGATTTACCATCATTCGGGCCAAGCGTGTTTTTGCCTGTCCTCTCAAACCTAACAAATTAATATTATGGCGCGATAGTATGGCTCGCTCCAATTCAGGGATAACGGTATGTTGGTATCCGTGTATGCCTTCGAAGGAGTTCACCTTGTTTTTTATATTTCTAATCAGGTTATCCCTCAACTCATCCTTAATGCTTTTACTTTGATAACCTGCTTTTTTTAATTCGCCTAGTGTGTTAATACTATTGATATCCATTTTTATCCTTTAATTCTTCTTTTTCTATTGTTTTCGTAGTCTTCAAAAATCATTTCGCCTAATCCCTTTAATCCTGTGTAAAAAGCCTTACCTCTATTTGCTTGGGTAAACTCCCTAATAAAGCGCATAAGATAAGGGTCCTCGGCAATCATAAAAGTAGTTATAGGTATATGCAAACGCCTTGCTTGTTGTGCCATGGCATAGCATTTATTGGTGATAAACGGGTCTAGACCATTACTATTTTTATAATATTGACCATCTGGCATACGCAAACAGCTTGGCTTACCATCCGTAATCATGAATATTTGCTTATTGGTGTTT
Source organism: uncultured Flavobacteriaceae bacterium (assembly GCA_964524415.1). GTDB lineage: Bacteria > Bacteroidota > Bacteroidia > Flavobacteriales > Flavobacteriaceae > Winogradskyella. The sequence goes on from CAZGDG010000043.1 coordinate 15,742, forward strand.
CGCTTGCGACGCAACATGTCCATTGCCAATTGTAGTCCTGCCACTGTGTTTGTATGATAAGGGCCTACCTTGAGATAAGGTAAATCCTTTATTTTAATAGGCCAAGCATCGTTACCAAAAACTAAAATATCCAAGGTATCTTTAGGATAGCGCGTCATAATCAATTCAGATAAAGCCATGGCCACTTTCTTGGCTGGTGTGATGCGATCTTCTCCATACAGAATCATACTATGACTTATATCGATCATAAGTACAGTACTCATTTGGCTTTTATGAAGTGTTTCTTCAACAATCAAATCATCTTCAGTGAGATTAAAATCCCCTACACCATGATTGATTTGTGCATTTCTCAAACTTTCGGTCATTGAGACTTTTTCCAGAGCATCACCGAAATGATAACTCCTAAACTCTCCGGTATGCTCATCGCCAATTCCAACACCCTTACTCCTATGGTTGCCAGCACCGCTGCGCTTAATTTTGCCAAAGATTTGTTCAAGTGCCTGTTTTCTAATGGCACGCTCTGTCTTTTCTGTAATTGTTAAGCGCCCCTCACCATCACCTTGTCCATCACCAGTAGGGTCAAGCTCTTCCCGAATATAACCCTTGTTTTTAAGATCTACAATAAAGTCATCAATGGTGTAATCTGGGGTTGTTAGCTTGTATTCTTGGTCGAGTTGTCTCAACCATTCAATGGCCTCATCAAAATCACCCGATGTATACGTAATGAGTTCCTTGAAAATTTCAAACAGTTTTTCAAAAGGCGATTGGTCGGGCGCCTCGTATGAGGTAAATACAAAACCTGATTTTCTCTTTTCTTGTTTCATTGCAGTACTAAAATAATGCTTTTAAAGCTGCGATTCATAGCAATTCTTGTTTCTAACATTTTATTAACTTTACCTAAGAAATTTATATCCCATGGCAGAGAACGAGGAAACCGAACAACCCAAACCTAAACGTAAAATAGATTGGAACACCGAAAAAATTATGAGTTCATCTGCGCTTTTTATTAGCGTTATTTCCTTAATTGCCTTATTATATCAATCCTACTTAGCAAGGGAAGAAAACAAACTCATTCAAATGCAGCAAAGTGCCTCGGTTTTGCCACACCTAAATCAATGGTATAGCGACTACAATAACTTATTTACATTCGTGGTAGGCAATAAAGGAGTTGGACCTGCTTTTATTGAAGATGTAGATATTACTTTAGAGGACACCTTTGAGTTTAACAATACGAACGATTTGTTCCATCATATTTTTAGCACAACTAAAGCATTAGACACCATCCCTTATATTACAAGTACGCTAATAGAAGGGTTTGTATTGCCAGCCAATGAGAAAATTGATATCCTTGAGGTTCGAGGGTCAAACAATATAAAAGTCTTAAAAGAGGTCCTTGATACTAAATCTATTGTTTATAAAATAAAATATAGAGATGTCTATGGATCGGAGTGGCTACTTTCTAATGAAAATTATAATAATCGCAGCGAGACCATACCTGTTTCGGTCAAAGAATAAACGGCACCTTAACATCTCTTTTAGATTTGGCATGTGATATTTCATTATTTTTAGCCATCACTAAACTAACCCTTTATAAAATGACACGATTTTTCTCTATGGTTATGCTCTTCTGCATAACACTTCTTTCTGCACAAGACTTTTCAATGGACATGGTAAAGAACATGGCTCCAAGAAATATTGGCCCTGCCGGTATGTCTGGACGTGTTACGGCTATTGACGTTGTTTTAAACAACCCAGACGTAATGTACGTAGGTACTGCATCGGGCGGTCTATGGAAGTCTACTTCGGGAGGAATTAAATGGGAGCCTATTTTTGATAATGAATTGACAGCGTCTATAGGTGCGGTTGAAATACAACAGTCTAACCCTAGTGTAATTTGGGTCGGTACTGGTGAAGGTAACCCTAGAAACTCATTAAATGGAGGTTACGGCGTTTACAAATCCTTGGATGGAGGAAAAACCTGGAATTGTATGGGTCTTGAAAAAACAAGACATATCCATAGAATCATCGTAGACCCAACAAATCCAAATGTCGTTTACGTCGGTGCCATAGGGTCGCCGTGGGGCGAGCACCCAGAGCGTGGTGTATTTAAAACCACTGATGGTGGTGAAACCTGGAATAAAATCCTATTTACAAATAATAAAACAGGTGTTGCAGATATGGTGATGGACCCAACCAATCCTAATAAACTAATTGTGGCTATGTGGGAACATAAACGCGAGCCATGGTTTTTTAACTCGGGCGGTGAAGGTTCTGGTTTGCACATGACGCACGATGGCGGCAAAACATGGAAAAAACTTACCGATGAAGACGGTTTACCAAAAGGGGATTTAGGACGAATAGGAATCGCCATTGCCGCTGGTAAACCCAATATCGTATACGCCTTAATAGAAGCAAAAAAGAACGCGCTTTACAAAAGTGAAGATGGTGGCTTCAATTGGAAAAAGATTAATGACAAGAGTGACATTGGCAATAGACCGTTTTATTATTCTGAAATCTACGTCGATCCTCAAAATGAAAATCGTGTGTATTCTGTATTTACCTATGTGAATGTTTCTGAAGATGGCGGTAAGAATTTTGATGGCTTAATGCCTGCTTACGGTGTGAGCAATGGTGTTCACCCAGACCATCATGCCTGGTGGATACACCCAGAAGATGGAAGCTTTATGATAGATGGTAACGACGGCGGCATGAATATTACACGAGATGGTGGAAAAACATGGCGCTTTATCGGCAACATTCCTGTGGCACAATTCTACCATATTGCAGTTGATAATGAAATCCCTTATAATGTCTATGGTGGCATGCAGGACAATGGGTCATGGCGAGGGCCGGCTTATGTTTGGAAATATCAAGGCATAAGAAATAGTTATTGGCAAGAGATTAGTTTTGGCGATGGCTTCGATGTTGTGCCAGATAGAGACGATTCACGTTACGGCTGGTCAATGAGTCAACAAGGTTATGTAAGTCGTTATGATTGGAAAACGGGAAATAATTATAGCGTTAGACCAACGCATCCAGATCCAGATGTGCAATTACGCTTTAATTGGAACTCAGCCATTAATATCGATCCTTTTGACAATAGCACTATTTATTTTGGAAGTCAATTTGTTCATAGATCTACAGACAAAGGTGAAACGTGGACCGTTATTTCACCAGACCTCACTACCAACGACCCAGAGAAACAAAAACAATCGGAAAGCGGTGGTTTAACAATGGATGCCACAGGTGCTGAAAACCACACCACAATTCTAGTAATAGAACCCTCTCCTATTGAGAAAGATATGCTCTGGGTTGGCACAGATGACGGACGTGTGCATTACACTACCAATAGCGGTGGAGAATGGATTGATGTGTCTAAAAATCTCAAAGGCTTGCCTGAAGGTAGCTGGATTGCTCAGATAAAGGCTTCAAACAAAAATAAAGGTGAAGCCCTTTTAATTGCTAACGACTATAGACGTTTTAACTACACACCTTACGCATACAGGACCAAGAACTATGGAAAATCTTGGGAACGAATTGTTGATGAAGATGACGTACAAAGTTATACACTAGCCATAGTTGAAGATTTAGAAGAGCCCAACCTTATGTTTTTAGGTACCGATGACGGACTTTACATTTCCATCGATGCGGGAGACAACTGGACCAAATGGACAGAGGGTTTCCCAACAACTTCCGTTAAGGATTTGGTTATTCATCCTAGAGAACATGATTTGGTAATTGGCACTTTTGGACGTGCCGCTTGGGTAATTGACGATATCAGACCTCTAAGGGAAATTGCTAAAAATAAATCAGCGATATCATCTAACATAACCTTGTTTGAACCACCAATTGCATATCAGGCCGCCTATCAGCAACCTACAGGAAGTCGTTTTGGAGCCGATGCCACATATCATGGTGAAAATCGCGATGGTGGCGCGAGGTTCACTTACATGTTTAACAAAAAAGAAATGCCAAAAAATGAAGCAAAAGAAGAAAATGAAGAAAATGAAGAAGATGAAGAAGCTATGGCATCTGAAAAAGAGGAATCTAAAGTAAATTGGGATTCGCTAACCTTGAAGATCTATGATGGTGACCGACTAATTAGAACACTAAAACGTAAAGCACCCAAGGATAATGGTCTTCACAAATGGACGTGGTACATGGATGAAAAGGGTGTTGATTATCCTTCAAGACGAATACGAGAGCGCAATAGAGAACCTGGAGGCGTAGACGTTAAACCTGGAACGTACAAGGCTGTTTTACATTATGGAGATATGATGTCCGAAACAATGGTAAAAGTAGAATCTGATCCAAGGTTAGATGTATCCCAAAAGAATATTAACGAAGTCTATGCAGCCCTCAAAGGTTTAGAAAAACTGCAACAAACCTCAGCAGATGCTGTTAAACAACTCATTGAAAGTAAAACAATAGCTGAAAATTACAGCGAACAACTAAGCAAACTCGATAAGGAAAGCTATAAAGACCAAATAAAGGCATCAAAAGAAATGGTTAAATCTATTGACAGTATAGTTGACAAATATCTTGGAAAAAGAGACAGACGTCAAGGGATAACTAGAAGTCCAGAAGTGACACCACTACAGCGTTTAGGAACGGCGCGCAGTTATGTAAGCAGCAGTCAAACGGGATTAACCTCAACGGAAACCACATTAATCAAACAGGCAAAAGATGCCCTAAACGGCTTATTTGAGGAAACAAATACATTTTTCAATAAGGACTGGATGGAGTATAAAAACAAGATGAGCACTTTGAAGCTAGACCCTTTTAAACCGACTGAAACTTTCAGTATCGATTAGGTTTAATGCAACACATTTAGACCGTCTAACATCACTACAGTGGATTTAGACGGTTTTTTTATTTATAAGCCTGAAGTTCTGGAATAGAAGCAACGCCAAGTTGTACCATATTGTTTTTAAGGTCATCACTTAAAATATTAATCACGTGGTCTGCCCCATACTTCCCTATGGCGGCAACACCATATAAAAACGGCCTACCGAGCATAACAAAATCAGCACCTAGATAAAGGGCTTTCATTATATCTAATCCTGAGCGTACACCACTGTCAAAAATAATTGGGACTTGGCCACCAACCATTGCTGCTATGTCTGGTAATGCCTCAATAGTTGCTGGAGCACCATTAAATTGTCTTCCACCATGATTAGACACCCAAATTCCGTCCAAGCCTATGTCAATGACTTTTTGCGCATCATCAGGGTGTAAAATCCCTTTAATGACCGTTGGATCTTTCCACATGGATTTCAACTGTTCGCAATAATCCCAATCTAATGTTCCTCCTAATCGATTACCAACAAAGCCACTTACAAACTTAAAATCGGTATTTTCTGTATAAGATTCAACTGTTCGTAACCTAGGTAATCCATGTCGCAGCGTGTGAAAGGACCAAACAGGATGTGTAAGTCCTTGCCATATTAGTTTTGGTGTTATTTTGGGCGGCATTGTCATTCCAGCGCGTTTTGTTCGTTCCCTTCGGCTTGCCATAGGCACATCTGCGGTGATAACCAGGGTGTGAAACCCTGCTGACTTGGCTCTAGACAAAATCGACGCTGCCAGCTCCATTTCTTTTGGCGGGTACAGTTGAAACCATCCGTTAGAACCTACCAAAGGCCCTATCGTTTCCGGTGTTTCTGTAGCTACAGTACTTAAACAAAATGGGATATTATTACTGGTTGCAGAAGCAGCCAAATAATGTTCTGATTTTGGCCAAATCAATCCCGTAAGTCCAACAGGAGCAATACCTATTGGGCAAGAATAAGAACGCCCAAACAAATCAGTTTGTATATCTGCCTCTAAGTGTCCCTTACAAAATCGTGGTGTAAAGGTTATAGCTTCAAAAGCATTCCTATTGCGCTGAAGTAAACTTTCTGTACCTGTACCGGATTCTAAATATTCCCACGAGACATGAGGCAATCTGCTCTTGGCCTTCTTCGCCAAATCTTCAATTGCAGGAAATCTGTTAGAATAGTACGCTTGATAGTTATGGTAAGACATTAAAATGACATTATTCCATCCACTTCAATGCTACATAGTCTTCAATCTTAATCTGTTTACCTTTTGTGGAAATAATACCTTCTTTCTTAAACTGGGATAAAATCCGTATCGCAGATTCTGTGGCTGTCCCAACTATGCTGGCATAATCTTCCCTTGAAATAACTATACTAAGGTAGCCCTCATCATCGGTGCCAAAATTATCGTGAATATACATAAGAATCTCCGCCATGCGCCGTTTCACGGATTTTTGAGCCATGCTCACCAACGACTGATCGGACTCTTTTAAATCCTCTGCCATAGTTTTTAAGACATCCATTGTAAATTTTGGATTCTTATTAAGGTCATCCATGATTTCGCTTTTTGGAATAAAGCACATTTCCATGTCATTTAGTGCTACCGCACTGAGATTGGTCTTTTGTTCGGTAACTAAGGAGCGTTTACCCAGAAGCCCTCCTTTAACCACTAGCTTAACAACTTGATCTTTTCCATTTTCACTAAGCTTTGTGAGTTTACAGACACCGGACTTGACACAGTAGACACCGTTCAACGTTTCTCCTTCTTCAAAAATTACCTGACCTTTTTTGAAGACTTTGCCAGTTTTGCACGCCGAAACGCGCATTAATTCTTCCCTTGACAAAGATTTTAACGAATTAAATTCTTTGACAATGCAAGATTCGCATTTGCTCATACCTAATTGATTTAGTAGTTATAAATATAAGGAAAAGATGACAAATATCATATTTTATTTTTACACAAAGGACAACATTTGCACTCAGGTATTATAGAGCAAATTGTTATATGTCAGAATCCACTTGTTTTCATTGTGGAGATAAATGTGGTGAAAACCCCATTCGTTTTCAAGAAAAATCTTTCTGTTGTAATGGCTGTAAAACAGTTTTCGAGATATTTAACGAAAATGATTTAACCTGTTATTACGATTTACAACAGGCGCCAGGGGCCATACCAAAAGAAATTGAAGGGAAATACGATTTTCTGTCTCAAGAAAATATCATCGAAAAACTTACGGAATTTAGAAGCGACACTATTGAAATCGCCACGCTTTACATTCCACACATTCACTGTAGTTCTTGTATTTGGATTCTTGAAAACCTCAACAAACTCAATCCAAACATTTCTGATTCTCAAGTCAATTTTGGTAATAAAACGGTCAGAGTTACTTACAATTCAACCCAAACCAATTTAAAAGCAGTTGTCTTGTTATTGTGCTCTATTGGTTATGAACCCTATATCAGCTTAGATGATTTTAAATCTGTTCAAAAACAAGTCAATCGCTCTTTAATTTATAAACTGGGCGTTGCAGGATTTGGATTTGGAAATATCATGTTTCTTTCATTCCCGGAGTATTTTGAAGTCAATGAATTCTGGCTCGAACAATATAAACATATGTTCCGGTGGATTATGTTTGCCCTATCGGTTCCCATTGTGTTTTATTCCGCTCAAGATTACTTTGTCTCGGCTTTCAAAGGTTTAAGAGCACGATTATTAAACATTGACGTACCAATAGCACTAGGTATTAGTGTTTTATTTATAAGAAGCACAATTGAGATAATTTTCGATTTAGGTTCAGGATTTTTCGACAGCTTGGCTGGCCTTGTATTTTTTCTCTTGATTGGAAAGTTTTTTCAACAAAAAACCTATGCGTTTCTATCTTTTGAGCGCGACTACAAGTCCTACTTCCCTATTGCGATAACCAAAATAAATAAGGATGGAAAAGAACAATCCATACAAGTTTACGATATCAAAAAGGGAGACCGACTGCTCATTAGAAATGAGGAACTCATCCCTGTAGATGGCGTACTCATTAACGGTAGAGGTAAGATAGATTACAGTTTTGTAACCGGTGAATCACAAGCCGTCACCAAAAAATCCGGTGACAAGGTGTTTGCAGGTGGCAAACAAACCAATGGTGTCATAGAACTTGAAGCGCTTAAGTCGATTGAACAAAGTTATCTCACCCAATTATGGTCTAACGATGTTTTCAACAAAGAAAAGGACGAAGGCTTTACAAATATCACCAATTCCATAAGCAAGCATTTCACTCTTATTGTTCTTGGTATTGCGCTTGTTTCTACAACATATTGGTTGCTGACTGACGCTTCCAAGGCAATGAACGTATTTACAGCAGTTTTAATTATTGCATGCCCATGTGCTATTGCACTTTCTGCACCTTTTACATTTGGTAATTTGCTTAGGATATTTGGCAAACTCAAATTCTACGTAAAAAACGCCAGTGTAATTGAAAAGTTAGCGCATATAAATACCGTTGTTTTTGATAAGACCGGCACGCTAACATCAAACAAAAAAAGCCAAGCGATATATGACGGTACAGAGCTTACGCCTAATGAAGCTTTGGTATTGAAGAACACGTTAAGAGGGTCTAATCATCCCTTAAGCCGCACTTTATATGACATTTTAGAAGAACACGACATCGTAACCCTTGACACTTTTAACGAACATGTTGGCAAAGGAATAGAAGCTCAACACAACAACATCGCCCTAAAAATTGGATCTGCTGATTTTGTGGGTGGTAAAAATGAACAAAATGCTTTAAACACTACTGTTCATATAAGTAGTAATAATAATTACAAAGGAAAATACACCTTTTACAACAGCTATAGAAAAGGCGTAGCGAAGTTGTTCAATAAGTTGAAACACCATTTTGACTTGGTTATCCTATCAGGAGACAATGAAGGCGAAAGAAATAACCTAAAAAAATTGCTGCCAGGTAAAACCAAGCTCATATTTAACCAAAAGCCGGAAGATAAGTTAGACTATATTAAATACCACCAATCCGAAGGAGCAAATGTTCTTATGGTTGGAGACGGCCTCAATGATGCTGGAGCCTTAGCCCAGAGCGATGTGGGCATTGCTATTTCAGAGGACATCAACGTGTTTTCACCAGCTTGTGATGCGATTCTTGATGCGTCTAAACTCAAATATTTGAATAAGTACATAGGTGCTTCAAAAACCG
>CAZGDG010000044.1:0-24407 GCA_964524415.1 uncultured Flavobacteriaceae bacterium
TGGCAATGAGCATGACCGAGCGGTACGACCCTTACGAGAACGCCGTGGCTGAACGTATCAACAAAACTCTTAAATATGAATACGGATTAAAACAAACTATCAAAAACACTTCTTTAGCTCAAAAAATGACCAAAAAAGCTATATTTACATACAACAATTTTAGAACGCATTGGAGTCTCAATTTAAGTACACCTAAAATGGCGCACTTAAAACAAAATATTGACTACAAATCGTATCGGAAAAATGAAAAAAATCTGGAATTTTTAACCATTTAAAATCTATCTAAAATGGGAAACCTATTTCAGGACAAGACATTGCAACCAACCATTAACTAATGATTAAATTCTTCAGAAGAATTAGACAAAATTTACTCTCTGAAAATAAATGCAGTAAATATCTGATTTATGCTATCGGAGAAATTATACTAGTTGTTATCGGTATATTAATTGCTTTACAGATTAACAATTGGAATGAGCAACGGAAACAGAAAAACTTAGAAGAATCAACTCTAAAAGAACTAAAGGCTAATTTGCTTGCAGATATAAAGGATTTCCAAGCCGATATAAACGGTTATAGTTCTGCTGCGAACTCATGTAGTATTGTTATTGATTTTATCGATGGAAAAATACCTTATAATGACTCTTTAAATTTGCATCTAGGTAAAATTCGGATTCAAGGAGTCTTTGCCCCTACGAAAGTTGCGTATGATAATCTAAAACTTTCTGGAATTAAACTAATATCTAATGATTCTCTGAGAAATACCATTAGCAACTTATACGAAGTACAATACAAGTATGTGGAAGGTTATTTGGGAGCTGAATACCAACTTGATAATCAAGTATTAGGTGAATATTACAAAAAAGAAATGGAAGAGTATTCACCATATAAATATGCCAAACCAGTAGATTATAAAAGTTTAATCAAAAACCAGGCGTTTAGAAACTTGCTTATGCATCGGAAGATGAAAATTGAAGATTGGATAAAAAACCTGTATGAAACTAATATTAGGAAAGCTAGAGGAGTAATTGAATTGATTGACCAAGAAATTAAAAAATAACGAAAGTACAACAATAGCTATAAGTAATGGCGCAGTTCTCGCCTACCTCTGAAAATTTGCTAACGCACAGTTCGCACTTCGTGCTCGTGTCTCGCGGATTTTCAGCTTGGTGTGTACTTGCAAAGTTAAACGCTAACCCTCGCAACTACTCATAGATACTGTGTTATAAAACAAGTTTTTATTTAAAAATTTAGGAAACAAATTGATTTATCAAGTTGTTATCCTGTGCAGCAAGGGCTTCATGCTTTTGCTGCTTTTTATTTTCAAAGTCCGCATCATAGTTCTCTTCGTTCTGCCATAAGGTAAACATCAATAACAATAGTTTTCGCTGTACAGCTACCAAGGCTACCAATGGCTTTGCTTTGTTAGGCTTTAATCTGTTATAGAATGTTCTCAATGTCGGATTACAACGCACACAGGTCATCGATGGCATGTGTAAAGCCGCTCTGATATAACTATTCCCTTTTTTGCTAATCCTAGTTTTTCCTTTAAAATTGCCCGACTCCCGTAATACAACATCATAGCCTGCATAACTTGCCAACTGTTTTCCGTTGGTGATCGATTCAAACCCTAATGTCTCTCCAACCACTGTGGCTGCAGATATAAAAGAAATACCTGGTATTCTCTCCAAAAAAGAGAATTTCCTTTTTAAGATCTGATCTTCAGATATCAAAGCCCGCATCTCTTGCTCAATAGAGGCTATCTGGCCGTTTAACAGTTTAAGTCTGGCCTTATGTCTTTTTTGTTGCTCTAGCATTCTCGTTAACGCTTGATAAAAGAGCTCCCTGACGGTTGGTCTCTACCGTTCTATCCTTCAACAGCGAACTGCGCTCTCGGCTCAATGCCTTTAGTTCTTGAAGTGACAGACCAGGTGGATGCCATAAGCGAAGAGTCCTTTCCAGACCAAGCATACTAAGCATTCTACTGTCCAAGGCATCCGTCTTCGAACGTTGGTCCAGGCTTTGTGCATAACGCTTGACCCGACCCGATTGCATAATACAAATGGCATATCCCTGTTCATATAGGTAATTTGCCAAGTGCTGATGATACACACCTGTAGCTTCCATGACTATTGTGAAATTAACATTGGTATCAACTGATTTCTCTAACCATTTAACTATAAACCTATAACTCCTAAGGTCATTACCGACATCTAAATGGCTCTCGAATGTCTTGCTTAGATCATTGGTCAAAGAACCTAAGGATAAGCTTAAGCTTAATTTGGAAACATCGATACCTAAACATTGTTTTAATAGTGTATCCATTATAATTGCTTTTTTAAGCTATAATTCCCTTTATCATCTTTGCTCGCATTTGATTCGATCTCTTCTATTTGGATCTAGGTACTGTTCAGATTCCAAGAGAACTATAGAAGGGCGGGATTTCTATGAAACTAATCACATAGTGTATCTAGCCTAGACCTCTCTGTCCCTCCTATTTCAGCTCTTATTAATAACTTGAAAACTACTATATTTATAATCAGTAAAGTATAAAATGTAAACATACGAGGTATAGTATTAAACTCGAATTGTGTTACAAGTAAGATTTAATTTTAATCTTTTAAAACGCAGTTTGCTATTGCTTAATGATTTTACCATTGACGATATTCCCATTATTCAAGAATATCTTAAGGAGATACATTGAAGCGGTTAGATGAGAAATATCAACTGTTGAATGATTTGCTTGTAGCCATAATTTTCCATTTAAGTCGTATAACTCAACCTTAGTGATGTTGTGTTCAGGTGACTTAATGTTAATTGTTGTATTCGTCGGATTAGGATACACCTGAATATTATTTTCAGTGAGGAAGTCATTATCGGCTATACTCAAGGTGATATCCGCGGCATTGTATTTATGGATAAAGCCTCTTGCCCAACCAAACTCTTGAAATGTAGGGATTTGATTGCCAAATTCTCCTGTAAGTATTAAGAAGTTTTCAGAGTCGATACCTGCATATTGAAACGATAATACACTTGGTAACTTAAACTCATCAATTTCAACCGTGTTCTCGTCAAGAACCTTAACTAAATTATCAAAAGGTGTGTTGGATAGAATATTATTCCCAAATCTAAATAAGCGCGGTTGGTTATCATAAGTCGAAGTTGAAGTTGAAACAAGCCCTAAAGAACTATTATAAACTTTGTAATAACCATTGTTGTTGTGGGTGAATATCTTATCATTAATCATTATAATATCTCGAATAGGGTTGTCGATATCAATAAAGGAGTAATTATTATCTAATGAAATTTTATGCAATTTGGCATTTATTTGTGCCCATGACGAAGAAAAATAAAAATTTCCAATATCATCAGTTGTATAAGAGGTGATGCCACCAAACGTGCCAAAAATGGCCAAGTTGGTTTCAAATTCTAAAATTAAATTTTTGTAGATGCTTAACCTTGGTGAGGTGTCGCCAAAAGAATTATTACCAGTGTACATGTAAATGTAAGAATCACCAAAAACATTAGAATAATTCTCTAGAAAGATTAAGCCTTCAAACAATTGCGTATTCAATAAACTGCCATTACCAGGATCTATTGTGTAGATAATGGTATCATCATCATAAGTTGTATTATTGGAAACCGGTGGCGAAACCACATTAATATTGTTTTGATGATCAAAATATATATTTGCACTTCTTTGGCTTGGTACTTGGTAAAGAATGGATCCATTGGCTGAGACCTTGATAAGTTCAAAGTTGTTCTCATCAACCTTGGTATTGATATAAATATTATTACTTCTATCGACTAGAAAATTTTTATCCAGACTTGAATGCGCATTAACCATGGCATTATCGATATCTAGGCTCCACAATAAATTGAGATTGCTATCGTATTTATATAAAGTGTTTCTCAGTGGCCCCCTAGATCCACCAATTGCGAAATTGTCAGGGCCTAATTTTTCCTCAGAAGCAACGATATAATTATCGTTATTATCAATGATAACTTTTTGTCTGAAGGCCTTTGAAGTACCTTCCCCAGAAAAATTATAGGTATTCAACACTTGATTGCTATTAATTTTTTGAATCTCGATGTTGCGTTCTGTAAAAAAATCCGAGCTTGGATACATTTTCGCTAAGCTCGTATTTCCGACAACCATATTAGAATTATCAATTAAATTGAAATCATTCAAGTTGACATAAGTCCCTGTAAATTCATTTATTAGGTTTAAATCTTGGCCAAAAAGTTTAAAGCTTGCATTGGTAAAAACCAGCAAGGAATTTTCAGAATAATACTTTAAACCATCAACAAAGGTTGAGTTCACTGTAAAATTATCAATGAGATTTCCAGATATGTCATAGACCAACTGATTCAAAGTCTTATTCGCTCCTGAATTGGATATTGTACTGTTACAAAATATGGAAAGATGACCATTGGCATTTATCTCTACATTTAGTATGTCTTTATCAAAACCTTGAGGTGATTCGATGTAATGGGATAAATCCCCAGAGGCATTGAGTTTTAAAACTTTAAATTTGTTAGTAAAGGCCAATGGATATAAGAAATAAATGTCGTTATTGGAATCTACTTTGATGGTACCTTGACTAAAAAAAACCGTATCATTAATGTCGATAAAGTCGTTTACGGGAAATGTTGACATTGCGGAGGCATTGATTTTTTTAATAAAATGCTCATAAGAAATTGAAGACGGACCAAACTCACCTCTTCGGTATGCTACATAAAAATTATTGTTTTGATAAAAAACTTCGAAAGACATATCGAGGAAGTCATTGTAATTATCAATTACATCGTCTCTTGAATAATTTTCTACGATAATGCCCTCTGGATTTATTTTATAAAAATTAAACTCTTCTGTTGTAAAGGTTTCGTTATCCTTAACTTCTACCACTTGCAAAAAGCCTTCGGAATCCATAAAGGTGTTTCTATATCGGTAATCCACATAATCTGTATCACTAAAACCATTAACATCATTGAAGTCTATATGCCATTGTAAATCACCATTAGCATCATACTTTAAAATATTGAGTATGGAGTTTGGTACAAATGCAGTGGTAGCGCTAAAGCAGGCTATATAAATATTATTGTTGGTATCAAGGAAAGCTTTTAAAGGATAATCATAGGATAATTCAGTAGAGAAAGAAAATCGTTTTTGCCATATTTGGTTGAGGTCGGTATCTAATTTGGTGGTTAATATATCCGTGAATGTAGAATCTCTTTCAGTGGTTCCAATAACTATGACATCGCCATTAGAATCGACTTCCGTAAAATAAGTAACGTCCCTGTTGGTGTGATTGTTTAATGCAAATGATTTTTTTAATAACGGCGTTAAAAAATCTTGTGAATAAATATTACTACTTATCAATAAAAACAGCAGAATTGTCTTTTTCATATACATTTTTAATGTTTTTTCATCCTTTTTAATCTTGCTTTAATTGACGCTAAAAGAAAAAGGTATAGGAAACAGAGAATTAGTCTTTCATTTAGCTTAAAAAGAATTTAACATAGCACGGCTAAATTAAGCAAAAAGAGGCGATATTTCCTATTTTTTAAGAGGGCTTTGGCTTATGTGTAAAGAATATCTGTTGTAAGAAAAATCAAAACTTTAAATGTCTTTTGCTGAGCTGATTTCTAGATAATTGAGTCTATATAGACTTACTCCATGGGTAGAATCTTGCCAACCTCAATACCCACTTAATTTATATTTATATCTATAAACAGGTTTTGTCCCTCATCCAATTTTGGGATGAGGGCATTATAAGTCAAATTTGGTGCTTCGGTTGTTGCATTTTGATTAAATGTAAGGGCAAGCAAAAGATTTTCAGTCTTACAATTTTCAATCAATTCATAGTCAATTGAACTGTTGCTATTTGCAAGTCCTTTTTTTCCAATGACCAAGTCATACCTATCAAAATCAATTTGCGGTTGACAATTACCAGAAACTAAATCCTCAAAAGTAGCCTGATTAGATATGATTGTAAAAGTTTCAGATAAGTCAATTTCTAATTCTTACCTGGTGTTGGTACATCCGTACTCAGTTTCTAAACTTGTTGTATTTATGACTAAGTCTCAGCAAATATCATCGTCATTACAAGACAGAAAACCCATGACTATCATTAAAACCATTAAGATTCTATGAATTATAGTGGTGTTTTTTAAAATTGCGATTTCAGGCATTTAGTTATGATTATATTTTCCCATGGAATTAAGGCCAATCTCAATATGCTGTAGATGATGGTTACAGTGCCAAGCATAGTTCCCAATGGTTTCTCCTAGATTGAATTTTCGACCGTGTTCAGGATGCATAAATTCCCTACTTAATTGTATACTGGTAAGACTTTTTAAGAGAACACCCCACTTTCTGTGCAAACCCTTCAAAAGCATTAAGGAGGCATTGATATCATCGGTCAATCCATCCTCTAGTTCTGCCCATCTATCTTCAAAATACGGACGTATGACTGGCGTATCTTCAGTTAGTGCCAGTTTAAAGCGCACTAAACTATTGATATGACTATCGGTACAGTGGTGTATAACTTGTTTTACGGTCCAACCATCTGGTCTATATCTCCAGTTCAATTGTTCTACATTAATATCTTTTACCAGTTGTTCAACACGGATTGGAAATTTTTCAATGTCTTCGATCCATTGTTGCACTAGAGTTTCATTTGGACTATGGTTGGGTTGATACGTCCCAATTGGAAATTTTCAATTTTCAATATTCAGATGACTCATTTTGAAATGTTTTATGTTTGGGAGGTAATTCCAATAGACTTGAAGAATTGGTAAAGTTAATTAAGGAAAGTAAAAAATAACTACACACAACAACACCTATAATGCATTGCTACATCTAAGGTGATTTGAAATTTATTCCTACATTTAAACTATAAACTAAAGCGTGAACGTTTGCTAAATGCAACGCGCTCCGCTACCGGTTAGAAAACCAAAGCATACCGGAGTGGCGCTACGCTGCGTTGCCAGCCGCAACGACATCATAGCTAAACCGTTCAGCTGAGCATTCTACAAGAGGCAGAGAGGACTATTACGTGTAACAGGTATTGCCTAAAGACCGTTCGAGTTCTCCTCTCTTTTCTTGTTAAATCTAATGATATCAAAGTAAAGAAAACCGTTGGCCTCAATACTGTAAAATTTAAAATGAAATCATACAGATCAATATATTTTTTAATCATTCTGCTGATTACTTCGTTCTCATGCAAAAAGGCCCAAAAAGAACCTTCTTTCAATCTGAATGGGAAAAGTAAATTGCGAATAACTAATCAATTAACAGATAGCGTCCAAATAAGCATAAACAACTGGGTATACCTGCCCGTAAATGAAGAAAAGGTTGATACTGTTATTACTCCAGGTGAGGTGATAGAATTAATGATTGTCAGCCCCACCAAACACTACTTTAACCTTACTGTTGACAACAAAAAGTATAGAGTGTTTGCCGAAACCGGAAAAAAAATAAAGTCTCTATTTCACCCGATGGAAATCAATTGGTTTTTGCTGGGGAACTCAAGGACATTAATGAATTCTTAAAAACACGAGCTGTTAATTCTGATTGGAGTCCAAGAAGCTCGTGGCATCAGGGCAGGGGATCTATCTCCGAATTAGTCAAAGCATTTGACTCTATAACCCTTTCTCAAAAAAACCAACTCCAAAAATATACAAGCCTCCCCTCTTGGTATAAAAATTTTGAGAACACAAGACTTGATTACGTAAATGCCGGATCAAAATTGAATGCCTTAGCATACCGAAAAATGCTTTTGGCTTTGGAAGATTCCATATCAGGTGACTTTTTAAGCCAAGTGATTGGTAATCTTCAAATCGAAAAGCCTAATTTTATAGGTGTGGACGCTTATATGAAATTTCTAAGCTCCTTTCTGAGCTTCAAAAAAGACCCGTTCATGCAAAATCCAATCCCCAGTTCGAAAAAAGAATGGATCGCTTCATCCGTTAAAAGAATAGAGGTAATCGAAGATAACATCGATGATGAGAAATTGAAAAACATTGTTCATACCCATGACTTCCTTCGAACCATAAAAGTACATAAACACGCTTGGAATGATCAATGGCTTGATTACATCACAGATCCGGAACTTTCAGATTTAGTGAATCAACAGTTTCTTGCAATTCCAACACTGCCCAAGGGATCTAAGGTACCCTGTTTTTACCTTCCCGATTTAGACTCAATATTTTTTGAGCCAAATGACTTTAAAGACAAAGTCCTTTTGATTAATTTTTGGGCTACTTGGTGCAAACCTTGCTATCAAGAGTTTGAACACGAGAATGCTCTGGTAGAAAGATTTAAAGAGAAGTCTGTTGAGATTGTAAACATCTGTATAGATTCAGAAAAAGACAAATGGAAAGAGATAGTCACTAAATATGGGCTGAAAACAAAGAATCTCTTTGCTACAAGGAACTGGTCCGAAAAAATAAACGATAACTTTGATATTAGTGCTTTGCCTCATAGTGTATTGATCGATAGTAAAGGCAATATCATAGTGAACAAAAGTCCAAGACCGAGCGCGGGAGTTGCGGAACTAATAACAAAAGCACTTAATGAAATAGATAAAGAGGCTAACAATGATTAAAATGTCAATAGTCTCCATTGGTCGGTTAGTGCCTTTAGGTAGAGCCGTCGCTCTTTATTAGTGGTTTAAGAAATCTTTGACCAATAAGAGGTCCACGGATTCATACTCAAAAAATACTTCAGATTTTCCTCGCAACGTAATCCAATGACACCTTGCTAACTTTCTTTTGAAATAAACTTAAAAAAACACAGAATTTAATTATCTTGAACATGATAAAATGATGGTCACAAATTGGTCACAGCAAAAAAGAGAAAATCCTAACCCATTAGTAGTAAATGAATTAGGATTTATTAAGTGACCTCGACAGGATTCAAACCTGTAACCTTCTGAGCCGTAATCAGATGCGCTATTCAGTTGCGCCACGAGGCCGTTTTTAAGTGGGTGCAAATATAATATAAAACTTAAAATATCCCCAAACTATTTATTTCAAATATGGAATTGATTATTTTTGATATATGATTTCAACAGAGCACTTACAAACTTTCAGCTATCTCTTTGACGAGGATATTCTCAAGGCCATAGAAAAGGTCGCCAAAGTAAAGACATTCAAAAAAAATGACATTATAATAGACATTGGTCAAGAACTACAATACATCCCTCTCCTCATAAAAGGTAATATCAAGGTATTAAGGGAGGATGAAAATGGCCACGAGCTATTACTGTATGTCCTAGAAGCCGGCGATACTTGCGCCATGTCCCTAACTTGCTGTATGGGTAAATCTGCTAGTAAAATCAGGGCTATTGCAGACGAAGCGGTAGAAGTTATAATGATTCCTATCAACGAAATGCAAAAATGGTTTCACTCTAACGATAGTTGGCGCAATTTTATATTGCAAAGTTATCAGATAAGGTTTGATGAGATGCTAGAAACCATAGATACGCTCGCCTTTATGAAAATGGACGAAAGACTCTATAAATATCTCATAGACCATGTGAAGTTATCTGGTTCCACGACACTAGAAATGACCCACCAACACATAGCAGAGGATTTAAATACCTCAAGAGTAGTTGTCTCAAGACTCCTAAAACAACTCGAAAAAGAGAAGAAAATTGAACTTGGACGAAACAAAATAATTATTCTTGACTTTTAGCAAATTTGCTATCAAAAAAATATCATATCAATTAATTTTGAAAAAAACTTACTATGGATTTTATATTACAGCCATGGCCATGGTACATTAGTGGCCCATGTATTGCTATCGTTATGTTTCTTCTACTTTACTTTGGAAGAACATTTGGCATGTCTTCCAATCTTAGAACAATGTGCGCCATGGGTGGTGCAGGAAAACGCGTTAAATTCTTTGACTTTGATTGGCGGCAGTATCAATGGAATCTTATAGTTATCTGTGGCGCATTTGTTGGTGGTTATATCGGCCATAACTTTTTGTCTAACCCAATAGACATTGACCTTAGCGAAGCTACACGAGCCGACTTAAATGCACTAGGGTTTGAAAACGTAGGCAAAAGCCTTTTGCCTCCTGAATTATTCAGCTGGGATGCATTTTTTAGCTTAAAAGGATTTCTAATTCTTATCATTGGTGGCTTTCTTGTGGGCTTTGGTACACGTTACGCTGGTGGATGTACCTCTGGACACGCCATTACAGGCCTTAGTAGTCTTCAATTACCTTCGTTTATTGCAGTTATAGGCTTTTTTATCGGCGGTTTAATAATGATTCATCTTATTTATCCAATTCTATTTTAATTATGGGAAAGTATCTTAAGTTCTTCTTAGTCGGCATATTTTTTGGTATTGTTCTGGTAAAATCCGAAGCAGTATCGTGGTATCGGATTTACGAAATGTTCAAATTTCAGTCATTTCATATGTATGGCATCATAGGAAGTGCTGTAATCACAGGTATAATTTTACTCTTAGCATCAAAGCAGCTTAAGTTAAAAACTACTGAAGGCACGTATTTAAGGGTACCGTTAAAAGATAGAGGATTGGTGCGCTATATTTTGGGTGGCAGTATATTTGGCCTAGGCTGGGCCCTATGCGGTGCATGTCCTGGACCAATGTATATTTTAGTGGGCACTGGAGTGATAACCATGCTTGTAGTTATTGCAGCTGCAATTGTTGGTACTTATACTTATGGTGCATTACGCTCCAAATTACCGCATTAAGCGCTACACGCCATCAATGATTAGAACGCCTCGGATATGATTATATGAAACAACATCCTTTTGAAAGGATATCTTTCTATAAACGACTATTAAAAAGAAAACCAATCTATTATAAACGAAATTTTAAGTGTCACATTTGTAACACAATGAAAATCGAAGTTTATTAATTTTGTGCAACTAAAAAAATTGAATGACTCATGAAAATAGAACAGTTATACACAGGATGCCTAGCTCAAGGCGCCTATTATATAGAATCTGATGGAGAGGTTGCCATTATAGACCCACTGCGCGAAACACAACAATATATTGATAAGGCCAAGGCCAACAATGCAAAAATTAAGTACATACTTGAAACTCATTTTCATGCAGATTTTGTTTCAGGACATATAGATTTAGCAAGGAAAACAGGTGCTACCATTGTTTTTGGTTCGGCTGCACAAACGGATTATGATATTCACAAAGCAAAAGATGGTGAGATATTACGTCTAGGAAATGTGAGCATAAAAGTACTGCACACGCCTGGACATACCTTAGAATCCGTCACCTATCTACTACGCGACGAAAATGGTAAGGACCACGCTATTTTCTCTGGAGACACCTTGTTTTTAGGTGATGTTGGAAGACCAGACTTGGCTATTAAGTCCGATCTTACAAAGGAAGATTTAGCGGGAATGTTATACGACTCGCTCAGAACCAAAATTATGCCCTTAGCAGATGACGTCATCGTTTACCCAGCACATGGAGCGGGCTCTGCTTGTGGAAAAAATCTGAGTAAAGAAACCGTAGGTGTACTAGGTGAACAGAAAAAAACGAACTACGCATTGCGCGAGGATATGACCAAAGCCGAATTTGTAAAAGAAGTATTGGACGGCATTGCGCCACCACCTCAGTATTTTGCAAAGAATGCCTTGATGAACAAAATGGGCTACGAAGCTTTTGATAGCATATTAAAAACAGGCGACAATCCTCTAGACCCAGAAACTTTCGAAGCCATTGCCAACCACGAGTCGGCTTTAGTTTTAGATGTAAGACCACAGTCAGATTACGTCAAAGAGCACATCCCTAATTCTATATTTATTGGGTTAAATGGTCAGTTTGCACCATGGGTTGGTGCCTTGATTACAGATATTAAACAACCTATTTTATTAGTGGTCCCTGAGGGTAAATCTGCTGAAGCGGTGACGCGTTTATCTCGAGTAGGTTATGATAACACTTTAGGATATCTTGAAGGAGGTATCGATGCGTGGAAGAAAGCGGGTAAAGAGATTGACAGTTTAGAATCTATTTCAGCAGAGGAATTTGCAGAGAGGGCAAAGGCCAACAACATTAATATCCTAGATGTGAG
This sequence comes from uncultured Flavobacteriaceae bacterium, assembly GCA_964524415.1. Taxonomy (GTDB): domain Bacteria; phylum Bacteroidota; class Bacteroidia; order Flavobacteriales; family Flavobacteriaceae; genus Winogradskyella. The sequence continues at coordinate 12,076 of CAZGDG010000044.1, forward strand.
AAAGGATGGAGAATATAAGTCAATGCACCTAGAAAATGCACAGCATTTTGCTTTAGATTATATCAATGAGCAGATGAATACGATAGATAAGGATAAAAAGTATTATATTCATTGTGCTGGAGGATATAGATCTGTAATTGCAGCATCTATTCTAAAAGCTAGAGGATTTAATAATCTTGTAGATGTTGCTGGAGGTTTCGGCGCTATTAAAAAGACTGATCTACCTACTACGGAATTTGTATGTCCATCAACACTTTAAAATTTAATATTATGACTAAAAACATGAGCAACACGGATAAGGGAATACGTGTGGTTGCAGCTGCAGCAGTAGCCCTATTGTATTACTTTGATCTTATCGATGGTACATTAGCCTATATATTAATGGCTGTAGCTATTATTTTTCTACTTACTAGCCTAATTAGCTTTTGTCCGTTGTACACGGTTTTTGGCATCAGTACATGTAAAATAAAAGAACAAAAGAAATGAGAACAGCCACGATAGAAGTTCAAAATTTAAAATGTCACGGTTGTGCGAATACCATAAGGACAAATCTTGAAAAGTTAGAGGGCATCGAAGAGATTTCAGTAGATAATGAGAAGCATCAAGTTAGCTTTACCTATTCTAACGACAAATTATTTAACGTTGTTAAGAAAAAATTATCTGCTCTTGGCTATCCTTCTGTGGACGACCATAATCCTATATCCAAAAAAGCCAAATCGTTCGTAAGCTGTGCTGTTGGTAGAATGAACAATTAGTCAATTAGGAACTAAAAAATAAAAGCCTGCAAATGCAGGCTTTTTTTATACAATTTCGGCACTCAAGCCGGCTTGCAGCAACTTTGAACACCTTGGTTTTAAATCGTCATAAGGACCTGTCTTAACCGTACACTTTCCTTTGTAGTGCACAATTATAGAGCATTGCTCTGCTTGCTCTGGAGTGTGGTCACAAGCATAAATCAAGGTATCTATAACATGGTCAAACGTATTCACATCGTCATTAAATAAGACAATCTCGTTCTGTTTAACCGTTTCTTCTTCAATTAATAATTCTTCTAGCTGTTTTTCCTTAGTACTCATAGCAAATTGTTTATTCATGTATCTATATAGGATACAACAATTTATAATAATAATTCTTTACTAATTTATAAATTTTACTGAAACCCAATCCCCTCGTTTCAGAGTTTCGTCCAATTTTAACATACATTTTTCACAACATTCATTAATAGCGTTTATATCCTGCTCGTAAAAGCCACTGAGAAACAAGGCTCCATTTTCATTAAGCGCCTTGGCATAAAGAGGTATGTCCTTTAGTAAAATATTCCGATTGATATTAGCCATGATAATATCATAAGATTTACCCTTAATTAACTTGCTATCGCCTTCAAAGGCCTTAATAGAATTACAGTTATTGCGCTCTATATTTTCTTTGCTGTTGAGATAACACCAATTGTCAATATCTATAGCGTCAATAGCTTTCGCGCCAGCTTTTTCAGCCGTGATGGCCAAAACGCCTGTACCTGAACCCATATCTAAAACAGATTTATTTTTAAAATCATTCTTTAAAATATGTTGGATCATCATGTGCGTGGTTTCGTGATGACCTGTACCAAAACTCATCTTTGGTTCTATAATAATATCGAATTCCGTATTTGGCTTTTCATGAAAAGGAGCCCTTACTGTAACCCGTTCATCTACTGTAATTGGTTTAAAGCTTCGCTCCCATTCTTCATTCCAGTTGGTTTGCTCTATTTCCTTAAACTCGTACGTAATTTTGAACTCTGAAGATTTTAAAATTTCTATTTCCTCTAAAATAAAGGCATTCCAATCCGTCTTTGTAATGTAGGCCATGACACCATCATCGGTTTCAACAAAACTTTCAAAACCGGCTAGCCCAAGTTCAGCAATTAATATTTCTGAACCCGGTTGAAGCGGATTAACCTTAAAGGTATAACCTATGTAAGTGTTTTGCGTCACTAAAATGAATTTACAATGGCAAAAAAATCTTCTGCCTTAAGAGAGGCGCCTCCAATTAAACCACCGTCAACATCGGGCTTTGAAAAGATTTCTCTGGCATTATTGGGCTTTACACTGCCTCCGTAAAGTATAGACACTGATTCTGCAGTCTCGTTTCCATATTTGTGAGCCAAAGTTTCTCTAATAAAAGCATGCATCTCTTGTGCCTGCTCTGGTGTTGCTGTCTCACCGGTTCCAATAGCCCAAACTGGCTCGTAAGCCATAATTATATTTTTATAAGCTTCTTTGTCCAAATGAAAGAGGGCGTTTTTGATTTGCCCTTCAACAACAGCTTGTTCATTGCCAGATTTACGATCAGATAATTCTTCGCCAAAACAGAATATTACACACATGTCGTGTGCCAATGCTGCATCAATTTTCTTGGCTAGCGCTTCATCCGTTTCATTAAAGTAGGCTCTGCGCTCGCTATGGCCAAGAATAACGGTTTGTATACCAATACTTTTTAACATGCCTGCGCTGATTTCGCCCGTATAGGCTCCATTCTCTGCATAATGCATGTTTTGGGCAATAACTTCAATTTCTGTTTGTTTGGTCGATTGAAAGGCATGCCACAAGTTGGTATATGTAGGCGCTATCATAACTTCTGCATTTGAGACTTTTGTCTGCCGTTTTAAGTCTGCTATTAAAGATTCTGTTTGAATAAGTCCGTTATTCATTTTCCAGTTACCTGCAACAATCTGCTTTCTCATAATATGTAGTTATTGGGTTGAATTAAAATTTGTTTACAATAATAAGGTAATAAAAACCAATTGAAATTGACAAAAGTCAGGTGCGCTTAAACAAGTTTTACCCTTGGGTCTAGCCAGGCATAAACAAAATCCACCAAAATATTAATAGTTATAAAGATTATAGCCACAACCAATACAGCACCCATTATTACAGGCAAGTCTAACGTATTTAAAGCATTAACGATTTCTTTGCCCAAGCCATTCCAACCAAATATGTACTCTACAAAAACTGCACCTGCAAGCATAGAGGCAAACCAACCTGAAATAGCAGTGACAACTGGGTTTAGAGCATTTTTTATGGCATGCCGCCACAATACTTTAAATTCACTTAAGCCTTTAGCCCTCGCCGTTCTAATGTAATCTTCGCCCAAAACATCCAATAACGAATTGCGCATTAATTGAATGATTACAGCCAATGGTCGTATTCCTAAAACAATGGCAGGAAGGATAAGATTTTTCCATTGTATAGTCATACGCTCCCCAAAATCATCTAATTCATATAGACTGCCTGTCATTTCTAAATTTGTAAATTCATGAAGGACAAAGCCAAATAACCATGCAAATAGAATGGCACTGAAAAAGGAAGGCACGCTCATGCCAAAAGTGCTAAAGACTTGTATGGTCTTATCTACCCAAGAATCTTTTTGTAGTGCAGAAATAATCCCGAATAAAACACCTAATATTACCGCTATGACAATGGCCGCTATCGCCAATACAAATGTATTAGGTAGTGTTTCTCCAATAACCTCGGTTACCTTTTTTCCTTGCTTTGTAAACGATTCCCTGAGGTATGGCACTTTTATTGCGATTTCGGTCGCTCCAATGGAAAATAACCGACGAGCTGTATATTTATTTGAGCTTAAGGACGTGTAGTGCCCATCTACGCCTAGATGAATTGAAAGTGGTGATAAATCGTTGAGATAATAGAAATATTGGGTAATTACGGGTTTATCAAATCCATATTTTTTCTTCACGGCCTCAACTTGGGCCGCTGTTTGGTTTTGCCCTAACATCATTTTAGCAGGATCTCCGGGCAATACATTAAATAAAAAGAAAATAATGGTTACCACTCCGAATAGAGTGAGCAAGGCGTAAAATAATTTATGTAATAAATATCCTAAAATAACACGTTGACTATTTGAATGCGCTGAATAAGCGAAGCGCTATAGTTTGATTTCATCAATATCGTTCCAGTGTTTCTTTTGCATTACAGTACCCTCCTGAAGCAGAACAATACCTGGATTAGATCTAACTATGGTCTTAATAACCTTTTCATCACAAAGATAAAATTCAAAATTAAGGTCGTAGTCTGATATCAGTTGACGTTTATCCTTTTCTCCAGAAGAAGTTAGACCAATTACGGTATAGCCATTTTCCAGGGCCTCATCTGTGAATGCCTTGAGCTTAGCCACTCCATCTAACTCTGCATCTGGAATACTGTATACAGCTACAATCACCAATCGCTCCGCACTCAAAAACTCAGAGGTTAAATCCTCATCACTAGATTCGATTGAAAAATCTTGAATTGGAGGCACATAACCTTCATCAATCAATTTTGTTTCCACACCTATGTATTCTCCATCGACATTTGGATAGCTTCCATTGGTTACAAAGGTTTGTTCTTCTCCATTCACCATGAATGTCCATGTATACTCTGTCACAGGTTTAGCAGCATCTTCTGGAATCTCCATTTGCTCTTGTAGATTTTTTCCTATAGCATAGGCCCTAAAATCTATTGCAGGTAAATGCATAAGTACGTGATAAGCAAACCATAGCGATAAAACGAAACTCAATAAGGCTATAATTGTAATGGGCAGCTTACTAAATATGGGTTTAATATATTTTACACCTATAACAAGTATCAGTATAAAAACAAGAAGCACCACATCCTTGGTAAAACTTTCCCAAGGTGTTAGTTTTATAGCATCTCCAAAACAGCCACAATCCTTAACCTTGTCAAAGTAAGCCGAGTAAAAGGTTAAAAAGGTAAAAAACACAATCATAGCCAAGAGACTATATACTGTGAACTTTACTTGATATCCTAAAAGTAAAAATACTCCCAAAATAACCTCGAACACCACTACAAACACCGAAATGGCTAAAGCATAGGGAATCAAAAACTCCATGTTAAGAACGTCAGCTCCAAAGTATTCCTGTAGCTTATAGGAAAACCCTAACGGATCGTTGAGTTTAATAAAACCAGATATAATAAATAATACACCAACAAAAATTCTACTGAGCTGTACGAATAGGTTCATTATATTAAATTAAGATTTTGAATTAGTCTTCATTAAGATGTATTAGGGCAAAAACCGCATAATTTATGATGTCTTGGTAATTAGCGTCTATGCCTTCACTAACCATGGTCTTCCCAGCATTATCCTCAATCTGTTTTACTCTCAATAATTTTTGAAGGATCAAATCCGTTAAGGAGCTTACTCGCATATCTCGCCAAGCTTCACCATAATCGTGATTTTTATCCAACATAAGCTTCTTGGTCAAGGCAATCTTTTCATCATATAATGCTGTTGCTTCCTTTGCCTTTAAATCAGGTTGATCTACCACACCTTTATCAATTTGGATGAGTGCCATGACACAGTAATTGATTATGCCTATAAATTCGCTCCTTTCATCTTCGTCCACTTTTCTAACCTCATTTTCCTGAAGGCTCCTTATACGTTGCGCCTTTATAAAAATTTGGTCTGTCAGTGACGGCAACCTTAAAATACGCCAAGCACAGCCATAATCGCTCATTTTTTTGATAAAAAGTGTGCGGCACCGATCTATTACGGCATCATATTCCGCAGAAGTATTTTGCATCTAATCCATTAAAATTTGCGTAAATTTCGCATAAATAAATTAGAAGTTCAAAGTTTAAGGTTTAAAGTTTATGCCCTTAAATCCCTAAATAGATTATGACTATAAACTGCAACGGTCAACTTATAGATTTATCCCAGCCCAAGGTTATGGGTATTCTTAATGTAACACCAGATTCATTTTATGATGGAGGCTCCTATAAAAACGAATCGGATATTTTAGCCCAAGTGGAAAGCATGCTTGATGAAGGTGCTACATTTATAGATATTGGAGGATACAGCTCTAGGCCTGGTGCAGACTTTGTATCGGAAGATGAAGAATTACAACGCGTCATTCCCATTACAGAGCTTATTCTTAAGCATTTTCCGCATGCCATTATTTCCATAGACACGTTTAGGAGCAAGGTGGCTAAGACTTCTATTGCTGCCGGTGCCGCACTAATTAACGATATATCTGGAGGACATTTAGACCAAGAAATGCTTACTACCGTTGGGAAATTGGGTGTCCCTTATATTATGATGCATATGAGGGGCAACCCTAAAACAATGCAGAAGCTAACAGACTATGATGACCTCATAAAAGACATCCTTTCCTATTTTAGTGAGCGTATCGCTCAAGCGCATAGCGCCCAAATAAAGGATATTATTATAGACCCTGGTTTCGGTTTTGCAAAGACACTTGAGCAAAATTACGAACTTTTAAACAAGCTAGAGTTGCTTCAAATTGCAGAAAAGCCCATTCTCAGTGGTATTTCTAGAAAATCAATGATCTACAAACCGTTAAAAACAAATGCTCAGAATGCACTAAATGGCACAACTGCAATTCATATGGTCTGTCTGCAAAAAGGGTCTTCCATTTTAAGGGTTCATGATGTTAAAGAAGCCATGGAGTGTGTTACATTATTTAACCAAATCAATTCCCAAAACCAATGAAATCCTACTTCGGCCTAATTTTGTGTTTCATTATTTTCAGCTGTAACAACCAGCGCAGCGTGCTTCTACCCGAAATCCAAAGTGCTACCACCATTGAAGTTCTCGATGTGTCTGCGGCCTATATTTTTTATGATGAAACACAAGAGGATTCTACGCTCTTAAATCGCAAAAACCTTATTAGCACTACCAATTGGTTAGTAAATGTTGATAAGCGACTAAGTCTAAGACAAGTTATTCCGCATATTAACTTCCTTCTCAACAAAAAAAGAAATGCAAAAATGCATAAAAACGAAAATGCCAAGAACTATTTTACATGCAACAATTTAGAGACGAATACCCTTGGATTTATTGAATTTACCAAGGTGAATTACAAAAAGGAAAATCCTGATTTCATAGAGTCAAGTAAAAATAATCCAGACGATTACATCATCTTAAAAATTAAAGAGGACAAAACAACGACCTTAATCAAGGTTGTGCAGGACATCAAAACAGAAATTGCCGAAGGTCCATTTCTTAACAACCTCACCGAATTTAAATCAGAACTATTAGCTGCAGAAGAGGATGAGATTATCCTATTTTTTGATGAAGACCTAAGCTTCCAAGATTATATAGATGTAAAACACTTTTTCAGTCTTCCGGCCAATAATCAATTTAAGGTTTCTGAAAACGAATACCTATTTCCTTAATGGGCTTATACCCATTTATTTTTTTAAATTAGCAAAAAGCCTAGACCTTGGACAACTTACAACTTTGGGATTTTAGATTCATCGATTTTGTTGATGTCTTTCTGGTGGCCATTCTTCTCTATTACATCTACCGATTGGTACGAGGTACAGTTGCCGTTAATATTTTTATTGGTATTCTAATCATCTACTTTGCCTGGAGGCTCACCGATTACCTTAATATGTATATGCTCTATAGCATTTTTGATGGTTTTATGAAGGTTGGTATCATTGCGTTGATTGTCGTCTTTCAACCAGAAATACGAAAATTCCTTCTTTTGGTAGGGTCGACGAATATAGCTTCGAAAAAGGGGCTTTTTAAAAATTTTAAGTTCTTAAAAAACGAAGACCAGACCTCAACAGATGTAGAAGCTATTGTGAAAGCTTGTACTAAAATGGCTGCCTCGAACACAGGGGCACTAATTGTCATTGAGCGGAACAATAACCTAGATTTCTTGACCAATACAGGAGATGAAATGAACATTCTCGTTTCCCAACCCATAATAGAAAGTATCTTTTTTAAAAATAGCCCACTACATGATGGCGCCATTATCGTTGATAACAACATCGTTAAGGCCACTCGAGTAATTCTTCCTGTTAACAATGAAAAGAATATCCCAGCCCGTTTTGGATTGCGCCACCGAGCCGCTGTTGGCATCACTGAGAAAACGGATGCCTTGGCTTTGGTTGTAAGTGAAGAATCTGGTCAAATTTCTTACTTAAAGAATGGCGAATTCGTGATTTTTAAGGATACTGATGAGCTCATAGAAAAAATTAAAGAGGACTTAGCCTAAAGCCATGCACTGCAAAAATTGCCAGAACCAGCTCAGTGACAAGCAGCATTATTGCGATGAATGCGGTGCTAAGGTCATTGTAAATAGGTTGACAATGAAAGCAATAGCTCTTCAGATTAACGAGGAGTTTTTTTCATTAGACAATAAATTATTAAAAACATTCCTAACTCTTTTTACCAATCCAGAGGATGTTATTTTAGGCTATATTCAAGGAATTAGAAAAAAATATATCCATGTTATCCAATACTTCGCTTTCTCGCTAACACTGGCAGGTTTACAAGTATTTATAATGTCTGTTTTTTTCAAAGACCTTATGGAACTTAATATGTATGAAGGGATAGAAACCCTTCCTGGTCAAGAGAATAACCCTTTTAAAGATGTGAATTTTGAGTTCTTTAACAATTATCAAGGTTTGATTTATATTTTAGGTGTTCCTATCTCAGCATTTTCGACCTGGTTTGTGTATTACATTCTTAAGGACCGCAGACTAAATTTTACCGAGCACCTGGTACTCAACCTTTACTACTCTGCACAAGTGATTATCATTACAGCGGTTTTAAGTATTACTTTTTTAATTTTAGGGCTGAATTACTTCATCGTTTCCTCGATTATAATTTTACCCATTTTCTGGTACCTATATTTTGTTCTAAGACGTGTTTTTAAGGATTCGTTTTGGGAAACAGTAGCTAAGTTTTTATTGGTTTGCATAATCTATGGCTTCTTGTATATCTTATTAATGTTTATATTAGCTATTGTCCTTGTGTTATATATGCACCTTACTAAACCATAAAAGTTGAACTGTAAAAATTGCCATGCCCAATTACTTGAAGAAGATGACTACTGCAATAAGTGTGGGGCAAAAGTCATTAGAAAGCGTTTGACTTTAAGAAATTTGTTTGAGCACCTTAGTGAAACCTTTTTTAATTATGACAACAAACTTCTTAGAACTATAATAGATTTATGTGTTAGGCCAGAAGAGGTCATAGCACCTTATATCAATGGTGTTAGGAAGCGCCACGTTAATCCCATTAGCTTTTTTGGGTTGTCCTTGACGCTTTCAGGGCTATCGATATTTTTAATTCAAAAGTTTTATTTGGAGTATTTTGATATTGTGGCTTGGTTTTCCAATCTCGAAATTTTCAATAATCCAGGCTCAAAACAAGCTCTAGCAAATTACTCCACTAATGATTCCTTAGAATACAGTTCACTAATTTATTCTGCTATAGTACCGGTTTTTGCATTGATATCCTGGATTATTTTCTGGGATAAAAAGTACAATTTTACAGAGCATATTGTAATCTATTTGTACAGTATGTCCCTGGTTTCCATTTTCTCTGTTCTAGTTGGGCAAATTGTACTGTTCATTAGTCCAACTTCTTACATACCTTTTGTTTTCTTAACTTATCCTGTAATACTAGTTTACCACTGCTATTTATTGAAGCGTATTTTTAATCTTAGCCCTCTGGAATTGCTGGCGAGAACCCTCTTGTTTTTAATCGTGTTCTTCGTCTTATACATCATAATAGGAATATTATCCTTTATTCTCGGACTACTCTTGGGCCAATATAATGTAGGGGATTTTAAGCCTAATTAATTATTTTAAACCGCCTCAGCCTTTAGAAACTGAACTTCATAAAGATTTTTGTAGTACCCATCTTTCTTTTTCAGAAGCGATTTGTGCGTGCCCATTTCAACGATTTGGCCACTGTCCATAACTATAATTTTATCGGCTTGTTGAACGGTAGCTAAACGATGCGCTATGACAATGGACGTTCTACCTTTGGTTATGGTATCTGTAGCATCTTGAATCAGTTGCTCTGAGTAAGAGTCTACAGATGATGTGGCTTCATCTAGAATGAGAATACTTGGGTTAGTAACATAAGCCCTTAGAAACGAAATAAGCTGACGCTGCCCAGAGGATAACATCACACCCCTTTCTTTTACATTATAGTGATAGCCTCCTGGCAAACTAGATATAAAATCATGGATGCCAATAGCTTTGGCAGCGGTTACGACGTCTTCTTCGGTTATATATTCATTATTCAAGGTAATGTTGTTTAAAATGGTATCCGCAAATAAGAATACATCCTGTAAAACAACAGCGATTTGATGCCTTAATGAACTTAATGTCATAGACCTTATATCGACACCGTCAATTTTTATCGCACCAGAATTAATATCGTAAAAACGATTAAGCAAGTTAATTATGGTTGATTTTCCGGCACCAGTAGCACCAACGATAGCAACGGTTTGTCCCGCTTCAACATTAAAGGATACGCCTTTTAAAACTTCTTCATCCTTTACATAAGAAAACCTAACGTTTTCAAAAGCCAACTTGCCTTTAAAATGATTGGCTTCAATAGTTCCTGAATCATCTATGTTAGATTGGGTATCCAATACCTTAAAGACCCTATCTGCAGCAACCATACCCATCTGCAGGGTATTAAACTTGTTGGCTATTTGATTCAACGGTCTAAATAGCATAGGGATAAACATGGTAAAGGCAATTAAATCACCTAAACTAGACGTCTGGCCGATAACGGTATTTATTCCGCCTATCCAAATAACGGCACCCATAGTCAAAGACGAAACGAATTCCGCTATTGGAAAGAAAATAGAGTTATACCAAACAGTCTTTAGCCATCCTTTTTTGTGCCTTTCATTAATAGCTTTGAACTTTTTAAACTCAATTTCTTCTCGCGTAAAAAGTTGTAAAATTTTCATACCAGTAACACGCTCCTGCACGAAAGAATTGAGATTAGACACCTCTGTTCTAACATCCTCAAAAGCGCGTTTCATGTATTTCTGAAAAATCTTGGTTGCAAAAATGATTATTGGCAGCGTTAGAAACACAATAAAGCTCAATTTCCAATTCATGTACAACATAAAACCAGCTACGACCACCATTTTTAGAATATCACTAAAAATCATGAAAAGGCCCTGACCAAAAATATCGGCAATACGCTCCATATCGGTTACAGCTCGTGTAATTAATATGCCTACCGAGGACTTATCGAAATAGGTCATTTTAAATTTAAGCATATGCCTAAACAACCTTACCCTAATATCCTTAACGACAGATTGCCCCAACCAACTCGCATAATATATAAAGAGCAATTGTGCTATGACCTCTAATAAAAGAAGCGCTAACATAAATACGATGTAAATAATAAAACCGTCGTACCTCTTTTGAGATATTTGAGTATCTATAGCTTGCTGAAGCACATAAGGGCGCAATGCACCAAAAACAGACAAACCAATAACACAAACCAAAGAGAGCACAAAAATAGACTGGTAAGGTTCTATGTACTTTAAGAGCCTTTTGAATAAAGAAACGTCAAATATTTTTTTTTGCTTATCTGCCATATTAATTTTTCAGTCCAAAAGAATTGCTCAATCGTTTAAAAAAATCTCTTCAGGATATTTAACTTCTGTAAGATACAGGCCATGCGCCGGAGCGGAAAACCCAGCCTCACTCCTATCCTTCGATTTAATAATGCGGTGCAATTCATCCGCGTCCATTTTACCCAATCCAATATTTAATAAAGTACCTACAATGGCCCTAACCATATTCCTAAGAAAACGATCGGCCGTAATTGTAAAAATTATTTCGCCATCTTCCTTTCTCAATTGAGCCGCCTTAATATTACAATAATACGTCTTTACATCGGTATGGGTTTTTGAAAAGCATTGAAAATCACTATACATTAATAATATTTTGCAAGCATCATCCATGGCCTCTAAATTCAAAGGCAAAAAAACACCATAGGCAAATTTAAAATTAAAGGCATCTTTAGATGTTGAGATTCTGTAATTATAAGTTCTACTCGTAGCATCAAACCGAGCATGGGCATCATGTTTTACCTTGATTATTTCATGAATGACAATATCTTTAGGAAGAAACGAATTTAGCTTGTAGACCAAGTCGTCTTTTGCGATGTCACCTTCAAAATCAAAATGTGCAAACATTTGCTTAGCATGTACTCCAGTATCCGTGCGCCCAGCACCAACTATTGAAACGGTTGATTTTAAAATAGTACTTAAGGCTGCTTCTAAAACTTCCTGCACTGTAATGGCATTGGGTTGAATTTGCCAGCCATGATAAGCACTCCCATTATATGAAAGCTCTACAAAATATCTCAAAAGTTTCCTTTAAATTTGCTTCAGTAGCTACAAATATACTTAGAATAGCTAGGTAAAATCACAATATTATCTTAATGCGAAAAATCCTCCTTCTTTCTGATACACACAGTTATATTGATAATGATATACTCAAATATGTGAGACAAGCTGATGAGGTTTGGCA
>CAZGDG010000045.1:0-24392 GCA_964524415.1 uncultured Flavobacteriaceae bacterium
GACCTTCGGGTTATGAGCCCGACGAGCTACCTACTGCTCTATCCCGCGATGTGGACTGCAAATATACAATGGTTTTTAGTTTCTACAAGAGAATTTGCCAAAAAAATAACGCTCAAAACGGGTTTGAGCGCTATTCAATAAATGTTAACCAAAATTAAAATCAATTGTCGTTTCCGGTCTCTTCATCAAGAGTTACCAACACACCTTCCATATTTGATTTGTCTAAATCAAAATCAACTATGTTAGGTAGTTCTTCCTTTAAATGGGCGTAATTTCCTTTAAATCCATTATTGCTAAGTAGCAATGTCTTTAGGTTATTTAATTGAGCCAATTCATTTGGCAAGGTACCATAGAAGGCATTATTGGATAAGACCAATTCTTCTAGTTGCTGCAATTCACCTACAGATGACGGAATCGTACCAAATAATTTGTTATCAAAAAGGCTTAACACCTTTAGGGTCTTAAGATTTGAAAGTGTACTAGGGAGTTTTCCCATGAGTTGATTACTACTTAAGATAAGCGCTTCCAATTGAGATAATTGCCCTATGGATTCTGGTATCTCACCAGTAATGGAATTATTGTAGAGCTCTAAAGCCTTTAAATTCTTTAGATTTCCTATTGATGATGGAATAGTTCCGTTTAATCTATTCGAAAATAATTTTAATTCTTGAAGCGCTGTTAATTCAGTTAGTGCTACTGGCAATTGACCTGAAAGTTTATTGAATGATAAATTAAGAACCCTTAAAGCCGTTAACTGCGAAAGCTCATTAGGTATCTCACCCTCGAGATTATTGAACATTAGCTCAATAGCTACAACTTTGTCTTGTTCTACAGTGACACCAAACCAATTGTTAACTGGCTCGTTTAAGTCCCATGAATTTGTCCATGCGGCACCATTGGTAGAATTGTAAAGTGCTAGAAGTGCTTCTCTTTCGCTTTGAGAAACGTTGGCAAACGTAAATACAGAAAGCAAGCAACATAACACGGTTAGTTTTAAAGTTTTCATAATAGCAGATTTATGTGGAGGGGCACATTTACGTACGAATATAAAGGCTATTCGCTAAAAGAACAACTTTTTTCGATGAACTGCATACCTTAAATATGTATTTTATTGATTTACAGGGTCTTAAAAATTCTACTGCTCAATACTTCTAGCTTCAAAACTCACAATATCATTGTGAGCTGTAGTTACCGAAACCTGAATAGGATTACAGCAAATCTCGCAATCCTCAATATAAGTTTGAGCGCTCTGAGACAGGTCTATCAGCATAGAAATCTGTTCCCAACAATAAGGGCATTGAAAAAAATGTTCAAGCACAACAAAGGTAATTAGAGTTCAACATTCAATAGTTCGCCACAAATCTGTAACACTGCTATCTCAGCTAGTTTAGCATCGTATTTGGCCTGGTTTCTGCTCAACTCTGCTGTTAATAAATTTAATTGGGCTTGCCTGAATTCTATAGAAATTATCTGTCCCAACTTAAACTTTTCCTCGGTTCTTAAAAAATTATTCTTGGCCGTTTTAATATTTTCTTCCTGTACGCGATATATCTTAAGCTTATTTTGGTAGTCGTCCCAAGTATTATTGAAGTTTCGCTCTATATCTAGCTTCAGTTCTTCTTGCTGTAGTTTCTGGTTTTCCAGGTTAATTTTTGCATTTTTAACTTGTGTTATCGTGCTACCACCATCAAATAAATTCCATGTAAGATTTAGTCCTCCAGATAGCCCGACATTTGTGGAAACAGCAACGAAGGCTGCTGCGTTATTGTTGCTTTCATTCCAACCGTAGGTTCCCGTAAGTCCTATGGAAGGTAAATATCCAGACCTATTGGCTTTAAGCGTAAATTCATTGATATTTATGTTCTGCTGGTTTTGAAGAAGGTTAACATTATTAGCGTACAACTTATTCAATAACTCCTCTTTATTTAAATTCATTAAAAAGGTGATGGTGGTATCTACTTCAAATTCGTTCACGATGGCATTTCCTGTAACAAAATTGAGGTCTCGCTTTGCATTGATTAAATTTTGCTGGGCGTTGATGATGTTGATACTATCGTTGTTGATGTCAACCTCAGCGTTTAAGACATCCAGTTTGGTGTTTCGCCCATAATCAAACTGGTATTCTGCTCTTTTGAGCCTGTTTTTTGATATAGCAAGCGTTTCCTTTAAGGACTTTAAATTTTCCGAGCGTCTTGCCACATCATAATAAACCGTTAGTAGTTGCGAAATGGTATTCTCTATAGTTTCACGAGCTTCCAGTTCGGTCAATTTATATTCTTCCTTAAGGCGCTTATAGTCATATAGACGTCCTAGACCATCAAATAAGGTATAATTCAGGTTTACATTTGCATTATATCTAGAACTCTCGGCGCCGTTTAAAGTGGCGTTATCACCATTTGCAAATTGTGCCGTAATATTGTCCCTGTTGTAAACGGCACCTGCATTACCTGTAACCGTTGGTAGATAACCAGAATTTAACACATCTTTGTTGTTCTCTGCAACCGCCACGGTATTATTGGCCACTTTAATACCATAGTTATTTTCCAAGGCCAAGGTTATCGCCTCAGAAGGCGTTAATTTATTCTGCGACCCTAAATTTATCCCTTGCAGCAATACTGCAAAACATAAAAGATATTTATACTTCAGCCTGCTCATGTTGTTCAATAACTGCACGTTCTACTTCTTCTTTCGTTATGGGCTTTCCACTGGCCAGCCATTTTGCTCCTACCTTTATATTATTGCTAATAGAAAGCAATAACGGTAAAGCCAATAGGGTAAGGATGGTGGCATAAGCTATTCCAAAGGTTATAGAAATAGCCATAGGCTTTAAGAATTGCGCTTGCCTACTTTTTTCCAAGAGCAATGGTGCCAAGCCTGCTATGGTTGTCAAAGATGTTAAGAAAATGGCCCTAAATCTAGATTTACCAGCTTCGATTAAGGCACGATCAAAATGTAGTCCCTCCTTTAAATTAGAATTGAATTTTCCAATAAGCACCAAACCATCATTAACCATTATGCCAATAAGAGCTATAATTCCTAATAGCGATAGTATGTTTAAAGGGAATCCTAGAAGTAAATGGCCCCAAGCTACTGCGGTTAAACTAAAAGGAATTAAAATGATAAGTAGCAATGGCTGACTGTAACTTCTAAATGTAAATGCTATGGTAGCATAAATTAGCAATATTATGACCAACCCAGCAGATCTAAGGGAACGACTCAACTTTTCACGTTCTCTGTTCTGTCCTTCAAAGGATGCGGAAATGGTTGGATACTTAGATTGCAACTGTGGGATGATATTCTCTCTCAAATCTGCCATAATATCCGTATTACTGGCATTAGCTTCCTTCATATCCGCAGAAACCTGGATTTCGCGTTGGCCTTCCAGGTGATTGATTAATACATCACCGCGCTCAATACTGTATTCTGCAATATCCCGCAGGTTTACACGATCGCCACTAGGCGTTTTTATACGCATACCGTCCAAATCATTAATGGAAGCTCTATTAGATCGATCATACCTTACCCAAACTCGGATTTCATCTTGACCTCTTTGAAAACGCTGTGCCTGCACTCCAAAAAATCCAGCCCTAACCTGATTCATTACGGTTCTTAGGTCTAGGCCAAGCAGGTAAGCACTTTGTTTCAGCTGAAGACGAATCTCTTTTATACCAGCAGGGTCATTATCCTCAACATCCTTTAAAGCAGGATTTGAAGCCATTATTTCCTTAAGCTCTGCTTTAGCTGCCTTAAGTTCCGATATATTATTACTTAGTAAGGAAACTGAAATAGGACTTCCTCCAAAATTACTTCCAGACCCAAAAATTAAGCGTTCAACGCCTACTACAGGTCCTACCAGTTCACGCAATCTATTTGCCACCACGATTGAAGTGATTTCATCTGGGCGCTCCTCACCAGGAAGCATATTTATACGCAATGAGGCACTAGACGAGCTATTAATCGTTTTAATAACATTTTCAACTAATTCCTTATCGGTTTCTTGAAAATAGTCTTCGGTAAATTCTGCATTGACTATATCTACCTTATCCTCAATCATTGAAATAATAGAATCAGTAATGCGTTCATTGGTGCCGTTCGGCATATCTAAAGTTACAGCAACCTGATCACTAGCTATCCTTGGAAACAACGTTACACTAATAATGCCGCCTCCTACGGCGCCAAGAGTAAAAATTAAAAGGGCTATAAAAATGCTTAGGGCTAGCAATTTATATTCCAGCACGAAGCGCAAACAGGGCGCGTAAATCCGATCTCTATTAAAGGTCATAATACGATCGCCAAGCTTATTAATAGCACGCATTTTTGCAAAAAAGCGCTTGATTCCTTGTGGTTCATCTTGACCATTTTTGGCACGCAATGCTTTAGAGTGCGCCAAGTGGGCTGGTAGGATAATCAATGCCTCGATAAGAGACACCGTTAACGTAAGGATGACAATAACAGAAACCTCACTAAAGAACTCACCAATTCTACTATCTAGAAAGAGAAACGTAGAAAAAGCTAGAAGAGTTGTAATGATAGCAGAGACTACTGGAGGAATTACTTCAAGTGTACCATCTATAGCTGCTTCAATTGGTTTTTTTCCACGCTCATAATGCTGATAGATATTTTCTGCAATAACAATACCGTCATCTACCAATATCCCGATGACGATAATCATTCCAAATAACGAAAGAACGTTAATCGTAACATCAAACTGTCCGGCAAACATAAACATTCCCAAGAAGGAAATAGGCAGGCCAAACGCCACCCAAAATGCCAATCTTGTGTTTAAGAACAGGGACAAGAAAATTAGAACTAGAATGATTCCGGCCAAGGCATTTTCAAAAAGCAATTGTGTCCGTTGCTCCAAGGTTATAGACAAATCCCTTACCACGTCCAAACGCACATTGGTGTACTTTTGATTAAATTGGTCTATATAATCTTTTACTTTTTGGGCAGAACTGACCAGATCTTCATTATTGGTACTGGTTACCGTTATATCTACAGAAAGTTCTCTATTAAAATAAGTGGCATTAGGAGTCTCTGAGAAGCGGTCCCTTATAATGGCCACATCCTTAAGACGCACCGTTTTACCACTTGGTGTTGCCTTTATTACAATATTGGAAAGTTCATCTCCATAATAAGACCGGTTATTGGCCCTAATTAAATAATCTTCTTTGTCGGTTTTAATGTTTCCTCCCGTAACGAGGATGTTAGATTGCCCTACCGCTAGAGCAACGTCTGTAAATGTAATATCGTAGGCTAATAAGTTGTTTTCGTTTACGGCAATTTCAATTTCCTCTGCCGGAAACCCAGAAATCTCTACTTGGGAAATACCTTTTATACCACGAAGATCATTTTCTATCTGTCTAGCAATTTGTTTTAGTGTAGCTAGAGGAATGTCCTTACCACTTACCGCAAAGCTTATCGTTTGTCTAACTTCTTCTCGTTTGGCAACCACAAGTGGCTCCATATCGGCAGGATAACTCGGCACACGGTCAACGGCGTTTTTAACCTCTAAGAGCATAAAGTCAATATTCTCGCCTTTTTCTATTTCTACAGTGATGGTGCCACCATTTTCATTAGAGACCGAGGTTACCCTGTCGATTCCTCGAAGTCCTTTGAGATTATCTTCAATCTTAAGTACCACACCTTCTTCAATTTCCTGAGGCGATGCTCCAGGATAGGTTATGGTAATCGTGATAATCTTAGAATCTACTAAAGGAAAAAAACTAGATTTTAAAGCACTAAACCCTAAAATACCAAACACAAAAAAGGCACCTATCAAAATATTGACGGCGACATGGTATCTAATAAAGAACGCAATGATCTTTCGCATAATTCTATTGGGCTTGGGTATCTAAATATGGTTTTACCAACATACCAGAATAAGCACCAGGAACAGGTTTTTTAAGAATCACCGTTCCGTCCTTCACATCCTTTAGAATAACCTTCTTATCTGAGAAAAAAACAGGCTTCACGCTTATTGATTCTAGCACGCTATCCCGGACTGCAAAAATGGTGTTATCTTCAGATAAAAGCATTCTATCTATCTCAACAGCATTTGGCTCGTCTCTTGCATTTAAGTCTGCTTTGAGATACATACCCTCCTTTATATCTGGATGCTTAACATTTATAAATGCTGTGATGGTCTGGGTGGTTAAATCAATACTACCATTGACGCGCGAAACGATACCCTCGTAGGTGCTCGTGCCATTAAGATTAGAGAGAACCACCTGTTCACCAACCTTTATAAAAGGCGCATATGTTTTGGTAATGGCTACTTCAATTTCATATTCAGACGTATCGATGAACTCACCGAGTTTTTGACCATTTCTAACCAGCGTACCTTCAGTAACCAATGCTTCCGTTAAAACTCCCGAAAACGGTGCATTGATATAATACTTGGATAAACGCTGTTCTAAATTTTTAACGTTGTAATAACTTGATACAATACCACGTCCCGTAATGAAATAGTTTTCCTTATTTGATGTTATCTCTGGCAACTTAGGTGTGGCTGCCTCTATATCAAATGACGACAAGTAGTTTTCCCATTTCGGATAAATCTCAGGAAAATCTAAACGCAAATCCGGCATAATGGCAGCGATATCGTTGTATAAATTACTTTTGGCCGATTGTACAGATGCATAGTATTCAGAAGCATCAATATGTATTAATCGTTCGCCTTTTCGGTAAGATTGTCCCGCCTTAAATAATTTGCCCGTTGGCTTAAATACGCCCTGAACTTCAGAATAAATCTCTACTCTGCGTTTCGCTACAGTATTTCCATTGGCAGTAATAACTATGGGAATAGTTGCGTTGTGTACCGTATCCACAAAAACAGTTTTAACAACTTTTGAAGCTACTGGTTTAGGCTTATTTTTATTCTTAATCAGTGTATTAGCGACAAAGATAGCTCCAACAACTAAAGCTAAACCCAAAATCGATAAGATGACTTTTCTTAACATAATGTAAGGTTGATAGGAGCGCAAAGTTACCCATATCACAAAGTGATGCCGTTAAAATAATCTTAATTGTTAAAGCCTTCCAATTCTTCCTGAAGTGACTCCCATTCTTCCATAAGGGACTCTAAATCGGATTTTTTGGCCTGATATTGATCAAAAAAATTAGGGTCTGAAGCGGTCTTGTCATAATCGGTTTCTAATTTAAAATCATCTGATTTAATGTCTTTTTCCAATTGACTTATGCGGGATTCAATGTTGCTAATCTTATTTCTTATGGACTTGGCTTTCTTCTGATTTTTATAGGAATCTTTATTATCGCCTTTTGAGCTCTTCTCTTCATTTACCGTGCGTTTTTCCGCCTCTCTCAGATTTTGAAGGTTTCTATCCTCTAAATAATAATCGATATCTCCCAAATATGGCTTGATCTTTTTATCCTTAAACTCGTAAACAATATCGGTAAGCCCCTGAAGAAACTCTCGGTCGTGAGATACCAATATCAAAGTACCTTCAAAAGATTTTAAAGCTTCTTTTAATACATTTTTAGATTGTATATCCAAGTGGTTGGTTGGCTCATCCATAATAAGTACATTAAAAGGCTGAAGCAACAATTTTGCAAGCGCAAGACGATTGCGCTCGCCACCGGAAAGCACCTTGACATACTTATCAACCTCCTCACCTCTGAACAAAAAAGCACCTAGTATATCTCTAACCTTGCTTCTGTTCGACTCATTGGCTGCATCAATCATCGTATCTAAGACCGTTTTATTGCCATCGAGATATTCTGCTTGATTCTGAGCGAAGTATCCTAATTTGACATTATGGCCCAAGTTACAGTCGCCTTCATGAGGTATTTCGCCAACTATAATTTTTGCAAGCGTGGATTTTCCTTGACCATTTTGACCCACAAAGGCGATTTTAGTACCTCTTGAAATGGTTAAGTTAACGTCTTTAAGCACCTCTAGCTTCCCGTAATGCTTAGATACATTCTTTAGTTCTGCCACAACTTTACCAGGCGTTACGGAAACAGGAAAATTCAAAGTCATCACACTATTATCATCCTGATCTACCTCAATACGCTCTATCCGGTCTAGTTTTTTAATGAGAGATTGGGCCATACTTGCTTTTGACGCTTTGGCCCTGAATTTTTCTATGAGCTTTTCCGTTTGTTCAATCTGTTTTTCTTGATTCTTTTGTGCTGCAATTTGTTGTTGTCGTATGTCTTGGCGCAACTCTAGAAATTTACTGTAAGGCTTATTATAATCGTAAATCCTTCCTAAAGATATTTCTATAGTTCTGGTGGTTACATTATCCAGAAACATCTTATCATGAGATACAATAACTACCGCACCTGGGTAAGCCTTTAGAAATCCTTCCAACCAAAGGATAGATTCTATATCCAAGTGATTCGTGGGCTCATCCAGCAAGAGAAGGTCGTTATTTTGAAGTAATAGCTTCGCCAATTCTATGCGCATGCGCCATCCACCAGAAAAAGTGTCTGTAAGCTTATTGAAATCGTCTCTGTTAAAACCTAGTCCCTGAAGTACCTTTTCCGTTTCCCCTTGGTAGTTATATCCGCCAATAATTTCATATTGATGTTGAACATCATTTAAATCTACCATCAATTGATGGTAAGCATCGCTCTCATAATCGGTTCGTTTTGAAAGTTCGGCATTAATATCTGCTAGTTTAGCTTCACAACGCTTAATTTCCTCAAACGCTTCGTAGGCTTCATCTAAAACGGTTCGGCCATGATTAAAATCAATATCTTGTTTAAGAAAACCTATCTTAATATCCTTATCCTTGGCTATTTGACCACTATCGTATTCTTGTTCATTGGCTAAAATCCTTAGCAAAGTAGACTTACCTGCACCATTTTTACCAATGAGTCCAACACGGTCTCCAGCTCCAAGCTTAAAGGTGATTTCTTCAAAAAGAAATTCGCCTTGAAAAGAAACCGACAGGTTATGGACATTAAGCATTTTTGTGACTTTTGTTACGAAACAACCCTCATTAATAGGTATCTTTGTTTCATTGTTATGACATCGCAAAAGTAAGTGAATATCTATGATTAAGAAAGGAATGAAATTATATAGTATTCTTTTTGGAGCATGCCCTAAATGCCACCAAGAATCTATGTATGTTACTAAAAACCCCTATGTTTTATCCGATACATTAAAGATTAACGACAAATGTTCGCATTGTGGCACACGCTACCGAATGGAACCGTCGTTTTTTTATGGCTCTATGTACGTGAGTTATGCTGTAGGTATTGCTTTTGCCGTAGCGGCCTTCGTTATTTCTTATTTGATTATTGAAACGTCCCTGATAACGGCTTTTATAGCTATTATACTTACCCTCATTGGTTTTATGCCAATTATCATGAGGTTGTCGCGCAATATTTGGATCAACTTGTTTATGTCCTACGACAAATCCTTAGTAAAAAAGGATTAATTAATCCTTAATGAACCTTTGAATATTAATGTCTTCATCAAGCGGTTCATTCAGTTCTATGGATCGATATAGTTGCTCTGCAACGTAAGGCGCTATGAGGACTCCTCTTGTTCCAAGACCATTTAGTACATGAATATTTTTATAGTGTTGATGACTACCTACCAAGGGTCTACGGTCCTTAACCGTTGGTCTTATGCCTGCTACGTGATCTACAATTTGGATGTCTGCCGTAATAAATGTCTTAAGTTTTCTTAGAAGTTCTTCCTTTCCTTCCTTAGTTGGATGATTGGTCTTGTCTTGCCAGTTATAGGTTGAACCCACAGCATAGAGGTCCTCACCCAATGGAATCACAAAAACCGAAGATTTTACAATGAAATCTATTTTTAAATTTGGGATATAGGCCGTAAGGACTTCCCCTTTTGTACCGTTTAGAGGTAATGTGTTGAAAAAAGGGTTTTGTTTCATACCAAAACCTTCTGCAAAAACTATCTGTTTTGCTTGTATGTTTTCAT
The DNA here is from genome assembly GCA_964524415.1 of uncultured Flavobacteriaceae bacterium. GTDB lineage: Bacteria > Bacteroidota > Bacteroidia > Flavobacteriales > Flavobacteriaceae > Winogradskyella. Next base: position 9,923 of record CAZGDG010000045.1, read on the forward strand.
AATAAATATGATGGTCTATTGAGCGCACTACATCATAATTGAATTTCTGGGCAATCAGCAAACCTTGTTTTGAGAGGAACAGTCTGTATTCCTTTAGAAGAACTTCAGTATCTAAACGTCCCGCATGAAGCACCTCACCAAAGCCAAATGATGCATCAATGTTATCATTTACATTAGGAATTACTGTTGGATTCATAAAGTCCTCTAGAGCCGGTTTATCTGAGGCCGTAAACCAAAGGTTCTGTTCTTGCACAGAAGCGAAACGCCTCAATATCCTAAAAGGATAATCAATTTTTATATTTAAATCCCGTTCTATTTTAAAATAAAGTGGAAGAGCAATTTTCAATTGGGTCTTAACTTGCCAAACTGGCGTGAATCGCTTTAGTATAACCGGGTTGTAAAGACCAGCAGCAACCAAAGAGGATTGTTGCGAATTATTGTCATAGACAAGGAAAGTTTTATTGTTAGCTCTTAAGGTTTCGCAGAACGCAATACCAGCCAATCCACAGCCCACAATAATATAATCTACATTCCTCATCCTATTGATTTAATTTTCTTGTTTAGAAGTTAACAAAATTATGTCCCAACTTCCACATATAAAAAACGCCCACTACAAAAGTGGGCGCTTCATTCTATCTTGTGGATACTAATAGCTCCACATATCTTGTTCGAAATCGCGTATTTTATTTTTGATTCGCTCAGATTCCAACAGTTGCATCAATGCATTTTCAGCAACATATTCTTTTACTTCCCTGTCACCATATACATTTTCTTCCTTGTAGATGATACCGCTAAAACGTCTACTATTTAACAAGTGGTCAAACGATACAGGAATTGCACTGTTGCTATCATTAAAGGATTTTGCTTCGTGTAAGATATCTCTAATCTCTGGATAGAAAACCCAGAACATTGGAATCGGTTCACTATTGGCATCACCTTCCTCATCAATAAAATTAACATCCGGCGCTGCAGGAGCTAACGCAAGGATACGATATTTCAATTCTCCTTGGCGCTTGTCAAAATACCAAAGTCCTTTTATAAGATATGAATTGATGTCCGCAGGACCGATTTCACGTCTAATGATAAATTCTTCAGGAACTTCATCTTGACCAACAGCGTTTTCATTCATGTAATCTATCCCTGCATTGGTAATTCTAGTCATGGTAAGGGATGCTTCCAAATCTTTTAAGGTACGCTCTTCGGTAAAGTAAGAATCAGCATACACCTTTGGAATCATTCCGCTTTTCAAATTTTCCATTAAAACTTGATAAAGTGACTTTCTATTCTCTCCTAAGTTTTCTTCAACAGGAAAATATAGTGGAAAGTTTACACGCTCGTCTAAAACAACTTTTTCCCAAATCATTTTAGAGTACAATATATCCCTGTCTCCAACATAGCCATACTCTAAAGGCTTATCGTTATCTAGAGCGAGTTGCGCTTCAGTTTTCATACCAATTTCTTCTGGTATTTTCGCATTGAGGATATTGGCCTGAGCAAACATAAAATTAGTTGCTATAACGGCTATACCTGTATATAAAAAGCTTCTCATTTTCATTGTTCTCTTAAATTTGGGTTTGTTCATTTAGAACGCTATCTCTTTAGATAAATTGTTTATTAATTGGTTACCTCCACAATTACAGGAGAAACATTCTTTAACTTGTAAGATGCATTTCCTTTGATTCTTGCTTTGATATCAAAAATTGTAATGTTATCGCCACGACGTGCTCTTTTGATTGCTGCTTGAGCCTGACCGTTCATTTTTGTACCCGCTACGTTTACTGTAGGCTGTCCTGGTACTTTAATTTTAAATGAAGTTACCTCAATTGGCAAGTCGAATACAAAATCGTCTAGCTTAGCACTTACAGTACCAATTTCCACGTTTCGTTTTGGTAATTTAACAACTCCTGTTTGACCAGCAATTACACCAGTTGGCGCAGGAATATCCTTAATTCTAAAGGTTTTGCTGTCGCTCTCTTTAGAGCCATCATCCAAGGTAGCAGTTACATTGATTGTAACTTCTTTACCAGCACCTGGATTCATAACATATTTTCCTTGCCCCGAAACCTTACTTAAACCAGCACCAGAAGCATTTACTTTATTGTCTGGTACACCAGCAAATGAGATTGTCATTGGGTTTTCAACACCACGGTACACAACATTCATTTTATCTGCTGAAATCGTTGCCGATTTAGGTCTTGGAACAACCACATAGTTACCAACAATAGGAATTTCAAGTGGCTTTCCGTCTTCTAGAAATGTGAAACTACCTTCGATTTTTTGTTCTCCAACGTTTCCAACGTTAAAATCTAAACGTGCAGCACCGGTAGAATCAATAGCTTCAGCCACATTAATTTCTTTACCTTGTACTGTTAATTTGGTTGGCGTAACATTAGCATACTTTCCAAGAACAACTTTTCCTTGGAATTGTTCGCCAGCAAAGAATGCTGATTTGTCCGCCAAAACAATAGCTTGGTATTTCTTTAGTGACACTGCTTCATCCAAAGTATTTCCTAAGAACAAGTTGAATAAGTTAGTTTCAGTAACCATTACATCATTTTGCATAGCGGTAAGCTTTGTATATGATGCAATAGCTGGGAATCCTTGGAAATTATACTTTAACCAATCGATTTTCTTACCATCGCTATTTTCAACCTGTCCAAGGTTAAATCTACTCTCAAAACGCTCTATGGCCTTTTTGTATTTAACATCAGACCCTAGAATACTTTTAATTTCATCTTTGTACTCTCGGATTCTTGCAATTACTTCATCGCCCTTTTTGGTATTGCGGTCTCCTGTAAACCACATTTCATCAAGAATATCGGTCTTATCCATTTCCTCAAAAGGAAGTTGACCAGATTCGTCTGGTTTATAGTTACCCTCTCGTAATAAATCCTGCTTTAAGGATTCTATGTATTTGTAAAATTTGTCAGACGCTAAGCTTACCTGAGCAGCCTTGTTTGAAGGTACTGCAAATTCTGCCGGTTTTTCTTCAGCCTTTCTTTCTAAGTCAGCAAGTAATGCGCTGTTTTTATCATCTGCTACCGTATTTGATTCTGCGAATTTTGCTTCCATCAAACCAAATGCCGATAGTACTTCCTTGGACATATTCATTGCCATCATAGCAATAAATACCAAGTACATTAAGTTAATCATTTTCTGCCTTGCAGATAATTTTCCTCCTGCCATTGTAATTAATTTTAAATGTGTTTAAGATTAATGATAAAAACTAATTAGTTTTTGTTCATTGCGGATAACATTCCACCATAAACACCATTGAGTGAGGATAAATTAGATGCTAGCGAGGCCATTTGCTCCTTAAGTTTAGTAGCGCTTTCCACGGCCTCTTCATTGATAGCAGCTTGACGGTTGGCACTTTCCATTTGCACCTTGTACAAGCTGTTTAGTGATTCCATTTGTGCAGCCGCCAAAGAAAGTTCTTCGCTGTATTTTTTCTGAGCAGACATAGAATCTACTGTAGGAGATATACTTTTTGCAGCACCTTCAAAGTTTTTAATACTGTTTCCTAGGCTAGCCATTAACTCACCGTCTATTTTAGCTTCTTTTAAAAGGTTATCTAATTTCTTTGATAGAAGACCTTCTGCATCTTTTGGTTCTTCTTTCTTTTTCTTACCAGATGTTGCCCCTCCAGCAAGTTCTGGATATACAAGAGACCAATCTAAATCTGATTGTTGCTTTTCAAAAGCTGAATATGTAAATACCAGCGCTTCTACAATCATACCAATGGTTAAGATTTCAGAGCCATAAGGCCAATGCTGAATTTTAAATAAAGCTCCAACAATTACGATTGCCGCTCCTAATCCGTAAATCATGTTAGTGATTGTAATTTTACCTTTCTGTGCCATAGTTTTGTTTAGTTTAAGTTTAAGTTAATGGTCTAACTTAAGTAGGTTAATAAAATTTGGGTTATGTTTAATTTAATATTCTAATTTGTAGCTGCGTTTTGGGTTACCTCCGTACCCATATAATCTTGAACGGTTCTAAAGCCAATATAGCTTCGTGCAGAGTCTGCATACTCATAATCACGTGAACTTACCTGTAAGAAATAAGCAACATCCTTCCAAGAACCTCCACGAACTACTTTACGAGAATTTTCTGCATCGTTCACATTAGGGTTAATTGTCGAAGCGTATTCATAAGAACCTGGGTCGTAAGAACCATTGACCCACTCGGATACGTTTCCTGCCATATTGTAAAGATTGAAATCATTTGGATCATAAGCATCAGCTTCTACCGTGTACAAGGCTTGATCTGCAGCATAATCTCCTCTCAGAGGCTTAAAGTTTGCCATGAAACAACCTCTATCATTTTTGGTGTAAGGCCCTCCCCAAGGATAGGTTGCACCTTGTAAGCCACCACGAGCCGCATATTCCCACTCTGCCTCTGAAGGCAAACGATAAGCATTTACGGGTTGCTTACCTCTACTCTTCTGGTAACCGTTATGGTATAGAGTTCTCCATTGACAAAAAGCTTGAGCCTGTTTCCAAGATACACCTACTACAGGATAATCACCATAAGCATCATGCCAGAAGTAGTCGTTGTGCATAGGTTCATTATACGAATAGGCAAAGTCCCTGATCCAAGCTGTAGTATCTGGATACACCTCTACCTCTTCCTTTATAATGACATCACTTCGTTTTAAGCTTCTATCTTTAGCCGCTTTTTGGATGTCCATATAAGTATACTGGAATTTAAATTGCTTTACATCCCATGTACGTTGACCATTATAAGACTCTTCCAATGGTAAATACATACCATCCATTACCTCAGCGTACAATTCGTCTGGGTAATCATCCGTATCGAAAATTAAATCGATATCGCGATTTATCTTACGCTGTTCGTTTCCATAAGTATTAAGCATGTAACTTTCGTAGGCATTCAAATCATTAGGATCTGAATCTAAATAGGCAAACTCACCAATGTCGCCATTACCAGGAGTTTTTCCTTCTAAATCGGCCATTTCGGCTAATTTTAGTCTCAAGATAGAATCTCTTACCCATTCTACGAATTGACGATACTCACTATTGGTGATTTCGGTCTCATCCATATAAAATGCACGAACTGTTGCCGTTTTTGTTGGAGCATCATTCACACCAGCAATGTCATCATCTGACTTACCCATAATGAAAGCACCACCTGGCACCAAAGTCATACCGTAAGGTTTCTCAGGGTGCCATTTCTTACCCTGTACACCTACTAACTGTCCTCGGTCTCCAGAATTACAACTGGCAACCAAAACCAATACAGTGGTTAGTAAAATAAACTTCTTAATATTCATAGTAACTCGAGGTTAAATTAGTCATCCTTAATTTCAAGGTGGTAAACATATTTATATATTTTCGAAAAAACAACTTTTTTCTATTTTTTTTTGCATTTCATCCTCAAAAAATGCATTTCATCGATTAAAAAATCGTTAAATCTCGATGAAATGTAGGATTTATAAGGTGTTCTTCCTGTAAGCTTTATACCACCTTTCAGGTATTTCACCCGATGTTGCCTGCACATAATCGGCATGCATGCATGGTAATAACGTATGCTTCTTTAATTTATTATTGACATCTGGTAAAAATGGAATCTCTATCCACCAACGTCCTGTCCTAAGGCTTTTGAAGAAAATAAGCTCATCATTTTCTACAAGGACATTATATTTTTGGTAAAGGTTTTCATTAGTGAAATCATCATCCTTAACCCTACAATTTATACCTTCAATAAAATACCACATTATCTGGGCAATTAACATTGAGGTTGCTGTGTCATTTTTTGAATTATGATATTCGTAAATACCAAAAGAGGATACCTTATTACTTATACCAGCATATCTGCTTATGGCGCAAATTTCCTTTCCGGAAAAACCATTTGGTGAATACTTTTGATTATCACTGACGGAAGCCGCTTCAATAGATTTTAAATCTAAAGAAACGATATGCGCATCGCGCATCAATGGTTCTACCATATTTATGCTCGAAGAAATTTCTCCCAGTCGATACGCTTCAAAATATAGTTTTTCTACAAGGTCTATTTCCTCTTGCGAATTAAAATAAGTTTGATAACCTATAGTGGTATAGTTGAAGAGGTTGTATGGTTCTTCAACTATAATCTTTCCCACGTAACTGTTATTCTTAATTGGCAAATTGGCATCTCCAAGATCGAAGTGCGAATCTACATTAACAATATTGACCATAGGAATGAGGTTATCGTAAGCCCGATAATTGGCATAGGTCAAATCTTGACTTCCTCCTAAAATTATAGGCACAATCCCCTTTTCTACTAATACGTTAATAACGGTCTTTACAGCAAAATAAGAATCCTCTACCGTTTCGCCCGGATTAATATCTCCTAGGTCTGCAATGCGCGTATGCCAATTTCCAGGAAATAAGGTGTAAAACGTCTGTCTTACCGCATCGAAATTTAGGTCTTCGCCAATATAATTAATATCGTTCCTGTTTTCCTTAACGCCGATAATGGCAATTTGGACATCCTCTAAATCAGGGAGACCACGTTGGTGCGAGTGAATCTTAACCTTTTTTCCTAAACCTTGTTGGGCAACTAATTCGTTATGAGCTAGAACTGCATCCGAAACAGGCGTTAAAAAATTAAAATTCATAGAGGTCTATTTCTTTTTTGTTGTGGCTTTTTTTCGTTTTGTTTTCTTTTTTGGAGCATTTTTTTCTAGAATGGCCTGGGCCTCTTCTAAACTCATATCACTAACATCTACGGTCTTGGCAAGTTCAACCTTTTGTTTCCCCTTTATGACCTTGTGTCTTCCCCATCTCGCTTTTTCAACGCGGATGCCTTCATCTTCCCAAACATGAACCAACTTATCCTTTTCCTTCTGTATTTTTTCTTCGATCAAAGTTACGATGTCTTCCTCGGATAAATTATCCCAATCGTATTTTTTATTCACATTTATGAACATGTTATTCCATTTTATAAATGGCCCAAACCGTCCTTTACCTTTGGTAACCTCTAAACCTTTATAGGTGTAAATAGGTGCATCTGCCTTTTCCTTCTCCTCGATATACTTAATGGCCTCGTCTAGCTCAACAGATAAGGGGTCTGCTCCCTTAGGCAGCGATACAAATTTTTTACCGTATCTCACATAAGGGCCGTATCTTCCAATATTTACTTCAACCTCATCCTCTTTATAGTGACCAAGTGACTTAGGAAGCTTAAACAATTCCATAGCCTCCTCATAAGTAATGGTACTTAACTGCTGATCTGGAGCTAGGCTGGCAAACACAGGTTTTTCATCATCATCTACCGTTCCCATTTGAACCATTGGTCCGAATTTACCCAAGCGCACGCTGACTTGTCGTCCGGTTTTGGGATCAGTACCCAGAATCCTTTCGCCCGATTCGCGTTCTGCATTTTCCTGAACATCTTCGACTTGTGGATGAAAGCCTTTGTAAAAATCCTTCATCATAGCGGTCCAATCTTCCTTGCCTTCGGCAATATCATCAAAGCTCTCTTCTACTTTAGCTGTAAAATTATAATCTAAGATGCTTTCAAAATGATTCACCAAAAAGTCCGTAACGATCATACCTATATCTGTTGGTACCAATTTACCTTTGTCTGACCCAACACGTTCTGTAAGCTCTTTTTCTTCAACAGTATCACCTTTAAGCCGCAACTGTGCATATTTGCGCTCTACACCATCGACAGTACCCTTCTCTATATAATTTCTATTTTGAATTGTTGAAATTGTTGGTGCATAAGTCGATGGTCTACCAATACCAAGCTCTTCGAGTTTTTTAACCAGAGAAGCTTCTGTATAACGTGCAGGTGGTCGCGTGAATCTTTCGGTGGCAGAAATAAAATTTCGTTCTAAAATATCGGACACTTTTAATTCTGGCAATAAACCTGATTGTTCTGTATCTTCATCATCGGTACCTTCGAGATAAACTTTTAAAAACCCATCAAACGTTATGATTTCGCCATTGGCCGTGAAAAGCTCCTCTACGGTTTGAGGACTATCTACTTTTATTTTAACATTGGTACGTTCTAATTTTGCATCACTCATTTGTGAAGCGATAGCGCGTTTCCATATTAAATCATAGAGTCTTGATTGGTCTCTATCCGCGTTAATTGAAGGGCTGGAAAAATCCGTTGGCCGGATGGCTTCGTGAGCTTCTTGAGCACCTTTGGCTTTACCCTTATAATTTCTTGGTTTACTGTAAGCCTCTCCGTATGCCGATTTAATTGCTGCGGCCGCACCTTTCCGGGCTTCATTAGACAGGTTAACACTATCTGTTCTCATATATGTAATAAGACCAGCTTCATACAAGCGTTGGGCATTGCTCATGGTCCTGCTTACCGAAAAACCAAGTTTGCGCGCTGCTTCTTGCTGCAAGGTCGACGTTGTAAATGGTGGTGCAGGCGATTTTTTAACAGGCTTTTTCTCTAAGTTGGCCACTTGGTAAGTAGCGCCTATATTTCTGTTTAAAAAAGACTCTGCCTCTTCTTTTGAACCGAAATTTTTAGGAAGTTTTGCTTTAAATGTGTTGCCCTCCGAAGTTTTAAACTCAGCATCAACTCTGTAGGATGCCTCTGGCTTAAAATCTTGAATTTCTCGCTCACGCTCAACGATGAGACGAACGGAAACGGATTGCACACGTCCTGCAGACAAACCACCTTTAACCTTGCGCCATAAAACAGGTGACAGTTCGTAACCTACAATTCGGTCTAAAACACGCCTTGCCTGTTGTGCATCCACAAGATTATAATCTATGGTTCTAGGATTTTCAATAGCCTTGGTAATAGCACTCTTGGTAATCTCGTGGAAGACAATGCGCTTTATCTTGTCCTTATCTAAATCTAAGGTCTCAGCTAGATGCCAAGCTATAGCTTCTCCTTCCCTATCTTCATCACTTGCTAGCCAAACGACTTCCGCCTTTTTTGCCAAGTCCTTTAATTTCTTGACCACATCACGCTTATCCTTGGAAATTTGATATTTCGGTTTAAAATCCTTGTCTACATCAACACCAAGCTCCTTGGAAGGCAAGTCTGCAATGTGACCAAAACTAGACTCAACTCTGTAATCTTTCCCTAGAAATTTCTCTATCGTTTTTGCCTTGGCAGGCGACTCAACAATCACTAAATTCTTCGACATGCTATAATTTTTGAGGATACAAATGTATGCGAAAATTAAGATACAATCCTAATCTGAAAACTTCAAGCCTTTTAATTTGTATCCATTTTGGCCACGGCGACACCTTTCAATTATTACTAAAATTTTAGTTTCCGCGAGTGTATAGCAGTCAACGTAAATGGTTAATTCTGCTCTTCTAACTTTGGCAAGGTAGATTCCTCATCAAAGCCTACCACGTCTTTATATATAAGGTATGGTGGAAGGTAGCTAAAGGATTGTGTCACATACACACCTACAAAACAAAGAATAAAGCCAACGATTCCTGCCAATAAGCCGCAAAAAATCAGCAACCCAAAAGTTAGAAGCCATTTCTTATTACCCAATTCAAAACTTAACTTAAATATATCAGATAAAGACATATCTGGATTAAAGGCATAAACCACATAGACATAGCTCAACGGTACAATTGCGTAAATTAACGGCAAAAAACAAAGAAGGGCAGCCAAAAGTGCTACTCCCATGGCCGTGATTGCTACCAAAAACGTTTTACCTAAATAGTGTTTTTTGAAAAAAAAGAAGTAATCTTCTTTACCCATTTCATCAAAATCCTTAAGCTTACATATGCGATAAAATGCGGATCTTAAACCGAGAGCAAGTGTGCTCATGGCCACCGCAACAATACTATAAATGACAAACATACCTATCATAGCCAAAGGACCTAATTCAGGTCCATTAGCGGCTGAATAACCATTACTTTCAGCCACAGCAGAATTAATGCTATCCATCACACCCATAAAAATCAGGGGAATGTAAATGATCATAACCAACGGAATGGCCAAAAGCATATTTAAAAGTACCGTTATCAACCCTTGCACCCATACTTTCTTAAAAAGGTCGATACTTTGGTTAAAAATAGAACTAAAATCTAGAGGTTTGGCGTTCTGAATACGCTGCAAAATTTCTGGAGTTGTCATGACGATTTTATATTGGTTGATTTATCAAAAAACGTCTTTTTTATCCAGAAAATCAAATCTGTTTTTAACGCTGACACTTTGTCAGAATACATAAAATAATACTATCTTTGCATGCTTGTTGACACTTAGAAGCATTACAACATACGAATGGAAAAGATCATAGACGAAAACAAACAAGGTGAGGCGCTTATTCTCGATAAAAAACAAGGGAATAGCAAGAAGCTTTTTATTGAAAGTTATGGATGCCAAATGAATTTTAGCGACAGTGAAATTGTTGCTTCAATATTATCAGACCAAGGTTACAACACCACTCAAAATCTCGAAGAAGCAGATTTAGTTCTAGTCAATACGTGCTCCATAAGGGATAAAGCTGAGCAAACGGTTAGAAAACGCCTAAAAAAATATAATGCTGTCAAGGCTGAGAACAACCCTAAGATGAAAGTGGGCGTTTTGGGCTGCATGGCAGAACGTTTAAAAACCAAATTCTTAGAAGAGGAAAAAATAGTAGACCTAGTGGTAGGTCCTGATGCGTATAAAGACTTACCAAATCTATTAGCTGAGGTTGAAGAAGGTAGAGATGCCATAAATGTTATACTCTCCAAAGAAGAAACCTATGGCGATATCGCTCCCGTAAGATTGAATAGTAATGGTGTTACAGCTTTTGTTTCCATAACAAGAGGTTGCGATAATATGTGTACCTTCTGTGTAGTACCTTTTACTAGAGGACGCGAGCGAAGCAGAGACCCTCAAAGCATTATCGAAGAGATTAACGATCTATGGGATAAAGGATATAAAGAAGTTACCCTTTTAGGACAAAATGTGGATAGTTATCTGTGGTATGGTGGAGGCCTTAAAAAAGATTTTAATAAAGCTTCGGAACTTCAGAAAGCAACCGCTGTGAATTTTGCCAAGCTTTTGGAATTGTGTGTCAAGGCTCAACCTAAAATGCGTTTTAGATTCTCTACGTCCAACCCTCAGGACATGACATTAGATGTTATTGAGACCATGGCCAAATTCAAGAACATCTGTAACTACATTCATCTACCGGTTCAAAGTGGTAGTAACCGTATTCTTAAAGCGATGAATCGCTTACATACGCGAGAAGAGTATTTTGAATTAATTGATAACATAAGACGCCTCAGCCCAGATTGTGGCATATCCCAAGATATGATTGCTGGCTTCCCAACAGAAACCGAAGAAGACCATCAAGATACTCTGTCTTTAATGGAGTATGTGAAGTATGACTTCGGATTTATGTTTGCCTATTCTGAACGTCCTGGGACTTTAGCCGCTAGAAAAATGGAAGATGATATTCCAGAAGACGTTAAAAAAAGACGCTTAACAGAAATAATAGAATTACAACAAAAGCACAGTTTATATAGAACACAGCAACACCTTGGCAAGGTTGAGGAAGTTTTAATTGAAAAGGCATCCAAACGTTCCGATGCCCATTGGTCTGGCCGTAACAGCCAAAACACTGTAGTGGTCTTTCCAAAAGAGCACTACAAGGTTGGTGATTTTGTTAATGTAAAGATTTTGGATTGTACCAGTGCCACACTTATTGGTGAAGCCGTTGGATACTCAGAAAATAACTAGTTATGGAATCCGTTCAAGCCATAAAACAACGTTTTGGAATCATTGGTAATGATCCTAAATTAAATCGTGCCATAGAAAAAGCCATGCAAGTGGCGCCAACCGATATATCGGTTCTGGTCACTGGAGAAAGTGGTGTTGGTAAAGAGAGTATCCCTAAGATTATTCATCAGTTATCTCATAGAAAACACGGCAAATATATTGCCGTAAACTGTGGTGCTATACCAGAAGGCACTATTGATAGCGAATTGTTCGGACATGAAAAAGGCGCTTTTACTGGTGCAACGCAAACGCGATCTGGCTATTTTGAAGTAGCCGATGGCGGAACCATATTTCTAGACGAAGTTGGTGAGTTACCGCTTACAACTCAGGTGAGGTTGCTTCGTGTTTTAGAAAATGGTGAATTCATCAAAGTTGGGTCTAGCAAAGTTCAAAAAACCAATGTTAGGATCGTGGCAGCGACAAATGTAAATATGTTCGAAGCTATTAAAAAAGAGAAATTCCGCGAGGATCTCTTCTATCGCCTTAGCACTGTAGACATACACCTTCCTGCATTACGAGATCGCAAGGATGACATCCATTTGCTCTTCCGAAAATTTGCAAGTGACTTTGCATTAAAATACAAAATGCCAACAGTTAAACTAACAGACGATGCTGTAAACCTATTGCTCAAATATCGCTGGAATGGAAACATTCGTCAATTACGGAATGTAGCTGAACAAATATCAATACTTGAGCAAAATAGGACTATAGATGCCAAGACTTTAAACAACTATTTGCCAGATGCTGGGAATAATTTGCCTGCGGTGATTAATAATGCGAAGTCTGAAAGTGATTTTAGCAATGAAAGGGAAATTTTGTACAAGGTTTTGTTTGACATGAAAAGTGATCTTAACGATTTAAAAAAACTTACCATGGAATTAATGAAATCGGGTAACGTAGGCGATGTACAGAAAGAAAATGAACAATTGATTCAAAAAATATATGGCGACTCAGACTCCGAAACTTTTGATGCCCAAGATTCTAATGACATCGAAGTTTTATCTATACCTGAACATTCTGAAATAGAAGAGGAACTAGACGACACTACCGATGACAAGTATCATTTCGCAGAAGAAATTGAGGAAGAAGAGACGCTATCATTACAAGATAAAGAACTAGAACTCATTAAAAAATCGCTAGAACGGCACAATGGCAAACGCAAATTAGCTGCGGCAGAACTAGGGATTAGTGAAAGAACGCTTTACAGAAAAATTAAACAATATAATCTTTAGGAGTATACAATAATCCTAATAATGCTTATGTTAAAACTAGAGCGTTAAAAGCTATAGTAATAAAGAGAAAATGAGATTTTTAAATCAAATAGTAATAATAGGTCTATGCCTCAATCTTGTTGGTTGTGGCATTTACAAGTTTAATCAGGGCGATACTGGTGATGCGGAAACGTTTCAAGTTAATTTCTTTCAGAATAACGCACCACTAATAGAGCCAGGCTTAGATATTAGATTTACAAATGCCTTGCAAGATTTAATGGTGAACCAAACCAATTTAGATTTGGTAACCGAAGGTGGTGACCTCATCTTTGAAGGTGAAATTGTAGAATACAGAATAGCACCAATGACGGCTACGACTGGAGATAGAGCAGCACAAAACCGACTTACCATTGGCGTTAATGTGCGTTATTACAATACACTGGATGAAGAAAAGGATTTTGAGCAACGTTTTTCGTTCTTTTTCGACTATCCTGCCAACGACCAACTTACAGGAGGCACCAAAGAAGCAGCATTTGAAGAGATTTTTGAGCGTATTACACAAGATATCTTTAATACGTCCTTAGCCAATTGGTAAATGATGAAGCAGCAAGACCTTACATACCTCATGCAGCACCCGGACGCTATCACACCTAGCCAAACGGAGGCTCTTGCTCAAACCCTAAGGTCTTACCCCTACTTTCAAGCCTTACATGCGCTTTACTTAAAAGGGTTAAAACAAAAAGAAAGCTACAAGTATAACAATGCCTTAAAAGTTACGGCAGCGCACACGACGGACCGTAGCGTTTTGTTTGACTATATCACATCGGACACCTTCAACCAAAATGAAATTTCCAATCACATCAAACAAAATTCCCAGTACATAAAAACCATTACGGTTAATGATCCAGATGATATTTCTATTGATAAAAGTGTGGCCATAGATGATGCCCTAAAGGCTCATATTAAAGCTACCGAAGGCGTTTTAGATCCAGAACTTTTTCAGACCAAGGCACCGGAACCTAAAAATGAATCAGAAGACTTTGAGCCTAATGAAAATGTAGAAATAAATCAAGATGAACCTGATAATAAGGCCAACCGTTCTCCTGAGGAAAAACTAAATATTGGTAAACCACTAGACTTTGACAAAACGGAAAGTCACTCCTTTATGGAATGGTTAAAGATAGCTAGCCTTAAGCCAATAGAGAGAGAAAACGAATCGAAAACAGTAAAAGAAACAGATACGGATTCTCAAAAAAGTATTGAAAACACTACCACATCGACACCCACTGAGGAGCCACTATCCAGTAAGTTGAACCTCATAGATAAGTTTATAGCAGAAAATCCAAAAATAAAACCGAACCAGGCATCCGCTCCAAAACCGAGGCTTGTAAATAATGAAGAAGACGAAAGTGACACCCTAATGACAGAAACCTTGGCTAGGATTTATTTAGAACAAAAGAACTATGATAAAGCGATTCAATCCTATAAGATTTTAAGTTTGAAATATCCAGAAAAAAGTAGTTTCTTTGCAGACCAAATAAAAT
>CAZGDG010000046.1:0-24304 GCA_964524415.1 uncultured Flavobacteriaceae bacterium
TAAATACTATAAAAATTACGAGGTACCAGAAGCTCATAGGTTACAATACTGATTTTTATGGTTTTAAAACTTCCCTAAAACCGCATTTAAAACCCTATCATAATCGTGCCCTTATCCTTGGCACTGGTGGTGCTTCCAAAGCGATAGCCTATGCCTTGAAGAAACTTCATATCGATTACGACTATGTTTCCAGAAAAGAAAAGAAAGGTGTTAAATTTTTATACTCAGATTTAACAAACGCCATTATAAGTAGCTATACTATTATTATTAACTGTACTCCTATTGGCACTTATCCTAATGTTAATGCTTGTCCTGATATCCCTTACGAAGCCATTACAGAAAAACACATTTTATACGATTTGGTATACAATCCTGAACAAACAAAATTTCTGAGCTGCGGCGATGTTAAAGGTGCAACGACCATCAATGGGTTAGAAATGTTAAAACTTCAAGCCGAAAAGGCCTGGGAGATATGGAATAGGTGATAACACGGAGCAAAGCCCTTATTTCCTTTGTAGTTCTTGGAGTTGTTAGTATCTTTAGCATTCTAAAAATTTACAGACATGTCTGAGAATGATAACCTGCAAGAAGCAGAAGGAAATATTGAAAAAAAACCAAATTCTGTGGTATCTGAAACGAAACTAGCGTCGGAAGCGGATGACGTTAAAAAAGAGAATCCATCCCAAACCATTAGTGAAGAAACTCCAGCTGCTGCTCCCGATATTAAAAAGAAAGAGCCGTCATCTACGGACAGCGAAGCAGCGCCAGAAGCGGCAAAAGATAAGCATGTAGAAGACATCGATGCCTCAAATGCAGAAGATGCCGAAGATGAATCCAATGCCGAAAGACATGACATAGAAGAAAAGGATTATGAGTCCATGAGCATGGATAAGCTTTTAGTGGAACTCAATTATTTGCTAAAGCACCATAAAATTCAAACTATCTCAAAGCAGGTTAATAAAATTAAGCGTGAATTCAATTCAAAATTTAACGACCTCCTTGAAGAAAAGAAAGAAGAATTTTTAGCAGATGGTGGCAATGAAATAGATTTCTATTACACTAATGACAACAAGAAGTTGTTCAACCAACTGTATAAAGACTATAAAAGAGGAATTAGCGCATATTACAAGGAGCGCGAGCAGACCTTAAAACAAAATCTTGAAAATAGGCTTTCTATCATCGAGGAAATTAAAGGTCTAATCAACGTAGAAGAAAACATCCATACAACCTACAAGCATTTTAAAGAGCTTCAAGAAAAATGGCGCAATGCTGGTCCTATTCCTCGGGACAAATATAATAATGCTTGGAATACGTACCATCATCATGTAGAACGTTTCTATGACTTTCTGCACCTCAACAACGAATTACGTGATATGGATTTTAAGCATAATTACGAGCAAAAGCTTAAAATTATAGAACGAGCTGAGGAATTGGCCAAAGATGATAATGTCAATAGAGCCTTTAGAGAATTGCAGGTATTACACAAAATGTGGAAGGAAGAGTTGGGACCTGTAGCAAAAGAACACAGGGAAGCCATCTGGGAACGTTTTAGTGAAGCCACCAAAACTATTCACGATAAACGCCAAGCCTATTACGCCGATTTAGACAAGGCTTATGAGAAAAATCTTGACCGTAAAAACGATATCATTGCTAAAATTCAGGAAATAGCTGACAACAAAGTTAGTAGTCATGGCGCCTGGCAAAAGAAAATAAAGGAAGTAGAGGCGCTTCGCGAAGCATTTTTTAATGCAGGTAAAGTGCCACTGAAGGTAAATGAAGCAACCTGGGCCAGATTTAAGGATGCAGTAAGGCAATTTAATCGTGGCAAAAACCAGTTCTATAAAAACCTAAAGAAGGAGCAATACGAGAATCTTCAAAAAAAGAAAGAGCTTATAAAAATTGCTGAAGAAAATAAGGACAGTGACGACTTTGATGTAGTGACGCCCCTTATGAAAAAAATTCAGAATGACTGGAAGAAGATTGGTCATGTGCCTAGAAAGGACAGCGACAAGGTATGGAAGCAATTTAAAGCTGCCTGTAATCACTATTTTGATCGTATCCATGCCAAAAGACGCAAGGAAAATGAACATTTGTACGAAGCCTTTGACCAGAAAACGAAGATACTTGACACCGTAAAGAATTTAGAGCTTGGATCTGATAACAAGGCAAATGTTGAACTTTTAAAAGAAAAAATTGCGGAGTGGAAATCAGTTGGCCATGTCCCTCAAAATAAGCGCTATATCGACGGTAAATTTTATAAAGCTATCGATAATGCCTTTGACCAATTAAACATGGATAAAGCCAAATTAGAGATGGTCAAGTTTGAGAGTAAGTTAGAGAATTTAGCCAATAACACGGACGATAATCGTTTACTTGATAATGAGCAAAACTTTATAAGAAAGAAAATAAGTGAGGTTAAAGCAGAAATCAACCAATTAGAGAATAACCTGCTTTTCTTTTCAAATGTAGACGACAGTAATCCTCTGGTGAAGGATGTTCACAAAAATATAGATAGGCATAAGAAGGAATTGGAAACCTGGAAAACCAAATTATCCAAGCTCAAGGATATGTATTCCTAAGCGTTTTTTAATTCTACATAAAATCAAAACCCATCTGCTTTTTTTAACAGATGGGTTTTGCCCTAACTAAACTAAATTAACCTTAATTACAACCGCTTCTAATAATTAAGATTACCTACTAAGATTATAAAAACATAACTGCTTTTATACTTTAGTTACGTATAGAAATAAGTACTTAGATGTTTAAAACAAGAAATTGCGAAAAATTTAACAATTTCAGCGAACTGATCTTGCTCTAGAGATGCTTGGCTTCTTCCCAAAACACATCCATCTCTTGCAATGACATATCCTTAAGAGATTTATTGAGTTCATTGGCCTTGGATTCCAAATACTGAAAACGCTTAATGAACTTCTTGTTGGTTTTTTCGAGGGCATTTTCTGGATTTACCTTCAAAAAGCGTGCATAATTAATCATTGAAAACAAGACATCCCCAAATTCATTTTCAATTGCTTCAACATCACCTTTCTTAACTTCTGACCTTAATTCTGCCAGCTCCTCCTCTACTTTTTGAAACACTTGTTCGGGCTGCTCCCAATCAAAGCCAACACCAGCAACCTTATCTTGTATTCGATTCGCCTTAACTAAAGCAGGTAAGCTTCTTGGTACACCTTCTAACACACTTTTCTTGCCTTCTTTAAGCTTGAGCTGTTCCCAGTTACGCTTAACATCCTCTTCATTTTTCACTTTTACATCACCGTAAATGTGAGGGTGACGCTCTATAAGTTTATCGCAAATGGCATTGCAGACATCTGCAATATCAAAATCGTTAGTCTCGCTTCCTATTTTAGAATAAAAGACAATATGAAGTAAAACATCACCTAATTCCTTCTTGACTTCGATGAGATCATTATCCAATATAGCATCACCTAGTTCATAAACCTCCTCAATGGTAAGATGCCTAAGCGACTCCATCGTTTGCTTCTTATCCCATGGACACTGCTCGCGCAGTTCATCCATTATAATAAGCAGTCGTTCAAAGGCCTTTAGCTGATTTTTTTTATCTGACATGTTTATTCTTCCTCAGAGGTATCATTTTCTTCATCAGATTCTAAGTAATGAAGTAAGTCTTTAGCCTGCAAAAGATTGTACCACTGTATAATTTTTTTGATATCCGAGGCGTAGACACGATCTTCATCATATTCTGGTAAAACATCGAAGAAATATTCTTCCAAGGCATCTTTTCCATCTTTATGGCTTATGTTTGTTTTTTCGCCATTTTCTTTGGTTTTTACCTTTTTTAAAACGTCTCGCAATGGCACCTCCTCTGTTAGCGTATAAATAGCAATCTCACTTAAAACACTGATATTGCTGTGTGCGCCCACCGTAATTCGCTTACCATCAACTAAAGACTCAACAATGGCCCCAGTGCGTGTCTGTGTTACTATCTTAAACAGTCCAGGTTTACCCGAAATGGATAATATTTTATCTAAACTCATAGCATTTTTTTATTAGCGCTTTCTGCTCATTGCAGGAAAGCGCATTTTATAGTCAATTTTTATTTTTCCTTTTGAAATGTTGGTTAGCTTTCCTTTTATCAACCGTTTTTTAAAGGACGATAACTTATCCGTGAATAATATGCCCTCAATATGGTCGTACTCGTGCTGTATTACGCGTGCGATGAGCCCATCATAAGTCTCTACATGAGTATCAAAATTTTCATCCTGATATTGAATTTTTATCTTGGGCTTTCTAAACACATCTTCCCTAACATCAGGGATACTTAAACAACCCTCATTAAAAGCCCATTCATCACCATCTTCTTCAATGATTTTAGCATTGATAAAAGTCTTTTTAAATCCTTTGAGCTGAGCCTTTTCTTCTTCAGAAAAACTGTCATCCTCGGCAAAGGGCTCTGTATCTACCAAAAACAATCTAATGGACAAGCCTACTTGTGGTGCCGCCAAACCCACGCCGTACGCACCGTACATAGTGTCGTACATGTTTTCGATAAGTGTACTCAGGTCTGGATAGTTTTTATCTATTTCTTTTGCCTTTTTCTTAAGAACGGCATCGCCATAAGCCACTATAGGTAATATCATATCACTTTAATTTCAGGTGCAAAAGTACAATACTTATTTAAGATTTTGAAGCCAAATAACTTTGTAAAATCAGCGTAGCGCTTATCTCATCTACAAGAGCCTTATTTCGTCTTTGCTTTTTCTTTAGGCCACTATCAATCATGGATTGAAATGCCATTTTAGATGTAAATCTTTCATCGATGCGTTTTACAGGGATTCCAGGTAATATCTTGTTTAAGCTTTTTAGAAACTTTAAGATATGTACTTCGCTTTCCGAAGCCGTATTGTCCATTTGTTTTGGCAAGCCCACAACAAAGAGCTCCACATTTTCAGCCTTTGCATAATCTTGGAGAAACGTAATCAAGTCTTTAGTTTCAACTGTTGTTAAGCCAGAGGCTATAAGTTGCAGCTCATCGGTTACTGCAATCCCTGTACGCTTGGTACCATAATCAATAGCGAGAATTCGTCCCATAACTGCAAAGTTACAACTACTTCACTAATAGGTTGTAATTTTTGCCGGGAAGTCTTCAACAGGAGACTGAACTAAACCCTTTTTTTTCCTGTCTAAGACCTGATGTTGAAATTATCAATGTGATGCTCATTGGAGAGATGCTATAAAAATTTCGATAATTTCTTCTTTGGACCCTAAGCAACCTATTATCTTTGACGAATAAAAATACTTATCCCTATGGAACACTTACAATCGGTCATAGAAAAAGCGTGGGAAGACCGTTCTTTATTATCGAATACAGAAACTATTGAAGCCATAAGAAAGGTTATAGATTTAATTGACGAAGGCCATCTTAGGGTTGCTGAACCTCAAAAAACAGGTTGGAAGGTTAATGAATGGGTTAAAAAGGCTGTGGTCTTGTATTTTCCTATTCAGAAAATGGAAACCTTTGAGGTAGGTATTTTTGAATATCATGATAAGATTCCTTTAAAGAAAAATTATAAAGAAAAAGGAATTAGGGTGGTTCCTCATGCCGTGGCAAGACATGGTGCTTATATTTCTAAAGGCGTTATTATGATGCCTAGCTACGTAAATATAGGTGCCTATGTGGATGAAGGTACTATGGTAGATACTTGGGCTACTGTTGGTAGTTGTGCCCAGATTGGCAAAAACGTCCATCTCTCTGGAGGCGTTGGTATTGGTGGTGTTTTAGAACCTTTACAAGCCGCTCCTGTAATTATAGAAGATGGTGCTTTTATCGGTTCTAGATGCATTGTCGTAGAAGGTGTACATGTTGAAAAGGAAGCCGTTCTAGGGGCTAATGTGGTTTTAACCATGAGCACCAAGATTATTGATGTTACTGGAGAACAACCCATAGAAATGAAAGGCCGTGTTCCTGCGAGGTCGGTTGTAATTCCTGGAAGTTACACCAAAAAATTTGCAGCAGGAGAATATCAAGTACCATGCGCCTTAATTATTGGTAAGCGCAAGGAAAGTACAGATAAGAAGACATCGCTTAACGATGCCCTACGTGAATACGACGTAGCCGTCTAAAAATAGATATGAAGGTTTTAATAATTCAGCAAAAAATGATTGGGGATGTATTAACCTCCAGTATTCTTTGTGAAGCCATTAAAAATAAATATCCAGGTTCTGAACTTCATTATCTCATTAACACTCATACGTATCCAGTTGTTGAGCACAATCCTTATGTAGATGCATTTATCTTCTTTTCGCCCGAGATTGAAAACAGCAAGTTAAAGTTCTATGCATTTCTAAAGGAAATAAGACATTCCAAATACGATGTGGTTGTAGATGCCTACTCCAAATTGTCCAGTAATCTAATAACCTTGTTTTCAAGAGCGAAAGTCAAAATTTCAAAATATAAAAGTTATACCGCTTTCCTTTACGACCATCCTGTAATCTATAAAGCTACACCGCAAACAAAGGCAGGATTGGCCATCGAAAACAGATTACAACTTTTAGAGCCTCTCGGAATAACTCTGGAAAAGCCTTTAAAACCAAAAATCTATTTAACCACAGAGGAGAAGGAAAAAGCCAAAAACTATTTGATGTCTAGCGGTATTGATATTGCAGCGCCACTATATATGATAAGTGTTCTAGGAAGTGGCATACTAAAAACCTATCCCTTTGATTATATGGCCAGACTATTGGACTATATCGTAGAATTCAATCCCAAAACTCAAATTCTTTTTAATTATATCCCTAAACAAAAGGACGATGCCAACACGATTTATGATCTTTGCGGCCCTAAAACACAATCCCAAATTTTTCTGGATGTTTTTGGTAACAGCTTGAGAGATTTTATGGCCCTAACGACCTATTGCGATGCTCTCATAGGTAATGAAGGTGGTGCAGTAAATATGGCAAAAGCACTAAATGTCCCAACCTTTACCATATTTTCGCCTTGGATAGATAAAAACACTTGGAATATTTTTGATGATGCCAAGACAAATGTCTCAGTCCATCTCAAGGATTATAAGCCAGGGATTTACAAAAAACCAGAAAAGGCTTATAAAAAGCAAGCGCTTTCATTATACGAGGAATTTAATCCTGAATTATTCAAAGAAGCGTTGCTAACTTTTATAGAAGGTTTGAACGAAAAATAACCCTTATTATATTTCTGCTTTGAAGTCCTAGGTCTTGAAGGTTTAGTGTTGATTACATCTCTAAAAAATTTTGGTTGTGCTTGTACTCTTGTCATTAAAAAGCCTACATCGACTTTAATTTTAAAGATATTTTAAAATTGTATTTTTGGCGCACATACACCCAGCTATGCTAAAATTTTCAGGTGTCGTCATTACGTTTAACGAAGAACGCTACATAGAAAAGTGCCTTGAATCCCTGCACAATGTTGTCGATGAAATTGTAGTGGTAGATTCCTATTCTACCGACAAGACCAAAGCCATATGCCAAAAATTTAAGGTGAAATTTATTGAACAAAAATTCCTAGGCTACATTGAGCAAAAGAACTTTGCCTTAAGCCAAGCCAAATACAACCATGTGGTTTCATTAGACGGAGACGAATCATTATCTGAAGAATTGCAACAATCCATACAACACTTAAAATCATCTTGGCAATATGATGGGTATTACTGCAACAGACGCAATAATTTCTGTGGGCAGTGGATAAATTATTCGGATTGGTACCCTAATAAAAAACTCCGTGTATTCGATAAGACAAAGGCCGAATGGCGTGGCCTTAACCCGCATGACCACATAGAATTATTCGATAATCGAGCCAAAACCGGACACCTTAAAGGCGACATTCTTCACAAAACTTACCAGACTTATTCGGAGTTTAACAAAAAGATGGAACATTTTTCGACCATAGCATCTAAAGCTTACTACAACAAAGGAATCTCGGCACCCTTGTGGAAAATTTTTTGGAATCCTACATGGGCATTTTTTAAAGCTTACGTGCTTCGTTTGGGGTTTTTAGATGGCTTTAATGGCTTTGTTATATGTTATCAAACTGGCCATCTTACCTTTTTAAAGTATTCAAAGTTGAGGGAATTGTATCGGTCTAAGAACTAATTCATTATTTTTTTCTCCAGAAAAACACCTTGTTCTTAATTCGTCTTCGTCTCCAAAAGCGCTCTTGAAACTTCTGTGTGGCCAACCACATTAAGTTATAAACTTTGTCAAAATCTTCTCCACACAATTTTGCATATTCATCGCTCATGGTTTTAATCATGGATTTGTGCGTAGTGAGCTTGGCAAAATTTTTGATTCGGGTTTCAAAATCCATGGATTTAAATTCCATCCGGTTTAAGTCGACCAGAAAGAACCGATAGTCCTCTCCAACTTTCTGTATCAAAGTATTCCCTGGCGAATGATCCAAAAAATTGACACCCTTCTCATGAAGTTGAAATGTAAACCGTGTAAAGGCCCTGAGTATTTTTTCGTGATCTGGATAATCTAAGTCTGTTGTAAGTTCCCTGTAGGTAAGTTGGCAATCTAATTGCTCGGAAATATAATAACTGTTCTTAAATAAAAATGGCGTTGTAAATTCGTAATAGGCAACGGGCTGGGGCGTGCCTATACCAAGATGAAGTAACTTTTGGGCATATTCAAAAGAGCGCTGTGCTTTACTTTTTCTAAAAAAACGATAGGTAATTTGATTAACAATGTTTGGAACCCTAAAGGATTTAACATTTAAGTTCTGGCCCTTAAGTTTAAATAATTTTAAAGTGTTCCGTTCTTGATTACCGAAAGGTTCTCCTTCAATTTCAAAATTATCTATGATATGGTCTAAAAAAGATTCGTGACTTTTATAAGACGTATGGATATATTTGGTTTTCAGCACTTCAATTTTTTTAATTCCGAAAAGGCTACAATCTAAAATGTCATGCGCCTTTAAAGGACTCGACCTACCAATTCATAGGCCAGTGCCTTCGTTAGGGTACAAAAATATAACTATTTTAGCATTCTAATTATGCCAATACCTATGAAAACAAAAGGACTATTTGTAGTAACTTCCGTCTACCACATCCTTTTGTCTATCCTGCATATAGAAGAGCGCAAATTAAAGCCAGGTATACTGGTCATTGTTGAAATTACTCCCAATATAGAATCCCTTATCAAAGGCCTAAAACAAACAAGATGGTTTACCGACGTCATTTTAATGCCAGGCCGGAAAAAACAAAAACGAATGGCCGGAAAAATAACCTATACTTTAAACAGGAAAAAAATTGTGTCTCTCATTGATGCAGAGGATGATCAGATGCTCAATTTATTAAGGGACGATTCCGAATATGATATCTACATCTGTTCTCCAGACTCCGCCAAAAACTATTTTATCTACAAATACAAAGACCATAGCATCTTTATGATAGAGGATGGTCTTAAAACATACGTAACCACTGCTCCAACTACCACCAAACAGCTATCGAATAAATTGGTAAACAGACCTATACCTAATGGTTTTGACAAAAGGATTACCAAGGTTTTTGCCTCTAAACCCGATGACTTACCCAAAGAGCTTAAACTAAAATCGGAACGCTTAAATTGGAAAGCAACACTGGCCCAATTAAGTTCAGATAAACAAGAGGAACTAACACAAGCCTTCTTCCATGACAGTACCTTAAAAGATATTAGTGTTTTTCCAAAAGATAAGACCAAAAGCCTAATTATCACACAAACCTTAAATGAAGATGGTATTGTAGCAGATGAGAGCACCAAACTGAAATACTATGACGATTTTGTAAATCAGGCCCAAACGGAACTCATCTACATAAAACCACATCCTAGAGAACTTACGGACTACGCAGAACATTACAAGTCCGATGAGCGCGTTATTGTTTTGCCACAATTGTTTCCGGCCGAGTTATTGACCTTACTTCCCAGCCTAAAGTTTGAGAAAGCATTTACAGCCTATTCTACGGCTATTGATGCCTTGACCAATGTGAAAGAAAAAATTGTTTTAGGTCATGCGTTATTCAAACGCTAATAGCCTATTTAACTCTCTAATTTCAAAGACACAATTTTATTACCTAGAGGCTAAATCGTATCTTTGCCATGTATTTTTGGTGCTACTATCGTACTAAAGCTTACTAGTTTTTATGAATTACAAACAAGCCTTAAATCACGAAATTTTTAAGTCTATATCACAATCAGCTCAAGACCTAGGAGTTGACTGCTATGTCATTGGTGGTTTTGTAAGGGACCTATTGTTAGAAAGAGAGAATTCTAAGGATATCGATATCGTGGCTGTAGGTAGCGGAATTGAATTGGCCTCACATGTTTCCCAATCCTTGCCGAATTCACCCAAAGTTCAGATTTTCAAAACCTATGGCACTGCCATGTTGAGATATAATGATATAGATGTTGAATTTGTAGGCGCCAGAAAAGAAAGCTACACAAAGGACAGTAGAAATCCAGTGGTAGAAACTGGGACATTGGAAGACGACCAAAACCGTCGCGATTTTACAATTAACGCGTTGGCACTAAGTCTTAATGAAGCTAATTATGGAGACCTCATCGACCCGTTTAATGGCTTGTCGGATTTAGAAAAAGGCATCATAAAAACACCATTAGACCCAGATATTACCTTTAGTGACGATCCATTGCGTATGCTGCGCGCCATTCGGTTTGCAACTCAATTGGATTTTAAAATAGAGAAGGATTCTTTTGAAGCCATAGAGCGCAACAAAGACCGAATTAAAATCATTACCAAAGAGCGCATCGTTGTAGAACTGAATAAAATGCTTGAAACGTCTAAACCTTCCACAGGGTTTAAGCTCTTGGAAAAAACAGGACTTTTAGAATATATCCTCCCAGAACTTACGGCCTTAAAAGGTATTGAAGAAATTGAAGGCCAACGTCATAAAGACAATTTTTATCACACGCTGGAAGTCGTGGATAATATTTGCAAAACCACAGATAATCTATGGCTAAGGTGGGCAGCATTATTACATGATATAGGCAAAGCACCAACAAAAAAATTTACTAAAAAGAATGGCTGGACCTTCCATGCGCATGAATTTGTAGGGTCTAAAATGGTTTATAAGTTGTTTAAACGGCTTAAAATGCCTTTGAATGATAAAATGAAGTTTGTTCAAAAAATGGTATTGATGAGCTCGAGACCTATAGCCTTGGCATCTGAGGTTACGGACTCTGCCGTGCGACGGCTTATTTTTGATGCAGGTGAGCACGTTGAGGATTTAATGACACTTTGCGAGGCAGATATTACAACCAAAAACCCAAAACGATTCAGAAAATACCACAACAATTTTAAATTGGTTCGTGAGAAAATAACTGAGGTTGAAGAACGTGATCGTATACGAAATTTTCAACCACCTGTGACTGGTGAAGAAATTATGAGAACCTTTAATCTTGGTCCCTCTCGTGAAATAGGAATGATAAAGGAAACCATAAAAGAAGCCATTCTAGATGGGAAGATTCCCAATGAACATGAAGCAGCATATGAGTTAATGCTAGAAAAAGGAAAGAAATTAGGCTTAACAATAAGCGATGAAAAAGAGATTTAGAAAAACGGCAAAGGTAGCCCTTGTATTAATCTATTTGGTTATTGCAGCAGGTGCCATTGTAAGGATGACAGGCTCTGGAATGGGCTGCCCAGACTGGCCAAAGTGCTTTGGGTATTACATCCCTCCTACAGATATTTCGGATTTACAATTCAAACCTAATCACGATTACAAGAAAGGCGTGGTTATCATTGTAGATGAAGCTTTGCAGGTAGCCAAAACAGATTTTGTCTCTGATGACGAGCTTAACCTCAACAATTGGGAACCCTACACCGCGCATGACTATGCTATTTTTAATCCCGTGCATACGTGGGTAGAATATATAAATCGCTTACTCGGCGCACTTTCTGGTTTACCTATTTTGCTATTTACCATTATGGCTATTTGGTTGTGGAAAGACAAAAAGCGATTCCTTATACTTTCATTACTTACAGTATTTGGGATGGGATTTCAGGCGTGGCTCGGTAAGACTGTTGTAGATTCTAATCTGGCGCCTTACAAGATTACCACGCACATGGTTATGGCCTTGGTTATTGTGGCCCTCATCCTATATCTTATCTATACGGCCAAAACATCCTTTAAAAATCAAATTTATGATGGGCGATTTCGTATCATTCTTATTGTAGCGACAGTAATTAGTCTCATTCAAATTATACTTGGTACACAGGTACGTCAATTTGTTGATGTTCAAAATAAATTGAATGGGTATCTCAATTGGGATTTTACAGCCATTGCGCCAAATGATTTTTATATTCATAGAACCTTATCCATACTCATTTTGGTGCTCAATCTTATACTGTTCTTTAGAAATAGAAAGCTTAATTTGGGCTACTCTAAAATCAATTTAGTATTGGTGTGCATTGGACTTGAAATTGCTACTGGTATTGCCATGTACTATTTTAATTTTCCATTTTCAACACAGCCAATCCACCTGCTCATTGCTGCAATTATGATTGGCATTCAGTTTTATATTATTTTAGAAAGTAGCAATAAGAAGGTTTTAAAACCAGTTACAAGTGCTAGTTAAATTGTATATTTAGTATAGATTTACACTTATGATTTACCGCTTTAGAGTCATTTTAGACAACGATACAGAAGATGATGTGTTTCGTGATTTAGAAATCAGGGAAACCGACACCATGGAAGACCTCCATAATATTATTACCCAATCCTTTGGTTTTGATGGTATGGAAATGGCTTCGTTTTACATTAGTGATGACGATTGGAATCAAGGCGAGGAAATCGCCATGTTTGATATGAGCGAGGGCTCCAATAAAGTTAAGGTTATGGCAACAACCACAATTAAGGACGTGGTGCACGAAGCCTCACCAAAATTAATTTACGTCTACGATTTCCTTAGCATGTGGACGTTTTATGTGGAATTAGCAGAGATTGTTGAGGAAGCCCAAGGTACCGATTATCCCAACCTTATGTTTGTCCATGGCCAAATTCCAGACAACGCACCAGAGAAATCATTTGAAGCCGAAAGTTTTGACGACTTTAATGAGTTTGACGATGATTTGGATATGGACGATTATGAAAGTTTGGATTTTGATGAAAACTGGAATTAACCAATTTAAGTTTTATTGCAACCCTAAATCTTCTTCCGCTTTGTTATCTTGAGGTGTAGTGGCCAATAATACACCAGCAATAGGTATTAAAAACAACCATTTGTTGTAGCCTGCATCATTGAGTCGTCTAAAGCCTAAAGTAATTAAGGGCAAGCTCAGTAATATCCGTACCCAGAAATTCAATTCCCTGTTAAATTCAAACTGACCTCTAAATACGACCCAAAGCGGATACAGCACTAACCAAGTAAACAAAAAGAAATACCAAAATTCCTTTAAGCTGGCTTTGCCGTTGATGTCATAAATCTGTTTAAAGGGATTTAGTATATATCTCATTTTCTGTACTTTGAGCTAAAGATAAAAAAATTCCATCCTAATTACAAAAGGTTTTGTTACTTGACTTTAACAACATGTTGCTAGCGGCAAAGCGTAAAACCTGTAACAAAAAATTACTTCACTCGTCTTATCAATAAACAATCAAAAAAACCAATCCATTTTGGAGCCAATCCTTACAATAAACAATCTCACCAAAAAATTTGGGTACCTCACCGCTGTTAAAGATTTAAGTTTTACCATTAATAAGGGTAATGTCTACGGTATTTTAGGACCCAATGGAAGTGGTAAATCCACAACACTAGGTATAGTTCTTAATGTGGTTAATAAAACTTCTGGCGATTTTCATTGGTTCGATGGCAATATCTCAACTCATGATGCCCTAAAACAAGTTGGTGCCATCATAGAACGTCCTAATTTCTACCCTTACATGACCGCTGAACAAAACCTTAAACTGGTCTGTAAAATAAAAGGCGTAGACCACAGTAAAATCGACAAAAAATTGGAAATCGTTGGTCTTTTAGACCGCAAGCATCATAAGTTTAGGACCTATTCCTTGGGTATGAAACAACGTTTGGCCATTGCGTCTGCATTGTTAAATGACCCAGAAATCCTTATCCTTGATGAGCCTACAAATGGTTTGGATCCTCAAGGGATTCATCAAATAAGGCAAATCATTAAGGAGATTGCAGCCAACGGAACTACCATTTTATTGGCATCTCACCTCCTGGATGAGGTTGAGAAAGTCTGTACGCATGTTGTGGTATTGCGTAAGGGTGAAAAATTGTATTCGGGTCGAGTTGATGAAATGATTAGCAGTCATGGCTTCTTTGAGCTTAAAGCTGAAAAGCAAGATGAACTTGTATCGCTTCTAAACAACCATCCCAATTTTGGAAAGGTAAAAGTAGATGGCGACCTCATTACAGGCTTCCTTACAGAACCTATGTCGGCACCAGAATTCAATAAGCTCATGTTCGACAAAGGTATTATTCTGTCGCACCTTGTGAAGCGCAAAGAAAGCCTTGAAGAGCAATTCTTACAATTGACCGACGAGTTAAAATCGAATCAAAAAACTGCATAATCCAAATTTTGGATTAGTCTAATCAATCATAATTATGCTGCGTCTTATACAATTAGAACTACAGAAACTCTGGCTTAATAAGGTTAGTAGAGCCTTGATTTTTGTATCCTTTATATTACCATTTACCGTTTTGGTATTATCCTCAATAAAAATTAACTTTTTTGGATTTTTTACCTTAGAACTTGGTGAGCTTGGGATATTCAATTTTCCCATAATTTGGCATATTACAACCTTCTTTGCCTCCTACTTTAAATTCTTCTTTGCCATTGTTGTAGTGAGTATGATAGGCAATGAATATTCCAACAAAACCTTAAAACAAAATCTTATAGATGGGTTGAGCAAAAAGGAATTCATTCTGTCCAAGTTTTACACTATTGTTTTCTTTTCGCTTTGTGCCACTATTTTAATTGGCTTAGCTACGTTTTTCATTGGCATGTATTATTCCAGCTATACGGAAGCATCCATTGTCGTTAGGGAAATAGAGTTTCTCTTAGCCTATTTTGTTAAACTTGTTGGGTTCTTTAGCCTATGTTTGTTCTTTGGAATGCTGGTAAAACGCTCAGCTTTTGCCTTGGCCTTTCTTGTAGTTTTATACATTGTAGAATGGTTGGTGTTTTGGGGTGCGTATGAAATATTTGGAAATGGAGACGATGCCTTTAAAGTAAAGAATTTTATGCCCTTGGAATCCATGTATAAACTGATAGACCAACCCATTCAGCGTATCGTAATGACCAAGTTTCCAGAAAAAACCGAAATGGCTTATGACTATGCCGTTCATTGGTACGAAATAGCAATTGTTGTTGGCTGGTCTGCACTTTTTATCTTTTTGTCTTATCGATTGCTAAAAAAGAGAGATTTGTAATATCTTTGAAATCGTTGCTATGAAAACCCTAAATATTCTCTAAACCATCGTTTAAAGAATACTATAGCCAGCGCCATTTTAAAGGATATTATGATAAGAATTTGTTTTCTCCTTACCTTTTGCATGCTAGGTTTTTTTGCTCAGAGCCAAAATGAGGCCTCGTTCTGGTACTTTGGTCAAAATGCAGGCGTCCGTTTTGATGCTGAAGCTGGTACCGTAACAGGTATAACCAACGGTGCACTTAATACTTTAGAAGGTTGTACTACAATTTCTGATGAAAATGGAAACCTTTTGTTCTATTCCGATGGCAGAACGGTGTGGAATCGTAACCACCAAATCATGCTCAACGGAACCGGTTTGCGTGGAGACGACTCAAGTACCTCATCAGGTGTAATCGTTCCCAAACCTCAAGACCCTGATTTCTATTATATTTTCACCGTTGACGAACCACATCACTTGAATTCATCAGCATTTCCAAATGATGCGGCCAATGATGGCGTTAATGATGGCTTAATGTATTCACTAGTTAACATAAATGACGATGGTGGTCTTGGTGCTGTGGATAATGTGGAGAAAAACATACCACTAATAACTTACGACCCTAGTGTACCGATTCAAAACGACTTTAAATGTTCTGAAAAAATAACAGCAGTCGGTGCAGATGACTGCACCTCTATTTGGGTACTTACGCATTTTGGTGATAAATTCTATGCCTTCAAAGTTGATGAAAACGGTGTGAATACCACACCTGTGGTTTCTACCGTGGGACCTTATATTCCATATGAAGGCTATAGAAGAAATGCTCTCGGTTATCTCAAAGCCTCACCTGATGGTTCTAAATTGTTGGTAGCCCACTATGGCGAATCTACAGTATTAGCAAATGATGCGGGTGGTAGTGTTTGGCTATTCGATTTTAATAATGATACTGGTGAAGTCACAAATGGCCTTGAATTATACAGCGCCCAAAATAACAACAGCCCTTATGGTGTTGAATTTTCAGCAGAAAATAGAAAAGCCTATGCGACGATTGGGATTGGACCAGATGGTAATGGTGCGAGCCAAGTGTTACAGTGGGACCTGGAGAGCGCAGATATCCCAAATTCCCTGGAAGTAATTCACACCTCAAATACACTGAGTGCTGGCGCTTTACAACTAGGAATTGACAGACGAATTTATAGAGCACAAGTAGAATTTAGTAATTTCAATAATACAGGGAGGTTTCTAGGTGTGATAAACAATCCAGAAGCCAATGGTCTGGCAGCAAACTATCAAGAGCAAGGTGTTTTACTGGATATAAGCGGTAACTCTCAAAACCTGAGCAGAATTGGACTGCCACCGTTTATTCAATCCCTATTTAATTCCCAAATAGACATTATTAGAAATGGTGAAAGCACCACCGAACTAAAATTATGTGCAGGTGAAACCTATACCTTAAGAGCCGATGATTTGCCAGGTGCGGACTATGTTTGGTCCTTTAATGGTAACCCCTTACCTGAAACAGGGTTCGAGCTTTTCGTGGATACACCTGGGTTTTACGAAGTCTTTATAGAACCTAATAATGGTGATTGCCCAATTGAAGGTAGTGCAGTAGTTGGTATCTTTGATATTCCTGTGGCTAATCCATTAACCGATGTTGTTTTTTGTGATGATTTAGGTAACGATGGTCAGGCCACTTTTGATTTTACATCAAAAAATGCAGAAACGCTGCTTGCTCAAGACCCAAATCAGTTTAATGTAAGCTATTATGAAAGTCTTGCCGATGCTAACAACAAAGAAAATCCCATCACCTTTCCTTTTGTTAACACGTCAAATCCTCAAACCATATATGTGCGCGTAGATAATGTAGATAATGCCACATGTTTTGATGTCAATTCCTTTCAGCTTGAAGTTTTTGATACTCCGGAAATAGTTCAAAATGAGTCCATAGAATTCTGTGACAACCTTGGTGATATTACAGATGGTATAGCTCAAATTGATTTTAATGAGATTATTCCGCTTGTTAGAGGCTCCCAGAGTGAAACTGAAACTGCAGTAAGTTTTCATTCAAACCAAGCAGATGCAGATGCCAATGCTAACCCACTTCCATTGCTATACACCAATACAGGTGCTGCAAATGAAACCATATTTGTGCGAATTGAAAATACATTGAATCCCGACTGTTACAGCACGGATAGTTTTAATCTCATCGTAAACAGTGCTCCAATTGCTAATAATGCCAGCTTATTTCAATGTGACGAAGACGGAATCCCTGAAGGATTTACCAGCTTTAACTTAAATGAAATCGTTGATGATATTATTGCTGGTGCCTCTAATGTCTCTGTCAATTTCTATTTATCTCAAATGGATGCAGACACCAACACAAACCCCGTAAATGCAGATAATTTTGAGAATTTTGAAAATCCACAATTGCTATTTGCCAAAGTTACCGATAACCTCACGGGTTGTAACAACAGCAGCGAAGTGCTTCTCGAGGTAAGTGCAACACAAACCAATAACGCAAGTCTTAATGCCTGTGACAATGACGGCAATGAAGACGGATTTACAACCTTTAACCTTGCCGATGCCAACGACACTATTTTAGCTGGTGCGCCTACAGGTTTGGAAATCGCCTACTATGAAACCTACTCAGATGCTCTGTTAGAGAATAACCCATTAAATTCAACCTTTATAAATACACAGGCTTACAACCAAACCGTTTATGCCAGAGTAGAAAATGCAAATGCCTGCTTTGGCATAAGTGAAATCGAATTAACGGTTTTTGAACTTCCGAATATTGAAACAGAACTAGAAACGTTATACTGCCTCAACTTTTTTCCTGAAACCATTGTTTTAAATGGCGGCGTTATTGATGATATTCCCAACAATTATTTGTACGATTGGTCCACCGGAGAAAATACCATAGAAATAGAAATTAATGAGCCAGGTACTTACACCGTAACCGTTACCAATACTAACGGCTGTTCTAAAAACAGAACCATAACTGTAGTACCATCTAACATTGCTACGGTTACAGATGTTGAAATTACAGATGCATCAGATAACAATGTGGTAACTGTATTTGTCACTGGTGAAGGGAATTATGAGTATGCCATTCAGGGTATAAGTGGCCCTTATCAAGACAGTAATACGTTTGAAAATTTAAGCCCTGGCATCTACACGGTTTACATTAGGGATAAGAATAATTGCGGTATTGTAGAAGAAGACGTTTCTGTGATTGGTTTTCCTAAATTTTTCACTCCTAACAATGACAACTATAATGATTTTTGGCAAATCAAAGGCGTTTCTGAGCAATTTCAACCCAACTCCAAAGTTTTCATCTTCGATAGATATGGAAAGTTATTAAAAGAACTGAATCCGCTTGGTCCAGGTTGGGACGGCACTTACAACGGTGCAAAAATGCCAACCAGTGATTATTGGTTTAGTGTGACTTTAGAAGATGGACGCACCTTTACCAGCCACTTCACACTAAAGCGATAGGTAATTTTTATGTATTTTTAAGACTAACCAATGCCTTAGACTTTGAAGAAGATACTTCATTCAATCTATTGTCTTTTTCTTGCTTTTAGTTTCCCTCTTTTTGCGCAGGATATCACTTTATTTGAACAATTCAATGGCAGGTATGATTATTTGGCCATAGGAAATACCCTCAATCCCATAGAAAATAATGGCAATACATTCTGTACCATTTTAGAGAGTTCTGAGGCTGATTTAAATTTAGATGAAAACCAAAATATCGTAAAAGCTTACTTATACTGGGCAGGCTCTGGACCAGGTGACGCTAATGTGACGTTAAATGGAACCGAAGTTATAGCTAACAATACATATACCGTTGGTTATACAACAGTAGACAATAATGAATTGATTTATTTCTCCTCCTATGCGGATATTACAGATCTTGTCCTTGAACATGGTAACGGCAGCTATAATCTCTCTGATTTGGATATTAACGCCATTTTGTTGTCAGAGCCAGGCTATTGCGATAACAGAACTAATTTTGGAGGTTGGGCCATTTACATTATCTACGAAGATGTTTCGCTTCCTTTAAATCAGGTGAGCCTATTTCAGGGTTTACAAATCATTAATCGAAATGTAGGTGAGCTCGAAATTAACCTCAATAATATCAATGTTTTTGATAACCAAGGTGCTAAGATTGGTTTTTTGGCCTGGGAAGGTGATGATGCTCTTAATTTTGGTGAATCACTCGCCATAAATGGAAATATTATTTCAAATCCACCTTTAAACTTAGCTGATAATGCCTTTAACGGCACCAATACATTTACAAATTCAACCCAATTTTATAATGGCGATTTAGATGTGTATAGCATAGAAAACAATATTTCAATTGGTGACACCTCCGCTTCAATAACAATGACTACAGGTACTTTCGATGATATTGGTATTTTTAGAGCCGATTTAATTATACTTAATAATATTATTACGGTATTAAATAGCAGGTTACCTGACGCAACAATCAATTTAGATACCGCCTTAGTAGAATGCAATAATAATTCTGTTACTCTAGAATATACGGTATTCAACTTAAATAGTACCGAAGTTCTTCCTACCAATACACCAATAGCATTTTATGCTGATGGCAATCTCATAGGACAAACTGAAACAAATACTGCTATTCCCATCGGTGGAAGTGAAAGCGGAACAATAACTGTTGAGTTAGGGTCTACCGAAAATCCAGAAATTACCATTTTGGCTATGGCTGATGACATTGGAAATATGACAGGTATCGTTCATGAAAACAATGAAACCAATAATTCCAATGAAGTAGTAATTGAATTATTGCGTAGTCCCGAAATCGAACTTTTGCCACCACTTAAGGCTTGTAACGAAGGATTTGAAACAGCAACGTTTGACTTATCAAACATACTTAATGATAATCTTAACCCTACAGCAGAGTTTTATGAATCCTTAGAGGATTTAATAACTGATGAAAATGCTATTTTGGATGTTACGAACTATACAAATCTTAGTGCACCTCAAACGATTTACGTAAAAGTACCTGAAACACCCTGTTATAGAATTCTTCAATTGGATTTGCTCATAGAGAATTGTCCTCCGCGAATACCACAAGGATTTTCTCCAAATAATGACGATACTAACGATTGGTTTAATATCCAAGGCCTTTATGATGTCTTCACAGATCACGAACTAAAAATATTCAACAGACATGGCGTATTAATTTTTGAAGGAGATAACGCGAAACCATGGACAGGAGAAATAAATAGAGGTATTAATGGTGTTGGCAATTTGGTTCCTGTTGGGACTTATTATTACGTGCTTTACCTCAATGATCCGGACTATCGACCAATGGCAGGTTGGGTGTACGTAAATTATTAATTTTGTTAAGGTTTTGTGCATTTCATCTTATTAATTTGACATTAAATTGTATAAGCAGTAATTTCAGACTATTGAGTTTAGGTTAAGAGATACTTAGTATTTTAATACTATATCTTAGCAATTCAATTTGGGAAAAAAGGCCTCATTCAGAGGCCTTTTTGTTGTTTTAACTTCAGATTGGCCTGCATATGTTAACATTTTAAGTATTTCATCGTATTTTTTTGTATTTCGTCTAATTAAAATCTATTTTTCCGCGCAGAAAAGAGTATCAAAGTCTGCATCGTCCCAAAATCAGCTTTGTTCTTATCCTAAACTTAACCAAACTAATGAATAGACAAAGTTTTGCTCATCTACTTTTAGCCTGGCTACTTTTTTGTGCCAGCCATGCGCAACAAGTGTCTATCAACTCCTCAATTTCAGTCGAAGATTTAGTGCAAAACAACCTCATTCAAGGTTGCGTTGAAGTTTCGGATATTTCTTCTCCTGTTAACGGTTCTGCTTCAGGACTAAGCAGCTTTGGTTATTTTGAACGTAGTAATTCCAACTTCCCTTTTGAGAACGGAATAGTCTTAAGTACAGGTAATGTAGATTCTGCGGGTAATGGTGAAATCCCTTCCATCTTAAACGACGGTGACGCAAGCTGGGACACCGACCCAGATTTAGAAGCTGCCTTAGGAATTTCCGGAACGTTGAATGCCACATCCATCGAGTTTAATTTTACATCCATTTCAAATCAAATTCAGTTTAATTATATATTGGCTTCTGAAGAGTACTTCGCTAATTTTCCTTGTGAGTATTCAGATGGCTTTGCCTTTTTAATTAGAGAAGCCAATAGCGGTAATCCCTACACAAATATTGCCTTGGTACCAGGAACTAGTATTCCTGTTAACACCACTACCGTTCATGACGAAATCGTAGGGTTCTGTGAAGCGTCCAATGAACAATATTTTGAAGGATATAACTTAGGAGACACCAATTATAACGGTAGAACAACGGTACTCTCTGCCACAGCAACTATTCAACCCAACGTAGCCTACCAAATCAAACTCATTATTGCAGACCAAACGGATGAAAATTACGACTCAGCAGTGTTTATTCAAGGTAATAGTTTTGATGCTACTGTTGATCTGGGTGAAGATTTCTCAACCTGTGCAGCCGAAGTGACATTAGATGGCAATATTAACAATCCTGACGCTAGTTATGCCTGGTATCTTGATGGTAGTTTAATAAATGGCGCAACTGCTCCTAACCTTACGGCAATTGTGTCTGGTAATTACAGGGTAGAGATAGAAATCCCATTGGCTGGGAGCACGTGTATCATTGAAGATGATATCAATATTGAGCTGAGTTCAACCCAAACTTCCGACCCGATTTCCGATTTTGAATTATGTGATGATGCTAGCAACGACGGCGTGGAGTTTTTCGACCTTACAACAAAAGACGCCGAAGTCTTGGCATCAGTACCTCCTTCGAGCTACACTATTTCATACCACCTAAGTCAAGATGACGCTAACAATGGGTCCAACGCTATCTCAGGTTCCATACAAAATTCAATTAATCCTCAACCGATTTATGTGAGGATTGAAGACAATTCTAACGGTTGTTTAGCCTTTTCTAATTTTAATCTTATTGTCAATTCAATTCCTTCAATCATTGACCCTACACCTCTTGAGGTATGTGACGACCAAAATACCGATGGTGCAACTACTATAGACTTAACGGTGAAAGATGATGAAATTACCAATGGACAAAGTGATTTAGTTGTAAATTACCATCTCACCTTGAGCGATGCGCAATTGGGAATCAATGCTCTGCCCATGCCCTACGTCAATACTAATCCTAATGAGCAACTATTTGTCTCAATTGTTAATCCATTGACAGGATGCAGCACTACAACAACCTTGGATATTTCAGTTTTAGACTTACCAATTATTAACCGAGATGAGCATTATATAGATGCTTGTGACACCGATCATGACGGCTTTGCTCAATTCGATTTAACTAGTATTATTCCAGACGTTTTAGAAGGTTTAACTGGTGTAAACGTCACCTTTCACGAAAGCTTTGATGATGCTGAAAATGGTATTAATGCGATAGCCAATGATACAAACTACGCCAATACCGTTATAAATGAGCAAGTCTTGTTTATAAGGGTTGAAGACAACATCACAGGTTGTGCGGCAGTAACACCTATAGAGATTCACACGAATTTACTATTAACAGCTACCAATCTCAACGATATATTACGCTGTGATGCAGATAATGACGGTACAGAGGACTTCGACTTACAAGCAATTGCTGCTGTAATTATGAATGAAATACCAGATATTTCTATAGATTTCTATGAAACAGAGGAAGATAGGGATAATCAAGTTAATCCCATGGATCAAACAGTGCCATTATTGGTTACAAGTAATCCCTACACCTTATACCTAACACTTACTAGTCCAACTTGTTTTGAGGTTTCAAGTATTGAAATTATTCTAAATCCAATCACGGAATTTGACTCTATTGGAGCAACAACTGTTTGTGATGAAGACCAAGATGGACTTACGCAAATAGACCTTTCGAGTTTTGACGATTTGGTCACCCAAGGTCAAAGTGGATTTGCGGTGACTTACTTTTTATCGCAAAGCGATGCAGAAGCTAATATTAATGCCTTACCAAATTTATATACCAATGTCAATAACCCGTTCACCTTATTTCCGAGGATAAGTTCGGTGGATACGGGGTGTGCGGATATTAATTCCTTTGATGTCGAAGTTCTACTTGCACCAGAAAGCAATACACCAAACGATATTGTAATCTGCGATGCAGACAGAGATGGCATTGCCACCATTGATTTAACAGCTAGCATTCCTGAAATTGTTACTTCTACCGTAGACCGTTCAATAACCTTTCACAACACCTTTCAAGACGCGAGCCTTGACCAGAACAGCATCACTAACACAACCACTTATCAAGCCCAAACAGAAGCGGTTTTTGTACGTGTTGAAAATACGGTGACCGGATGTTTTTCGGTTGAGGAACTAGAAATTATTGTAAACACTTTGCCCTATGTAGGCAATCTTAATAATGAGCTAAGCCCTTATAATATTTGTGAAAATGAAAGCGACGGCATTGGAGATTTTCTGTTTGAAACCAAAGATGCTGAAGCGCTTAATGGCCAAACCGGCAAAATAGTATCATACTATTTAAGTCTAAGCGATGCTGAGAACAAGTCAAATACGATTGACAAAACGTCTCCTTACCAAAACACAAGTAATCCAGAAACTATTTATTGCCGTGTAGAAAATATTACAGATGATACCTGCATGGCCATAGCTGCTTTTGATATTGCGGTAGGCACCAATCCTGAATTTAACGAACCTGAGGATTTATTTTTGTGCGATGACAGCTCCAATGACGGAATCGAAACCATTAACCTAACTAACGTTGCGGCTGCCATAACAAATGGTATCAACGGTATTGAAAATGTTAGCTTTTATCTGTCGGAACAAGACGCCATAAATAGTGCCAATCCATTACCTCTTAATTTTACCAACACAGC